>CANFLM010000048.1 GCA_947447895.1 Hyphomicrobiales bacterium
ACGACCGGTGCGACGATCTGATTCCAGCTCGTAACCGATCTTCTGTCCGTCCTTCAAGCCGCGCAGACCTGCGCGCTCGACGGCCGAAATGTGCACGAACACATCTTTGCCGCCGTTGTCAGGCTGGATAAATCCGTAGCCCTTTTGCTCGTTGAACCACTTAACGGTGCCCTGTTCCATGGCGCCGACCTTTCTCTCTCAAGTACACTTCAGGTGCAGGGCATTCGCGCCCCTGCGGGTTATTCGATCAAGCAAGAGTCTGAAGCGTGCGCCGTTCGATAAGAAAAGCGGCCCAGCAGTCAAGCCAAGTCGATAGATGAAGTGTAATAGAATTTTTTTTGGCGTGCAAGGTTCGATCATACCATGTCTAAACCATGCCACTTTTGGTTTAGACGCGCGCCAAAGCCTGCAATACATCCGCCAACAGGTCTTTGGGGTGCTCTAATCCAACCGATAGGCGCACCAAGCCTTCGCCGACTCCCATCAAGTCTCTTTGTTCGGGTGTAAAGCGTTGATGCGTGGTGGTCGCAGGATGGGTAATCAGGCTTTTGGCATCGCCTAGATTGTTGGAGATCTTGATCAGAGACAGCGCATTCATGAAACGGAAGGCCCCTTGCTTGCCCGCAGCGATCTCTAGTGCGATCAGACTTGATCCGCCGGCCATTTGTCTGGCAATCAACTCGGCTTGGGGATGGTCCTTGCGGCCCGGATAGATCAGTTTTGTGATCGTAGGGTGCCCGGCCAGCGCATCGGCCAGTTCCGATGCCGAGCGGGTCTGGCGCTCCACCCGCAGCGAGAAGGTTTCGAGACCTTTCAGCATCACCCAAGCGTTAAAGGGGGACATCGCCGGGCCGGTCTGGCGCAGCGGTGTTTTGATATAGGTGTCGATGAATTCATTCGAACCGAGGATGACCCCGCCGAGGCAACGGCCCTGACCGTCGATATGTTTGGTGGCTGAATAGACCACGCAGTCGGCCCCCAAGACCAGCGGCTTTTGCCACAGGGCGGTGGCAAAGACATTGTCGACTGTCAAGGTCGCGCCCGCCGCATGGGCTATGGTGGCGACGGCTGCAATATCGATGATTTCGAGGCTGGGATTGGAGGGGCTTTCCAGAAAAAACGCTTTGGTATTGGGTTTGACGGCGGCTTTCCAGGCGGCCAGATCACGCCCGTCGACCAGTGTTGTTTCAACCCCGAAGCGGGGCAACCATTCTTCGATCACATATCGACAGGAGCCAAACAGCGCTTGCGCTGCGACCACATGGTCTCCCGCTTTGACCTGCCCCATCAGGCTCAGTGTGACGGCCGCCATGCCGGAGGCGGTGGCGCGGGCTGCCTCCGCCCCTTCCAGCGCCGCCATGCGGGCTTCGAACATGGCCACTGTCGGGTTGGAAAAACGGGCATAAATAAACCCCGGCTCGGAATCATTGAACCGCGCTTCGCATTGCTCGCCGGACTCATAGACATGGCCCTGGGTCAGGAACAGCGCTTCGGAGGTTTCACCGAAACTGGATCTGTTGGTGCCCTCATGCACCATCATCGTGTCGAGATGCCAGGCAGGATTGTGACTTGGTTCCGACATGATGGACTCCTTCGCGCTCTCGATACCGATGCTATTTCCGATAGGTCCGTGTCATATCAATATTGATTGTGTTCTGCAATAAGAACGTTTTTTCCTTTTTAGAGGAATTAATAAAGTTGTGCTGCAAACGGCCTAGCCGATGGTGCGGGTAATCACATCCACCCAGTTGCGCCAGCAGATTTTTTCCACGGTGGCTTCGCCAAAGCCGTGGGCGCGCAGAGCCTCGACCAGTTTGGGCAGGCCAGCGACATCTCCCAAAGCGTCAGGAATCACCGCGCCGTCAAAATCTGACCCCAACCCGACCTTGTCCTCGCCGAGACGTTCGACCAGATAGGCGACATGCCGGACAATGTCGGACAGCGGCGTATCAGGGGTGCGCTGTCCGTCTTCGCGCAGGAAAGCGGTCGCATAATTGACGCCGACCAAGCCGCCGCTCTCTCGAATGGCGTCCAGTTGCCGGTCGGTCAGATTGCGCGATTGCGCCGACAGCGCATGCGCATTGGAATGGCTGGCCACCAGCGGTGCGGTGGACAGGGCAGCCACATCCCAGAACCCCTTTTCGTTGAGATGCGAGAGATCGATCAGGATCCGCTTGCGGTTGCAATGGCGGATGAGGTTCTTGCCAAGCTCGGTCAGGCTTTCGCCGATGTCGGGGGAACTCGGATAGCGGAAGGGCACGCCATGGGCGAAAATATTGTTGCGGCTCCAGACAGGGCCGATCGACCGCAATCCGGCTTCATAGAGAACATCCAGCATCATCAGGTCGGGGTCGATGGCTTCCGCCCCCTCGATATGGAAAATGGCAGCGATTTTTCCTGCGGCAATCGTTTGTGCGAGTTGCGCACCCGATCTTATAATCACCACTTCGCCAGCCGATTGCTCGGCGATGCGCAACAATATGCCCGCCATGGCCAATGTGGCCTCGCAGGCATAGGCGCGGTCGAGCGGGGCGGGCAAAGGCAGATGATAGGTGGATGAGGTCATCCTCGCATCGGCTGCCCCCCCATTCTGTTGTGCAGGCACATAAATGGCAAAAAAGCCGCCGGCAAATCCGCCCATGCGGGCGCGAGCCAGATCGAGATGACCGTGGGGGACAGGGCTGAAAAACAGTTTTTCCGGCTCCGCCACGCCCGATTTGTACAGGCGGAGCAAGCAATCATTATGGCCGTCAAAAATCAGCATGTAGGCAGGCTCCACTCGCTCAGGACGATCCTTCATCCCCGCCATCATGCCCGTGTGAGGGTGCGCCGGGCAAGCATACAAAATACAACCTATGGTTTAATTATTTTACGCTCTCCCGTATTGGTCGGTTGTGTGTTCCCGCGTCTTCGGGCATAACGAATCTATTGTCGAAGTGTCCTTTTCTTGAAGACGTTTTTTGATTGTCTTTTGTTTGTCTTGCACGGGTTTTGTCTCCCCTGCTGTGTATGCCGTTGCGGCATGTTTGTGATCCCGTTGGTTCTCACATCACATTTTTTAAAGATGAATTCGCCATGATCAGCAGTGGTACGCGCCTGGTGCGCAATACAGTTTGGCATTTGCCGCTTGTTTTTTCTCCTCAAGTGTCCTCCAGACCGGAAAAGATGTTGCCGGCAGAGTCGGTCTCAAGCTCATTCTACCGCCAGAGCGAACAGGAGCTGCGGGCGGAACTATCGGCCCGTTTGGCAAAATTGTGCAATTACAGCGGAAAATCATTGCGCCGCTGAATTTGGGCTGCGGGGCTTTTGTGTTGCACTGGCCTGTTTCTTCCAACAGGCATTTGCGGTATGAGAGTTTCATGCATGCAACCGGTCCCCTCACTGTGCGCCATTGGCCATCCCTGCTCGGGGTGGTTCTGGCTTATGTGCTGGTGGTGCAGGCGCTTGTGGCTCCCTTGCATGCTTTGGCGGGCGTGACGCTTGAAGGCGATCGCTCGCTCTCCGTGATCTGCCTGTCGCATGAACATGCCGTTGCGGCTGACGAGGCGCCTGCGCAGTCGGCCGATATGACTTGTTGCGAGATTGGCTGTCTGTCTGCCGTGTCCTGGCTTGCGCCTCCCTTTCGCGGGGTTGGCTCTGTTCTGCCCGTAGTACGGGAGATCGGGGCACAACGGCTTGATGCCGGTTTGGGCGACGGACTGCCGCCGCCCGAGCGATCAAGCGGCCAACGCCACCCGCCCCGCGCCCCGCCTGTTTCCTTTGCTGTGATCTGATCCTCCGGCTTGCTGTTGCAAGCCGCATGTTCCTGTTCAATCAAGCAAATGGACCCTATTCATGTCTGCCATTCCGACTCTGATCCGCAGCCTGTGCGCTGCCTCTGCTATGCTGTTAACCGCCCATACTGCCGTGCTGGCCCATGCCTCATTGGAGCAGACCAAAGCCAGTGCCAATGGCTCCTATAAGGCCGTTATCAAGATCGGTCACGGTTGCGAGCAAACCGCCACGACGCGGCTGACCGTGTCCATTCCGGACGGTGTGATTGCGGTCAAACCGATGCCGAAAGCCGGCTGGACGCTCGCGACCCAGACGAAAGCCTATGCCAAGCCTTATGATTATTACCACAGCACGCTGACCGAAGGTGTGCGCGAGATCACCTGGGCAGGCGGCAATCTGCCTGATGCCCATTATGACGAGTTCACCTTCCAGGCCTTTATCGCCAAGGATGTGCCTGCCGATACACGCTTGTACTTTCCGGTTGTGCAGTCCTGCGAGAAGGGGCGTCATGATTGGGTCGAGATACCCGCCGCCAACCAGAATCCGCATGATCTGAAATCTCCCGCTCCCTCACTGCTGGTGGTGGCCGCACAGGGGTCTGCATCCCAAACTGTCGCAGCAGGTGGTCTGGTTGTCACGGCAACACGTTCGCGCGTGACACCCGCCGGTGCGCCGGTGGCAGGCGGCTATCTGACAATCACCAATGGGGGGCAACGGCCCGACCGTCTGGTTTCGGCCTCAGTGGAGATTGCCGACCACACCGAAATCCACGAGATGGCGACCAAAGACGGCGTGATGACCATGCGGACACTGCCCGACGGCCTCGTGATCAAACCGGGCGAGACGGTCGAGTTCAAGCCGGGGTCATTCCATCTGATGTTTTTGAAACCCAAGCGTCCCTTGGTCGAGGGCGAGGTGTTGAAAGGGCAGTTGGTGTTCGAGAAGGCCGGACCGGTCTCGGTCGACTTCAAGGTCGAAGGCATGGGCGGCAACCGCGCGGCGCCCCCCGCGGGTGCAGGTGGCGGCCATGCGGGGCATGTCCACTGACCCTGCTCTGATTTGAACATGGCAGGGAGCTTCCCTGCCATGGATCACCAGTTGGGTTCATCGGTTACTGGAACAGCTCCGGAAAGTCGTATTGCTTGAGCAGGATCGTGCCCCACCGGCCGCGGCCTTTCTCCAGCGCAGCCAGCGTCCGCTTGAGGATCAGATCCCTGTTGCGTTTGAAAGAGGCAATCATCTGGTCGTCATGCCGGTAGGATGTGGCCTGGTCGAGATCCTCCAATACGCTGCGCGGAACAAAAATGCGGTAGCTGCCGCCTGCCCATTCGACGGTGAAAGGCAAAGCCTCTTCCATGGTTTTGTGCGAGGCAAGATCGACCAGTGCGAGCGTGTCGGATGCCGGAAGGACCTGATCACTTGCGATCGCAAGGGAGGGTGATAGAGTCTCGGATTCCGGTGCGGAATTCATCTGTTCTGAAATTGTCATGATGGCTTTGCTTGTCAAATGAGGACAGGACAACGCATGAACAAAAAAAGCACGACTGATCAACAGAACGGTCAATCAAAAACACAAAAAACTGTCAACACTCTCAACGATCAACATTCTTTCAGAGGCCGCGAGCGTTCGTTGCTCTTGTGAACCCGAGCGGTTCACTGACAATCCTCTTAAATATGAGTTCAATTTAGCAAAAACTTGCCACGGTGCAAGTTTTTATTCTGCTACCCCACCGGTTTTGACTCTCGAGGATCCGCAAGAGGGAAGGCTATTGTGCTCTGTGGCTGTGCAAAACGGTCTTGATCGCCGGTACATTCCGCCTATGGTGGAGACCAAGCACAAGGTGGCACGATGACAGCGTTTTCGGTTCTCGATCTGGTTCCCGTCTCTGAAGGCAAGACCCCGCGGGATGCCCTGCACCAATCGCTCGAACTGGCCCGATTGTGCGAAAGCCTCGGCTATCAACGCTATTGGGTGGCCGAGCATCACAACATGGTCGGCATTGCCTCGGCGGCAACCTCAGTGGTGGTCGGCTATCTGGCGGGCGGCACCACGACGATACGGATCGGGGCAGGCGGGATCATGCTGCCCAATCATTCGCCTCTGGTGATCGCCGAACAATTCGGCACACTGGAATCGCTTTATCCGCAGCGCATCGATCTCGGTTTGGGCCGCGCGCCTGGAACCGACCAGATGACCCTGCGTGCTTTGCGCCGCGATCCCAATGCGGCTGAGGATTTTCCCAATGATGTGCTGGAATTGCAGGCCTTTCTGGGGCCCTTGCAATCCGACCAGCGCATTCAGGCCGTGCCGGGCACCGATTGCCAGGTGCCTTTGTGGATTCTCGGATCCAGTCATTACGGCGCGCAACTGGCAGCGATGCTTGGTCTGCCCTATGCCTTCGCCTCGCATTTTGCCCCTGACGCGCTGATGCAGGCCCTGCATATCTATCGCGAGACATTCCGCCCCTCGCAGCAACTGGCGCAATCGCATGCCATGGTGGGGGTGAATGTGGTGATCGCCGATACCGACGAGGAAGCGCGTTATCTGTTCACCACCCTGCAGCAGCGCAGCACGAATATGTTGCGCGGCAAGCGCGGCAAATTGCCGCCGCCGATCGACGACATCGAGACCTATTGGACGCCTGCGGAAAAAGCCCAGGCCTCGCGCATGCTGGCCTGTTCGTTTGTCGGCTCGCCCGACACCGTGCGCCAGGCCCTGCATGGCTTCGTCGAACATACCGGAGCCGATGAATTGATGGTGGCCTGCGCCCTGTATGACCACGGCGCGCGAAAGGCTTCCTACCGGCATCTGGCCGCGATGCAGGCGGAATTTAGCTGAAATATTGCTGGATACCCTGAGATTCTGGCCGTGAAACCACAAACCCCGTCAGGGTCTAGCGCTTGGCATCAAATGGATAGCCAAGTAATTCCTCAAGAATAAACAGAACGAAAAAGGCTAATCCAGTTAGCCCGAAATATTGTCCGAATTCCATGGCCGCTCTCCCCCCTAAGTGCACTTGGGTAGGCTAGCAGGATCAGGGCGTATTGCAATCGATGCTTGCAACAAATCTTGATTTAATGGGGTGTTTGATACCGTAATGCTGTCAGGATCGTGAAGGCCGATCGACTGAATACTCACGTAAATATCGATTTTTTTGACAAAGGCGCGCCGAAAAAAAGTTTATTGGTCAACAAAAAGCTTATGAATAAGCAAATAAAGGATCGAAAAGACAATCAGGATGCGTAAACGGGTCATGTCATCGTCTCGGCAGATTTTTGCTTTGGTAATGTTTGACGGGTCGCTTGGGAGAGAAGGATTTCTTGAATTCGATCTCCCGTTGCCGCTTGGCTTCGGCGGCTTCGGCCACCAGACGGGCGGCTTTGCGGCGGTCTAGGACAATCATGATCATCCAGCCGATCAGGCTGAGGAATGGCACCGAGACAATGGTCGAGGCCGCGATGATGCGCTGTGGCCAGTCGGGTACCATGATCGGCGCATTGGCTGGAGGATTGCGGCTGAGCGGGTCAAATCCTTCCGCTCCGCCTTTGCGGACCGAGAAGAGATCATTGATGTTCTGGCTTTTGGCGGGGGGCGGCTCGACCTTGGGGGCTTCGGGTTTGCCCGTCTCGGGTTTGTCGGGCTTGTTGGTGCCCGGTTGCCAGCGTATCGCCAGAGCCTCTTCGGGGGTGGCACGGCGTTGGGCCACCACATCATCAGCCAGCCAATAGCCGGTTCCGGCCACCCACAAGGCAATAAACAAGGCCGCGCCGGCTCGCAAAAGCTGGGGCCGGTTGATGGCGGGAGATTGAACAAGAGGCAACTTCACACGAGATACACCTGATGGCAACAATGGGCCATTATAAGCATATTTCATGCAAAAGGGAGAGGGAGAAACGCCTATGCCACAAACAAATGGACAGTGTCAGGGCGTCGGCAGGCTTATCCGGGATATGGCGGGATGGGATGCGCTGAGGCTTGGACGCAGCGCGCTTGGGTTGTCATGACATCCATGTCCCGAGTGCTCCCCTTCATTCTAAGCAACTTGCCAATATTTGCCGCCAGACGCATCATGCCGATGGTGAGGAAATGGAGTATCCCCGATGAATGGCGCCGAAAGTCTTGTCCATACGCTTTTGAAAAGCGGTGTTGATACCTGCTTCACCAATCCCGGTACATCCGAGATGCATTTTGTCGCGGCTCTGGACCGTATTCCCGGGATGAAATGCGTGCTCGGCCTGTTCGAGGGGGTCGTCACAGGCGCTGCAGATGGTTATGGGCGCGTGACCGGCAAGCCGGCGGCAACGCTGCTGCATTGCGGGCCGGGGCTCGCCAACGGTTTGGCCAATTTGCACAATGCGCGGCGTGCAGGCTCGCCGATTGTCAATATTGTCGGTGATCAGGCCACCTATCACCGCCCGCTCGATGCGCCTTTGACGGCCGACACGGAAGGCTGGGCGCGCGGCGTGTCATCCTGGGTCCGCACGGCAATGGATGTGCGCACGGTCGGCCAGGATGCCGCGGCGGCTGTGCAGGCCGCCCATGTCGCTCCCGGTCACATTGCCAGTCTGATCCTGCCTTCGGACGTGTCGTGGAACGAGGGCGGTATTGTCGGCGATGCCTTGCCTGTTCCTACCATGCCATTGGCCGACTCCTTCGCCATCGAACAGGCGGCACGGATGTTGCGGCAGGGGGGTGCGGACAATGGTCTGATACTGGGCCATGCCGGCCTGACGCAGGAAGGTCTGGCTTTGGCCTACCGGATTTCTGCAGCGACGGGATGCCGCCTGATCGCCCAGGGAGCCAATGGCAAGCTGTCGCGCGGCTATGGGCGGGCCATTGTCGAGCGCGTGCCCTATGTCGTCGACCAGGCGGTAGCCGCGCTGGCAGGCCTCAAGTCGCTGGTGGTGTGCGGCACCTTCAAACCAGTTACATTTTTTGCCTATCCGAACAAGCCGCAGTCACCGGTCCCGCATGATGCGCAGATCCATGTCACGGCGCGGCAGGAACAGGATATTCTGGAAGCACTGGCGCGGCTTGCCGATGTCCTGCATGCGCCCAAGATCGACGTGCCCTATCACGGCGACAAACTGCCGATCGGCAGCGGGCCGCTCACCTCGGCCTCGGTGGCGGCGACGGTCGCCAGCCTGTTGCCGGAAGGGGCGATTGTCTCGGATGAGTCCGTGTCCTTCGGGCGCGATTTTGCCGCCTATAGCAAGGCGGCCGAACCACATGAGTGGCTGAGTGTGACAGGTGGCGCGATCGGGCAGGGGATCCCGGTCTCGATCGGAGCCGCGATCGGTGCGCCCGGACGCCGTATCATCAATCTGCAAGCCGATGGCTCGGCCATGTATACGGTGCAGGGATTGTGGACGCAGGCCCGCGAGAAACTCGACATCACAACCGTCATCCTGTCCAACCGCAAATACCAGATTTTGATCGGCGAACTGGCCAATGTCGGCGCCAATCCCGGCCGCACGGCGCTGGATATGTTCGACCTCGGCAATCCCGATCTGAACTGGGTGCAGATGGCCCGGTCAATGGGGGTCGAGGCGGCCAGCACCGACAGCACCGAGGGCTTCGCCGATTTGCTGCAAGCCTCGTTCACAAAGCGCGGGCCGTTCCTCATCGAATTGATGATCTGACGGTGTCGGGGCCGGACCTCCCCTCAGCCGTTACAGCATCACCTCGTATGAGCAATTGACCAGCAGTTCGGAAATCGACGCCGTATTGGGCAATTCGACAATCAGGCCGACCAGCCTGGCCAGATCCTCCGGGCTGGTCATACCTTCGGGCGGGAGGGCGCTGGCACCAAGCGCCATGTCGGTTTTGACGAAGCCGGGGCACAGCGCCAGAGCGCGCACCCCGTCATCCCAGGCGGCGGCCCTTACCGCATGCGAGAGAGCCATCAAGGCGAATTTGCTCATCTGGTAGCCGACATTGTCGTTGCGGACCCGCTTGCCCGACAAGGATGCAATATTGACCACACGCCCGCGTCCCGATTGTCGCAAAACCGGCAGGGCAGCCTGGATCAGTCTGAACGGGCCTTTGACATTGACCTCCATCATGGCGTCGAGATCGCTCTCCAGCCCGTCGGCCAGACTGACTTTGCGCAAGATGCCGGCAGAATTGACCAGCACATCCAACTGCCCGAATTGCTGCACTGTGGCTTCAAGCCAACGCTGTCCGGCTTGTGGATCGGTGGCTTCATAGGCAAAGACAGTGATGGCCTCGGCTGTGCCGAAGGTTCTGACCGCATCAAAATCCTCGGGTCGTCTGATGCCGAGGCTCAGGGCATAGCCTTGTCGGGACAGTTGGCGGGCAATGGCCAAACCGATGCCGCGATTGGCCCCCGAAATCATGGCCACAAGCTTGGCAGAATTTTGAAGTTGGGCCATGGCAGCGTCCTTGTATCATGAGACCTGATCGTGAAACCGGGACCAGTCCCGATTGATCCCGTCGATGGTAGATCACTTTTGGGCAAACAACGATAGGTGTGTTTTCATGCCATCGGAGCAAGCGGACGGATCGGGATTGATGCCGTAAAATAAGCACTAGCCATATGGTTAAAATGCAGTAGCATCATGCCAGTTCAATCAATGGTGCGACTTGCTCAGTGCGCGGGTACGGGCCTGGAACCAAGACAATAAAAGAACCAACACGATATAAATCGTGTGGACCATGGAAACGCTTTTGCTGATCGGGGATGGGACATGTTCAAGACAATGGGGTTGATGAAGGGCACCGCCATGGCAGGGGCTGCCTTGGTTCTGGGGCTAGGTCTGACGGGGGCTTTTGCCCAGAACACGGTGAAAATCGGCGCGGTCTATCCGCTCAGCGGCAATGCCGCCAGTGCAGGCGCTTCGGCCAAAGCGGCGATCGAAGTGGCGGTGGATGTGATCAACAATGCCCATCCGGAATTGGGTGATTTGACCCTGGCCAAGGATGCCGGACTGCCCAACCTCAACGGTGCGAAAGTCGAAGTGGTGTTCGCGGATAACCAGGGCACACCGGCCGCCGGACAGAACCAGACCTTGCGCCTGATTACCGAAGAAAAGGTCCATGCGGTCTTGGGATCATACCAGTCGGGCATTACATTGACGGCCAGCGCGATTGCCGAGAAATACGGCATCCCGTTCCTCTCGCCTGAATCGGTCGCTGCCAACCTGACCGAGCGCGGCTTCAAATGGTTTTTCCGCACAACGCCGGTGGCCTCGGATATCGCCAAAATCTACATGGAATTCCTGAAGGAGATGAAAGCGAACGGCACCAAGGTGGACCAGATCGCCATCGTCAACGAGAATACCGAATACGGCACGTCTATCGCCAAAGTGATCCGCGAGGCGGCACAGGCCAATGGCCTCAATATCGGTCTTGAAATTCCCTATTCCGCCAACACCACCGATGTGCAATCGCAGGTGCTGCAGTTGAAGGACAAGAACCCCGATTGCATCATTTTCGTCAGCTATACCTCGGATGCAATTTTGTACATGAAAACCATGCAGGCGCTCGGCTACAAGCCGCCGATCCTGATCGGTGACAATTCCGGTTTTTCCGATGCGGCCTTCTTGAAAAGTGTCGGCCCGATTGCCCAGGGTGCGATCAACCGCTCGGCCTGGAGCGCAGGCAAGCCGGGTAGCGTGACAGACCGGCTGAACGAGATGTACAAGAAAAAAACCGGTTATGATCTCGATGACAGCGCCGGTCGCGCCATGCAGGGTTTCTTCACGATGGTGGATGCGATCAACCGTGCCGGCTCGACCGATCCCAACAAGATCCTGGCCGCCCTCAAGGCGACCGATCTGAAGCCGAACCAGCTGATGATGGGCTATCGCGGGGTCAAGTTCGACGAGAAGGGCAACAATATCATGGCGTCTGCCCTGCTGATCCAGATCCAGGGCAACGACTATGTGTCGGTTTGGCCGAAACAGTCCGCAACCGCCCCGTTACAGATGCCCTATAAAGGCTGGTAACACCTGTAACCCGCCGTTGCATCCCGTGCCCGAGTGAAGGGTTCGGGATGCAGCAGTCCGACCGCCGCAAAGGCCGTCGGGCGTGTGGTCCGCGAGCCTCCCTTGTGTGCAAGCCATTGCAAGCAGGCCGCGTCTAGAATGGATGTCCTGATCCGATGTCGATGTCTCTGCTTCAGGTTCTGATCGGTGGTTTGCTGCTTGGCGCGGTGTATGCCCTGTTTTCGTCGGGGCTGACCCTGATCTGGGGCATGATGAACGTGGTCAATTTTGCCCATGGCGATTTTGTCATGATCGCCATGTATGTTGCCTTCATGGTCTGGAAGCTCTTCGGGGGCGGGCCGTTCTTGGCGATGCCGATTGCCGCCATGTTGTTGGCGACATTGGGGATCATTGCCTATTTCTCGCTGGTCCGTCATGTTATGAAAGGGCCGATGCTGGCGCAAATTCTCGGCACTTTCGGCCTGGCTTTGCTGTTGCGCTACGGCATGTTCTGGACATTCGGAGCCAATTTCCAGTCCTTGCCGGAAAATCTGGTGGGTGGCACCTATGATCTCTGGGGCATCCGCATCCAGGCCTCGCGGCTTTTGGCCGGGACGCTGGCCATTGTGCTGACGATTACCCTGCATCTGATGCTGACCCGCACCTCGCTAGGTTCGAAAATGCTGGCGGTGGCGGAGGATTCGACCGCCGCGCAGCTGATGGGCATCCGGCCCGACCGGATGCAGGCGATCGCCTGGGGGCTGGCTGCCGGCTTGACCGGCATTGCCGGCGCGCTGATCGCAACCTTCTTCTATATTTCCCCTACGGTCGGTGAAACGCTGGCCATCATTGCCTTCGTGACCGTGTCGCTGGGTGGCTTCGGCTCGATCACCGGTGCTTTGGTCGCTGGTCTGCTGATCGGGGTGATCGAATCCCTGTCGGGCTATCTGATCGGCGCGGTCTACAAGGACATTGTCGTCTACACGATCTTCATAGCGGTGTTGTGGTTCAGACCGCAGGGCTTGATGGGGAAAAACTGATGAAGCGGTCTGTCTGGCTCCTGCTGATTTTAGCGCTGGTGGTGGTCTATCCCCTGCTGTTTACGACGCCCTTCCTGCAAAGGCTCGGGGCTCTTGTCCTGCTCTATGCCATTGCGGCCTCGGCATGGAATATTGTCGGCGGATATGCCGGACAGGTGTCGGTCGGCCATGTCGTGTTCTTCGGCTGCGGGGCCTATGCCTCGATGGCGTTTTTTACCCATTTCGGCTGGCCTCCGATTGCCGCGGTGCCCGTCGGCATGATGGCCAGTGTCGGGATCGCCGCGCTGATCGGTGTGCCGACCCTGCGGCTGTCGGGGCATTATTTTTCGATGGCCACCATTGCCGTGGCCGAACTGGCCCGGCTGATCGTCACCAATGTCGAGGCGCTGGGTGCTGCCGTCGGTCTCAGCGGCCCTGTGATGCCGCGCTCGGTGTTCGATCTCTCCTTCACCTCGGCCCTGCCTTACTACTATCTGTTTCTCGTCGTGCTGCTGGCGGTGCTGGGCCTGACATACTGGATGGAAAACAGCCGCATCGGTTTCTACCTGCGCGCCATCAAGGACAACGAGCGCGCCGCCCGCTCGCTGGGCGTGCAGGCCGGCCGTTACAAGCTCTATGCCTATATGATGAGTGCAGGTCTGACCTCGATCGCCGGCACGCTCTATGCCACCATGTATGGCTTTATCGATCCCGACAGCGGCTTGGGGATTCTCACCTCGGTGAAAATCCTGATCATGGCGGCTCTTGGCGGGGCGGGTCTGCTGTTCGGCCCGCTGGTGGGGGCGGCCATTCTGGTGCCTTTGGAGGAGATTTCCAACAACCTGCTCGGCGGCAAGGGTGCCGGCCTGACATTCGTTGTCTATGGCGCGATCATCATGATCATTGCGCGGTTCTATCCCAGTGGGCTGCTGAAGCTGGTGCTTGATCGTCTGGCCTCTGCCAAACCCGCTTTGTCCGAACAAAAGGTGCGCGATGTTGCTTGAAGCAATCGATGTAACAAAAACCTTCGGCGCGCTCACCGTTGTCAATTCGGTCTCGGTCTCCCTCGGCAAGGGCGATATTCTCGGGCTGATCGGCCCCAATGGCGCGGGCAAATCGACCTTCTTCAATTGCCTGACCGGAGATCTGATGCCGACCTCGGGGCGGGTGATCCTGAACGGGGAAGATGTGTCGCTGATGACGCCGGAACAGCGGGCCGTGCGCGGTCTCGCCCGCAGCTTTCAGGTGCCCCAAACCTTCGAGACCATGAGCGTTCTCGAAAATGTGATGATCGGCGCGTTTCTGCGCACATTCGATCCCGCCAAGGCCCGCCGGCGCGCCCTCGACGTTCTCGATCTGGTGGGGCTGGTGGATGTCTCGTCCTCCGTAGCCGGTAGTCTGGGGACGCCGGGTCGCAAGCGGCTGGAAATCGCCCGCGCTTTGGCAACCGATCCGGAAATCCTGTTGCTGGATGAGGCCATGGCAGGACTGACCGCCACCGAAGTGCGGCAGGCCATCGAGCTTGTGCGCAAAATCCACCAGACCGGCATGACTTTGGTGATCGTCGAACACATCATGGAAGTGATCATCTCGCTGGCCCAACAGGTGATCGTCTTCCATCAGGGCCATCAAATCGCCCGCGGCACGCCGCAAGAGGTCACGCGCGACCCTGCCGTCGTCACCGCCTATCTGGGCAAGCGCGCCGCAGCCGATGCCGCGCGCGGTTTTGCCGGAGATCAGACATGAGCCATCCTGAAACGCCCAAGCCCTTGCTGAGTGTCAGCCATCTCGAAGTCAGATATGGTGATCTGATCGGTGTTGCCGATGTCTCGCTCGAGGTCGGACGCGGGCAGATCATTGCCTTGCTTGGCTCGAACGGCGCAGGCAAAACGACAACCTTGAATGCCATCGCCGGATTGATCCCCGCTTCCTCGGGACAGATTGTCTTCGCGGACCGCGATATCACCCACCAGCCCGCTTATGCGATTGTGTCGCAAGGTCTGGCCCTGTCGCCCGAAGGCTGGCGGCTGTTTGTCCAGCAAAGCGTCGAGAACAATCTGATGCTGGGCGCCACCACGGTCGCCGATGCGGCAAAAAAAGCGGCATTGCTCGACAAAGTCTACAGTATTTTTCCCAAACTGGCGGAACGGCGCCTGCAGCAGGCGGGTACGATGTCGGGCGGCGAACGGCAGATGCTTGCGGTCGGCCGCGCCCTGATGAGCGATCCGGAATTGCTGCTGCTGGACGAGCCGAGCCTCGGTCTGGCCCCTGCCATTGTCGAGAGCATGTATGACACCCTGATCAGGCTCAACAGGACCGGCCTCACCATTCTGCTGGCAGAGCAGTCGGTCGAACTGGCACTCGAGATTTCCAACCATGCCTATGTGTTGCAGGTCGGACGCAATGCGATGTCGGGCCCTTCGGCGGACCTTGCCAAAGACCCCAATGTGCAGAAGGTCTATCTCGGCCACTAACTTATCCGCGCATTCTCAAGACGAGGTTCAGGCATGGCTGCCACCGCCGCAACACCGCAACGGCTGACAGAGGCTGGTTACCAGATCGAGATTGCCGTGCAGGGCTATCCCGGCAAAGCCGTGTGTCACGGTGGCCTGGGCTGGTCGACCATTGCCTTGCTGCGCGGCCATGGCCGGGTGGTGCTGATCGATACCGGCGCGTTCGGCCAACGCCAATTGGTGCTCGACCGGCTGGCGGCGAATGGTTTGACACCGGCTGAGGTGACCGATGTCGTGCTGACCCATTCGCATTGGGACCACTCGGTCAATTGGGTGATGTTTCCCAATGCCCGTGTGCTGATTGACAGTGACGAGCTCGCATGGTCGCTCAACGAGCCATGGGGCACCACGCCTGTGCCCGAACTCTATGTGCGCGAGCTTGACCGCTCCCCCCAACTCGTACGGATCGGGGCGGGCCAACAGGTTCTACCGGGTCTTACTGCGCATCATGCTCCCGGCCATACCCCGGGCCATTTGATTTTCGTGCTCGAGGGGGAGAGCCGCGACATCATTTTCACCGGAGACGCTGCCAAAAACCGGGCTGAAATCCTCTCCCGAAGCGCGGATATGACCTATGACCAGACGGTCAGCCGCACCTCCATCGAGATGATCTGGGGGCTGTGGCAGCACAAAACCGGGACTGTCCTGATCCCCGGCCATGACGTGCCGATGGTCCTGCAGGATGGCGAACCGGTCTACATCGCCGATCGCCAGGGCGGCATTGCGGCCTGGTTCGACAGCACGCTCGACCAGACGAAAATATTCGATATCACATGATGGGTTGCATCACCGCGCGATGGGGAGTTTGCCGATGGACAGGCTGAATTTTGCATGTGTCTCGCGCAATTATTTCAACATGCCGGTCTGGATTGCAAGCGATGCAGGCCTGTTCGCCGAGGAGGGGCTCGAGGTTGCCATCGAGCATATCGAAGGCGTTGACGAGGTCACCGACCGGCTGCGCCAGGGCCGGGCGCACCTCGTCTATGGCATCAGCGAACATGTCGTGCTCGACCATGAAGCGGGCGGGGCGCAACAGATCATCGGCGGCAATGTCAACCGCTTGCCCTTCTCTCTGATCAGCCGCAATTCCATCAGGACCATTGCGGATCTGCGCGGAAAAACCATTGGCGTCTCCTCGCTCGACGCGGGCAGTTCGTCTTTGATCATCGAATTGCTGAAGCAGGCCGGTCTGTCTTATCCCGAGGATTACCGGATGGAGGCCGTCGGTCCTATTCTGGCGCGCTGGGACAAATTGCAATCGGGTGGCATCGATGCCGGATTGCAGGGCGCGCCACTCAATTACATCGCGATGGACCAGGGCTATCACAGCCTATGCGAGCCCCGCCACATCATCCCCGATTTCCAGTTCACGTCATTGCATGTCAATCACGACTGGGCCGAAGCCCATGAGGCTTTGCTGATCCGTTTCATGCGCGCCTTCATCCGTGCGCATCGGTGGTTTGTCGCCGACAAGGACGGGTGCCGCGCCATCGCCATGGCCCGCACCGGCATCAGCGCCCATTATGCCGACCGTGCGTGGCACGATTATGTGGCCGACGGCATTTTCCCCGCCGATGGCAATGCCAGCACCGCGGCCTTGCAGAGCCTGATCAATATCAGCGGGTTGATCAGGGCCATTCCCAACCGGATCAAAACCAGTGCCGATGACTACATCAACCGCCGCTACTGGCAGGATGCGCTGGCAAGTCTGGATTGACGGGGGAAACCCATATCGGTGGAGACGTGTTGCAAAGGGGGATGCCCGCCGGACAACAATCTGATATCCACACGTGTGAGGACAGTGCTCCCCCTCGGCAGGGCAGTGCAGTTTTAGGCAGGGCAGTTTTAGAACGAAAGATCAGCGGCAGACTCTTTTTTGGCTGGAAGCGAAGGGACGCAATGTATAAAATTGGTCATGATTGATCATAGGATTTCTCGTTGGACTGATGGGCTATGCGGCATTTTGTGCGGGTCATTGTTGCAGGTATTTGCATGATATGTTCAGGGCTGGTGCCCGATGCGCATGCGCAAAACAACAAGCCTGCAACAGCCAATCAATGCGAAGACCATCTCAAAGTCCATGGATTGCTGAGCCGTGCCTATAACCAGTGCAATTTTACTTTTTATAGCCGGGGCTTCACCATTCAGGCCGATGATTGCACCAGGAAATTAGGCGAAAAGGACAGCAAGCAATTGCTGGTGCAAGGCACGACCGCGTTCGACGAACGTGTCAAACAGATGGGGCTGCCAACCTTGTGTGCCAAAATTCTCAAAGATTTTCCATACACTGTGCGCCAATGACAGCGGGCGGCACGGGGGCATTCGGCGTTTCAAGAAGCCGTTGTTCCCGACTTGCCAGTCAAAGGGTTAAAACCGATGTGCATCAATTTTGCGGCGACCAGAAATGCCGATTGGGTCGTCGGACAGTTCGGCACAGGCCTGCCTGATGCCGGTCCGGTCGAGGTCTATCCCGGCTTCAACGGCCCGCTTGTTGTCAAAAGCCGCCGGTCGGGCCGGATCGCCTGCGGGTCCGCCCGTTTCGGTCTCATCCCCGCATGGGCGAAAGATGAAAAGCCCGGCCGCAATACCTATAATGCCCGCAGCGAAACCGCTGCCGACAAACCCAGCTTCCGCGACCCATGGCGACAAGCCCAATACGGCCTCATGCTGGTCGACCATTTTTATGAGCCCGATTACGAAACCGGCCGCTCGATCCGCTGGAAGATCGGCTTGCCCTGCGAGAGCCCGTTCGGAATAGCCAGCCTGTGGGAACGCTGGACCTCTCCCGCCACAGGCGAAATCGTCGTCAGCTTCACCATGCTGACCGTCAATGCCGACCGGCATCCCTTGATGAAACGCTTTCATAAGCCGGCGGATGAAAAGCGCACGCCCGTCATCATCAAGCCCGAGCTGCATCAGGCCTGGCTTGAGGCCACGCCCGATCAGGCGATGGCGCTGATGCACTGGACCCATATGCCGGACCTTGTCGCCGTACCCTGTCCGGATAGTGGACGTCAATCCGGACCGCGACTGGCACAGGGATGGTGACGAAAAGAGAGTATTAAAAATCCAGCGTCAGTTGCGCCGCTTGCCCTGCTGTGGCTTTCGCCTTGGGCTTTCTTCCGGCCGCTGGTGTCCCCGCCTTGCGGCTGCCGTGCTTCGTGACAATCTTGCGCGCCAACTCTTTATGCCCCGCTCCCTTGCGCAAAGCATAAAGCGCATCCTTGGCCGCTTTTGCCGCCGTGGCATGATCGACAATCGGTGGCGGGTAGGCCAGCAAGGATGCGCCCGACCATTTCCATGGCTCGTGGATAAACGCATCCGGTACGCCTTCAAGTTCCGGCACAAACCGGCGTATGAAGGCTCCCGTGGGGTCTTGGTCCAAGCCCTGTTTGACGGGGTTATAGACCCGCATCGTGTTGATGCCGGTGGTTCCTGATTGCATCTGCACCTGCGACCAATGGATGCCGGGTTCATAGTCGACAAATTGCCGCGCCAGATGCAGTCCGCTGGCACGCCATGGCAGCCAGAGATCGTAACTGGCAAAAGACATCAGCATGGCCCGCATGCGGAAATTGATCCAGCCGTGCCGGTCCAGCGCCCGCATGCAGGCATCGATAAAGGGAAAACCTGTTTGCCCCGTGCACCATGCGTCCAGTTTGCTGAGGTCGGCAATATCGGGCCGAACACCGTCATAGCCGCGGTGGAGATTGTCGAATTCAAGCAGCGGTTCATCCTCGAGCTTCTGCATGAAGTGGCAATGCCAGTGCAGGCGGCCCATGAAGGAGATCAGTGATGCCCGCCAGTTTTTTGCGGCAGGATCATTCTGGTATTTGATCTCACGAATACGGTTTGCGCTGGCCTGTGCCACCTCGCGCATCGAGATTGTGCCCCATGTCAGGTGGGGCGACAGGCGCGAGCAGGCCTCAAAGGCCGTGACAGGGCTGGACATTCTGAAACGGTAATCGCGTCCCCTTTCGCCCAGAAAGCTCTCCAGCGTGGCCAGCGCCGCGGTCCGGCCGCCGCGTTGCCTGTGGGGGCAGGGATCGGTTTGCAGGCCAAGGTCTGCCACAGTCGGGATAGCGTGGGGCCAATCGCCACCAAGAGAGTTTAAGCCCTTGGGTGGCAAGGTGACAGGTTCGGCCATGTCACTGTCCCAGGCATTGGCCCAGCCATTGCGCGATGCGAGGCGTCGGATCACGCCGAACTGGCGCGGCTCGTGCCATGCGATGCCTTGCTCCCGCGCCCATGCGGCCACCGCCAGATCGCGCGCATAGGTCCAGCCATTGCCGGTTTCCTCATGGCTCCATAAACTGGCGATGCCGTGACGCTGATGGATCTCGCGAAAAATGCCGACTGCATCGCCCGTCATGACGCAGAGGGGCTGCCCAAGTGCCGCGAGCTCGCGGCCCAGTTCCTCTAGGCTCTCGGCCGCAAAGGCCCATTGTCGCGCCGAGGCATCGGGCTGGGCCCAAAAATCCGGCTCGACAATATAGAGCGGCAATACAGGCCCACGCTTGGCCGCCATCGCCAGCGGACGATGATCGTCCACACGCAGATCGCGCTTGAACCAGACAATGTTGAGCGCTTCGCTCATCCCAGGCCGTGCTCCCGCAGAAGATCAGGCATATGCTCTTTGAACGCAAAAAAACCCTTTTTTGCATGGGGCCAGAACGTGCTGTCCCATGCGCGGCGTACAGGAACAAGTCTGATCCCGTTCTGCGCCAGCACGGGTGCAAGTTGCGCCAAGGCCTCGGCCACAGGCCCGACCGGCGCAAAAGGCGTGATGATCTGTGTCACGCCCGCAGCCTTGGCCGATGTGATCAGGGTTGCGGCCTCCAGCCGATTGACCACACCGGCGGGGCAACCGAAATGCGATGAAGCCCGCAGTGCCAATTCTTCCGATGCCGCGCTGACAAATTGGCGCGCGCCATCGCCCCAGAGCAAATCCGCATCGCAGGTCACAATCACCGAGCGGAATTCAGTTGATCGGGCGAATAGGGATTCCGGATTCATATCCTCATGGGTCAACAGCAGCACAGAAGACTGCGCAGGATCATGGGGCAACACCTCCTCCAACGCGCGGGCAGGCCCGATCGGCGGTTCGGTCAGTGCAACCGCCTCGCGCGCCAATCCACGCGGTGCAAAGCGGCCATTGGTGTAGCGCGCGATATTGTCTGTTGTGGCAAGATAGGTTTTCCCCACCGTCTGCAAGCCAGCCACCCACCGCCACGACAGCGTATTGCTGGCCGCATCGGCATCATTC
>CANFLM010000049.1 GCA_947447895.1 Hyphomicrobiales bacterium
AAGGGGCATTCGGGGCCATCACGACCTCCATGAAAGGAGTGGTGAGCTCGGAGGGACTCGAACCCTCGACCTACAGATTAAAAGTCCGTTGCTCTACCAGCTGAGCTACGAGCTCCCGAAGCCGGGCCTTGCGTAATCTGCATAAGCCCGATGGTCAAGTGCAGATATCAAGAAGATGTCGTTTCATTACGACTTTGTGGCAGCGAAGTCACCAGGTGAATCAGCGCCCGGTCGCTTAAAACAAGGCTTCTCTCCTTCGGACGCAACCAATTGATGGCATCAGAAAGAATTTCGGCATCAGCCAGTTTGGCTTCGGCAATCGCCCGATCCGAATCAATATCGCCACGGTGACGGCGCGGAACCAGCGGCAGCATGTCGATATGGGCTTGCTGCAGGGCCTTGTCGACCGAGAGGGCTTCCAGCGCGTCGGCCGTATCGAAATTGGCCTGCTGATAGTCCTTCATCAGTGCATTGGCGCGCAGGATGACGGGAGGAACGGTCACTTCCTCGGGGGTGAGCAGCAGGTTCATGCGTTTCAAGGCCAGCCCCAGTGCCAGACTGGAGGATGCCGCAGACAGCGGCACCGACAGCACCAGCCCGATAATGGTGGGCGACATCCAGCCGAACAGCGAGGGAGAGATCAGATAGGCGGTTACACCGGCAACCAGCCCCATCACTACATGCCAGCGATGGCGTTTGAAGACGGAAGCCAGCGGGATCGAACCGTCGTCGCGGCGTTGCGGGTTCCAGCCCGTATCGCGGCCCAGCAGGATCTGGGTGACAGCACCCGACTGGATCACCATCATGATCGGGGCGACCAAAGCGGAAATCAGCACCTCGATCAGTGTCGAGGCGATCAAAGCGAAGCCTCCGCCGCAGGCCCTGCGTTCAGCCGGACGGATCAGCGACAGGATCAGTCCGAACAGTTTGGGGGCCAGCAGGATCGCCATGGTCAGTTCGAAAAGATTCAAGGCGCGCTGGGCATCGAAGCGTGGCCAGGCGGGAAACAGCGAGAATTGCTGTGTGAAATATTCAGGCCTGACCCAATAGGTTTGCAGCACCAGAACCATGCCGACCAATAATTGCGCCAGCCAGAACGGCGAGGCGAGATAGGCCATGATCCCTGTGGCAAAATGCTGGCGGGTCGACCATGTGAGACCCTTGGCGCCAATTACCCGCAAATGCTGTAAATTGCCCTGACACCAGCGCCGGTCACGTACAGACAGGTCAATCAGGGATGGCGGGCTTTCCTCGTAACTGCCCGTCAGTTGGGGCAGCATATAGACGGACCAGCCCGCGCGGCGGATCAGTGCGGCTTCAACGAAATCATGGCTGAGAATATGACCGCCAAAGGGCGGTTTTCCCGATAAAGTCGGAAGACCGGCATGATCGGCAAAGGCTTTGACGCGGATGATCGCGTTATGCCCCCAATAATTACCCTCGCGTCCCGACCAGATGGCAAGGCCCGTGGCAATCACCGGACCATAGATGCGTGCGGCAAATTGCTGGAGGCGTGCGAACAGCGTGTTGCGGTTGGTCACCATCGGCAGGCTCTGGATGATGCCGGAATCAGGATCGGCTTCCATCGCGGCCGTCAGCGCGGTAATGCAATGCCCCGTCATCACGCTGTCGGCATCAAGCACCAGCATATGCTCGTAGCAACCACCCCAGCGGGTGACGAAATCCTCGATATTGCCGGATTTGCGGCCGATATTTTTGGAACGGTGGCGGTAATAGAGGTTGACCTGTGGCAAGCGGGTCCGCATGGCCAGAAAGGTCCGTTCCTCAGCCACCCAGATATCGGGGTCGGTGGTGTCCGAAAGCACGAACACATCATAATGATCAAGCAGGCCCGTGCTGTCGATCTCCTCGATCATCGCCTGCAAAGCCGCGAAAATCCGCGAGGGAGCCTCGTTGTAGACGGGCATCACCAGTGCGGTTTTGGCTTTCAGGCTGGTGGGGGTCACATGGGGCTTGGCTTTGCCCAGCAAAGTACCGAACCCCAGCACAGAGGATGAAAAAGCCAGCGCAATCCAGGAAAAATTGATGGTGAACAGCACGACCAGCAACCACTGCAAGATGGTCACGGAGGACACGGACACCACTTTGTACATTTCATAGGCGCCATAGCCCGTAAGCATCAATCCGCCACCGAAAACGAAGATCCGGCTCAGAACCGGTTTGGCATGCCACGCCAATGGAGTTCGCCGCTGGCTGCTATCGAAACGCGAAAGTGCCTGCGAAGGCATCGGCAACGGGGATTCCGGAGGCAGGGCCGGCTTTGACATGCCGGAGGTTGGATGTGACGCGTCAGGTGCTTGGGTCATGTTTGTTCTCACGCCGTCCAGCGATAGAGCCAGGTTTCGGAAGCCGGCTGGTCGTTTTTGGTCAGCAGCAAGCGCAATTCCGACATTGTATCATTGCTCGGATCCAGATCGAAACTGATGCGGCACAAACGGCGCTCGGGATGGAACGTAACTTTGACGCGGCTTAGCGTGCCGATCGAGCTGGAAAGCGTCGGCTTGAAGGCGGACAATTCATCAGCCAGTTTGAAACGGTCATCGCTGAATTCGACGACAAACCGTTTTTTCTTGCCTGACGCTTTGCCGATTCGTGTGCCTGTCACGATGGCCAATGGTGGTCGTTCGGGCGGCTGCCAGCACCAGAACTGGCGATAGACAAAGGAGTGCTCCTGATCCGGCAAAAGAGGCTGTTTGGGACGCCAATAGGCCACGATATTGTCATTCACATCATTATCGGACGGAATTTCCGTCAATTGCACCGACCCTGCCGACCATTCGCCAATCGGCTCGTTCCAGACAGTCGGGCGTTTTTCGAAAGCCTGCTCGTCATCCAGAAATGTCGCGAAATCACGGTCGCGTTGCAACAGGCCGAAACCGCGCGGCGAGGGGTCGACAAACACCGAGATCTGCAAGGCTTGCGGGTTGTTGAGCGGACGCCAGACCCATTCCTCATTGCCGTTTTTGATCTGCAAGCCGCTGGCCTCATAAGCGGCAGCACGCACATCATCGATATTGCGGCGGGAATTTGGTCCGAAATAATAGGTCGCCGTCATTCCGCCGATCCCGTAATTGTCGACAGGAACACGCGGAATCAGGGTCATTTCCGTATCGATGATAGTGACCTCACCGCTTTTGATGGTGAAACGGTAGGCTCCCGTCACGCTCTCGGAGTCCAGCAAGGCATGGATGATGATTGTATCGGATGCGGGGCTTGGCTTTTCCAGCCAAAAGGCGCGGAACGCCGGAAACTCTTCCCCCTTTTGGTCGCCCAGTTTCATGATCAAGCCGCGCGCTGTGGCCCCCACCGCCTGGTTGCGGGCCGCAGAACGGTAGAAGGTTGCGCCCTGGAAAATCGCCACTTCCCGCATCGGCCCGTCCTGCGCATCACCAAAGATGCGGAAGCCGGAAAAACCGAGATTGGGAAGGGTTTCAGGCACATTCAGCTTGCCGAAATCGAACCGGTCACGCTCATAGGCGATGCGGCGGATCAGGCCATCCTCGATCACATGCAGAGCTGTGGGGGCCTGAAAGGCAAAACCGCGATGGAGCGGCTCGATGGTAAATCCGCGCCCCTCTTTCTCCCACAAAAAGGTGCTCTGCTGTGCCTTGATCTGGGCATAGCCCTCGGCATCCAGATTGGCGAACACATCTGGTAGTTGGCTGACAGGACCCTGATAAGGGCGTTTGGACAGGACGCGCGCCAGCTCGATCACATTGGCAGCGGCAAATTTGCGGCCATCCCCCAGCAAAACGCTCAGCGATTGCTGGAACAGTGTCTGCTCCTGGGCTTGAAGAGAGCCGGGCAATGCAACACGCAGTCCCGCACCCAATCCTGCCAGACCACCCAACACGCTGCGACGGGTCGGGGCGAGGGAAGTATTGCTGTTCAACTCGGGATGCATGGGCATTCGTCAATAACCGGTATTCGATGGAGATTTGTTCAAAATATCATTGCACTCTAAAAGACTTATCACAGTTACGGGAATAAGCGACAAATCTTGCCAATCATCGTTAAATTTTGGCCATATTTTCAAGGTTTCCTGCGTCATTGAGAATGTCTTAACACTCTTGCTATTGAAGTTATGTGACAGAATTCAAGGAGCCCTATCCGTCCATGCCATCCCAAAGCCTATCGCAGACTGCGCATGCTGCCTTGTCCAGACGATGCCTGACGATTGTTCTCGCAGCTGGTGAAGGTACGCGGATGCGCTCGCGCTTGCCGAAAGTGCTGCACCGCATTGCCGGTCTGTCGATGCTTGGCCATGTACTCAATGGCGTCTCCGAGGCCGGGGCTGACAAGGTTGTCGTGGTGGTTGGACCAGACCGCGAGGATGTCAGCAACGAAGCCAGAAGGCTGCGCCCCGATGCCGTGATTGTCGTGCAGACCGAGCGTCTGGGGACAGCCCATGCCTGCCTGATGGCCCGCAGCCAGCTGGCCGAGGGGTTTGATGATGTGCTTGTCGTTTTTGCCGACACGCCACTGGTACAGGCTGGAACCTACCAAGCCTTGCGCGCCAAAATCCATCAGGGAGCCTCTGTGGCGGCCTTGGGTTTTCATGCTGCTGACCCGACAGGCTATGGCCGTTTTCTGCTGGAGGGCGACAGCCTCACGGCCATCCGCGAGCACAAGGATGCCAGCGAGGCCGAGCGCCGGGTGACGTTGTGCAATGCCGGCCTCATGGCCTTTGACGGCAAGCAGGCTCTGGCCATTCTCGATGCCGTCACCAACCACAATGCGCAACAGGAATTCTATCTGACCGATTGCGTGGCCATAGCCGCCGATCGCGGCCTGTCCGTCAGCTATGCCGTGGCGGTGCAGCAGGAAGTGATGGGTGTCAATGACCGTCTGCAACTCTCGCAGGCCGAACAGGTGATGCAGCGGCGATTGCGCGACAGGGCCATGCTGTCGGGTGTGACGATGATCGATCCTGCCAGCGTCACACTGAGCCATGATACTGTGCTCGGCCGAGATGTGCTGATCGAACCGCATTGCGTGTTCGATATCGGGGTCAGGATCGGTGATGGTTCGACCATCAAGGCTTTCAGCCATTGCGAGGGTGCGACAATCGGGCCTGATTGCGTGGTGGGGCCCTATGCCCGCCTGCGGCCCGGATCCGAACTGGCAAGCCATGTGCGGATCGGCAATTTTGTCGAATTGAAAAATGTGGCTCTGTCAGAAGGTGTCAAAGTCAACCATCTGACCTATCTGGGCGATGCGTCTGTCGGCAGCCAATCCAATATCGGGGCAGGGACCATCACCTGCAATTATGACGGGTTCGCCAAGCATAAAACCGTGATCGGCACCCATGCCTTTATCGGCTCGAATTCGGCGCTGATTGCTCCGGTCACCATCGGTGACGGTGCCTATGTAGCGACCGGATCGGTGATTACCGACGATGTGCCGGCCGATGCGCTGGCACTCGCCCGTGGCCGTCAGGTCAACAAGGCGGGGGGCGCAGCGGGGTTGAGGCTGAAGCTATCCAGTAAAACATGAAATATATCAACAAACTGTTCCGGTTTTCTCATATTGTTACGTGATGATAACTAAGTTGATTTGCTTTTGAGACCGTTGCCCGCCACCACAGGGCATCGGACGGGAAATGAGGTTGCTATGTGCGGTATCGTTGGCATTTTGGGAACACAGGAAGTCGCCCCCTTGCTGGTCGAGGCCCTGAAAAGGCTCGAATATCGCGGATATGATTCCGCCGGCATTGCCACGCTGGAGGAGGGGCATCTGCATCGCCGCCGCGCCGAAGGCAAATTGCGCAATCTGGCCGACAGGCTGAAGCAGGAGCCGTTGCATGGGTTGATCGGCATCGGCCATACCCGCTGGGCCACCCATGGCCGTCCCGTCGAACGCAATGCCCATCCCCATGCCACCGACCGCCTGGCTGTGGTGCATAACGGCATTATCGAGAATTTCCGCGAATTGCGTGACGAACTCGAAGCGGATGGCATCGTGTTCGAAACCGAAACCGATACCGAGGTGGTGGCCCATCTGGTGACACGCGCTTTGCGCCAGACCAATGATCCGCAAAAGGCGGTCAGTGAAAGCCTGCCTTTGTTGCGTGGCGCTTTTGCACTGGGCTTTATTTTCGATGGTGCCCCCGATTTGATGATTGCGGCGCGTCAGGGTGCGCCGCTGGCCATCGGTTATGGCGATGGTGAAATGTATCTCGGCTCCGATGCGCTGGCTTTGGCCCCGTTTACCGACCAGATTACCTATCTCGATGATGGTGACTGGGCCGTTCTGACCCGCCAGTCGGTGACTATTTATGATAGCCACAACAATGCTGTCACACGTCCGAAAATCCGCTCTGCAGCCGGCATGATGTCGGTCGACAAAGGCAACCACCGCCATTACATGGCCAAGGAAATCCATGAACAGCCCGAAGTGGTTGGCCGCACGCTGGCCCACTATATCGATATGGGACAACTGAGTGTGCGCCTGCCGCTTGATACCCAGATCGACTGGACCAAGATCGACCGCTTGACCATTGCCGCTTGCGGAACAGCGTTCTATTCGGGTTTTGTCGCCAAATACTGGTTCGAACGCTTCGCCCGCATGGCCGTTGATATCGATATCGCCTCGGAATTCCGGTATCGCGAAGCGCCTCTGTCCAAAGACGGTCTGTCGATCTTCATCTCCCAATCGGGCGAAACCGCCGACACGCTTGCGGGCTTGCGCTACTCCAAATCCTGCGGACAACCCGTGCTGTCGGTGGTCAATGTGCCGACCTCGACCATTGCACGCGAGAGCGATTTTGTGGCACCGACCCTCGCCGGTCCCGAAATCGGCGTGGCCTCCACCAAGGCTTTCACCTGCCAGATGACCGTACTCGCCTGTCTGGCCATTGCCGCAGGTCGCGCAAGGGGCACCCTGACGGCAGAGGAAGAAAAGGTTCTGGTGACGGAACTGATCGCCGTGCCTGGCTTGATGGCCACCGCCCTCAAACAGGCCAAAAAGATCGAAAAAGTGGCCTATGACATGTCCAAGGTCAAAGACGTGCTGTTTCTGGGGCGCGGCACCAGCTATCCGATGGCGATGGAAGGGGCTTTGAAACTCAAGGAATTGTCCTATATCCACGCTGAGGGCTATGCGGCCGGCGAATTGAAGCATGGTCCGATTGCGTTGATCGACGAGGACATGCCGGTGATCGTCATTGCCCCGCGCGATTCCATCTTTGAAAAGACCATTTCCAATATGCACGAAGTGGCCGCCCGTGGCGGTCGGATCATCCTGATCTCGGACGAGAACGCGGCGCGAGACTCGTCCATCGATGTGGTAGCGTCCATCGCGATGCAAACAATGCCGCCCAATTTCGCTCCGATTGTCTATGCGATCCCGGTGCAATTCCTGAGTTATTATGCGGCCATTGCGCTGGGGACCGATGTGGACCAACCGCGCAATCTGGCAAAATCAGTGACTGTCGAGTGAGGCCTACTTCTGTCTGCAACTGTTTGAATTTGGGATGATTTTTCAGGTTGTTTCTGCTATTTATATTCTAAATCGAACATGTCATCAGTTTGACTTGTTAATTTGATCCTTTTCACCCGCAGGATTTGAAGACCGATTATGGATCAAGACAACCATTCCCTCCCGCCGCTGTTTCAGGCGCCACCCCGTGTAGCCAGACTGACGGCAGGCCAGCGTTTGCGAACCTATTTTCTGACAGGTCTGGTCGTTGCCGGTCCTTTGGCGATTACCGCCTATATCACCTGGTCATTCATTAAATGGGTCGATGGTCTGGTCAAACCACTGGTTCCCACGGCCTATTGGCCTGACAGTTTTTTCACATTCGAAGTGCCGGGTTTGGGCCTTATGGTCGCCTTGGTTGGTTTGACTTTGCTTGGCTTCCTGACGGCCAATCTGGTGGGACGCTCCTTGCTCGATCTCAGCGAGACCGTGCTGGGTCGCATGCCGGTGATCCGCGGCTTGTACAAGAGCATGAAGCAGATTTTCATGACCGTGTTCAACGAGGAAGGCTCCTCGTTCCGCAAAGTCGGGATGGTCGAATATCCGGCCAAGGGGATGTGGTCGCTGGTGTTTATTTCGACACCGCCGGAAGGGGCCGTCTCTCAGGGGCTGAAAGCGGCAGGGCTGAACTCCACGGATGATTATATTTCCTGCTTCCTGCCATGCACCCCCAATCCCACCACCGGATTCTATTTCTACCTGCCAAAAAGTCAGGTGATCGAGGTCGACATGTCGACCGAAGATGCGGCCAAACTGATCATGTCGGCGGGCATGATCTAGCCTGACCAGATGACGTTGCATGTCACCCATCCCGCAGGTTCAGCCTCTGTCAACGCCTAACCGGCGCGCAACAGTTTGATCGCGGCATCACGCTCGAACAGATAGAGCAGGTGGCGCAAAGCCTGTCCGCGCGTGGTCTCGAGCGTAGGGTCCCTGAGCAGAGTGAGCTTGGCATCGTCGCGCGCGGTTGCCAGCAGGTCGCCATGTTTTTCGGGCAGGGCAAATTTGAAACCGGGCATGCCCGATTGGCGCGTCCCCAGCACGTCGCCTTCGCCGCGCAATTTCAAATCTTCTTCGGCAATCAGAAAGCCGTCCTCGCTTTGCCGCATGATGTCGATGCGGGCTTTGGCGGTTTCGCCCGCCCCGCGTTTATGCAGCAAGAGGCAGGTCGATTGTGCCGAGCCGCGTCCGATGCGTCCGCGCAACTGGTGCAGTTGCGACAGGCCGAACCGCTCGGCATGTTCGATCACCATCACGCTGGCATTGGGCACATCCACCCCCACCTCGATCACCGAGGTGGCAACAAGCAGGCGGGTCTGTCCAGAGACAAACAGCTGCATGGCTTCGTCCTTGGCCGCAGGTTTCAGTTGCCCGTGCAACAGGCCGACTTGTGCACCGAAACGGCTGGCGAGCTCGGCAAAACGCTCTTCCACCGCTGTCAGATCCAGTTCGTCATTCTCGGAAACCAGCGGACAAATCCAGTAGACTTGGCGTTGGCTGGCCAAAGCGCGGGCCACGGCTTCGGTGACCTCATCCAGGCGATCGAGACTGATCGCGCGGGTATCGATTTTCTGGCGGCTTGGCGGTTTCTGGCGCAGAACGGACACATCCATATCGCCGAAATAGGTCAGCACCAGCGTGCGCGGGATCGGAGTGGCCGTCATCACCAATACATCCACAGCCTCGCCCTTGCGCGACAAGGCCAGACGCTGATGCACGCCGAAACGGTGCTGCTCGTCGATAATGGCAAGGCCGAGACGGGCAAACGCCACATCGTCCTGGAACAAGGCATGGGTGCCGATCAGCACATCGGTGTGGCCTGCGACCAGATCGGCCAACAGGGCTTTCCGGGCCGCACCCTTGTCGCGTCCGGTCAGCAACTGCACTTTGATGCCGATGCTGTCGGCCAGCGGTTTGAGCGTTTCGAAATGCTGGCGCGCCAGAATTTCCGTTGGTGCCATCAAAGCCGCCTGAAAACCCGCCTCGATCACATGCGCCATCGCCAGCATGGCCACGACGGTCTTGCCGGCTCCGACATCACCCTGCAGCAGCCGTAACATCCGTTCGGGGGTCGCGAGATCGGCTTTGATCTCCTTGACGGCCGTTTGCTGGTCATGGGTCAGTTGATAGGGCAGGGCCGCCAGCAAGCGGGCTTCCAGTGCACCAGGCCCGATCCGCGCTATCCCGGCGGCTTTTTTCATCTGCGCACGCACCAGCAACAGCGCCAGTTGGCTGGCAAGCAATTCATCATAGGCCAAGCGCATCCGCGCTGGCGTGATGCCTGTGACATCCTCTGGCCGCTGCGGTGTATGAAGCTGCCGCATACTGTCGGAAAAGGAGGGATATTGCTCCTTGGCCATCAGCGACGGGTCGTTCCATTCCGGCAGATCCGGCAGTCGGGCGAGGGCGGCCTGTACCGTGCGCGCGATCATGCGGCTCGTCAGCCCATAGGTTTGCGGATAGACGGGCTCGATCAATGGCGCACGGGCAAAGGCCGCCTCATCCATGATCCGGTCGGGATGCACCATCTGGCGATGCCCGTCATACAGCGTGAAAGAACCCGATATATAGCGGATTTCGCCGATTGGCAGGCTGCTTTCAACACGTGCGGCGGGTGATTTGAAAAAGACCAACTCGATATCGCCGGTTTCGTCCTCGCAAATGACCTTGTGCGGCATAGAGCGCCGCCCGGGTGGTGCAGGGCGATGGCTGAGTATCCGCAATTTGAACGTGGTCAGCACATCCGGTTCGGCTTCGGCCAAAGTCGAGCGCAGCCGGCGATCGACCATGCTGGCGGGCAGGTGGAACAACAGATCCAGCACCAGGGCATCGCGTTCAACCGGACCCAGCAGCTTATGATAGAGCGCACCCAAGCGGGCGCCGACGCCGGACAGCGTTGTCAAAGGGGTAAAAAGCGGGTTCAGAATAACGGGGCGCATCGCAGGACACTAGCAGGCCACGACAGGCCGAAAAAGCCACAGGCCCACTCAAACTGCATGAAATATGAAAAACCTAGTTGTTGACCAGAGCCGAAATCCGCTCCTTGATCATGTCGCAGGTATGGGCAAAAGCCTCTTCCTTCGCTTTGTCGGAGCTGTGCGTGGCGGTCGGGTCTGTCACCGTCCAGATCGACGTGGCGGGATGCCCTGGCCAAGTGACCATGGCTTCCCCATGCGAGCGGTCGCAAAAGGTGAAAATCATATCCATATCGGGTGCTTTGGGGCCGGCAAATTCCGAAATATTCTTGGATGTCAGCCCTTTGGTGGAATAGCCGCGTCGTTCCAATTCTTTGATGGCCATCGGATGCACAGTTCCCGAAGGGTCAACCCCTGCAGAATAGGCGCGATATTTGAGCGCGCCGTCGCTGTTCAAAATCGCCTCGGCCATAATGGAGCGGGCCGCATTGGCCGAGCACAAAAAAAGAACCGAATAAATCCGGTCGGCATAGCGTATGCTCTCACTCATGGTCGTCTCCACCCCGATTTGTGGATATTCTTGCAGGTAGTCCAACGAAAAGCCAGATTTACTTTGCCTGCGGCTTGGAAGGAGCAGGCGCACTGGTTTCGCTTGAGCTCTGCGACTGGCTGCTGGCTGGCAGCGGCTCATCCTTGAAAGCCACCTGAGACGGGTAATCCTTGGCTTTCAATACGCTGATTTCGACCCGGATACGCTGCTTGACGGGCTTGTCATTGTCGGTGCGCTCGATGTCGTAGATAAATTGGTCCAGTCCGGACACAGTATTGTTCGGGGTAAACGTCATATCAGCAGTATCGGGAATTTGTGCTGTTTTTCCCAAACGGGCATTGCGCACCACAACAGCCTTGCCGACATTATCCATCAACAATTTGATCGTGCAACGGTCCCCGGCTTTGACATAGGCCGTGACATCAACGGTCTGGTCAAACGGGCTTCTGAACCGCGTGGATTTGCAGGTCTTGATATCTTCTTGCGCATACACACCGGTTAGACCAAGCCCGAGCACTGCCGCCACAAAGGGCAGGGAAGACAGCAGGAATTTGCGCGATGGATCGATCATGCCTTTAAGACGTCCGGAGGTCGGCATTGTTTAATGGTGGACCTCATGCGGCCTGGTTTAATAAAATCTATAATGCGGGCCCCGAGATTTATCCCGACTTCGTTTCACACCCTTCATCAAAAACCGCTTTAAAAATCGCTTGCCAATCCGGCGTCCGCATTGCATGAGAGAGACAACGGAAGGGTGGCCGAGTGGTTTAAGGCAGCGGTCTTGAAAACCGCCGTGGGTGCAAGCCTACCGTGGGTTCGAATCCCACCTCTTCCGCCATTTTCTCCTTATTAAAAATTGATAATGGTTGTAATTTTATTTTAGGAACTGACATAAATAGCTTTTTTATTCTAACTATATCAGATCCAATTAATATTATCTGTCAGGCTTAAAACCCTTACTAATCCAATTTATTGCATAGCCTAATATCAATAAAAATAAAGGTGGAAAAAAGATATTAAACATCCCCTGAATGCGACTTGGCCAATATGGCACATTTGGATTGGCGGTAGGCCCCCAAACTTTGAATGGATCCACACATCGGCCATCAGGAGTATTACATCCCCGTGATGTATTACTATAAATATCCCCGCCTGGAACTGTTGCTGTTAATTTTTCAATGTTTGAGGGTAATTGGCCAATTACATAAAATATGGATATTACAACCCAAATACGAAACATTCCTCGTGTCATCATTTTACCCTTTAATCCCTTAATCTATGATGCATGACACGTTGTAATTTTCAATAATAAAAACTTTCAATTAATAAACATAATTTCGATTAAGCCTCTGACAAAAGCCCGCTAATAGCCTTTGTGAGAAACTCGGCATCGTCCCGATTGGCCGAGGGGGCGCCGGCGCGATGTCCCCAGATGGAGGGGATGGGCAACAGTTTTGCGTGCCGCATCTGTTCCACTTCAAGCCGGTTATCCTCGACCCGGAAATAGAGATCGGTTTCACTCGGCACAATCAGGGCATTGGCGGTAATGGCCTGAAGGGCTTCATGAAAACGACCCTGATAGCGGGCATTATTGGCGATATTGGCATGCTGCCATGTCCACAATTGTGCCAGAAGATTGGACGCGTCGCGTTTGAGAAAATTAGCCTCCCAGGACATCACAAGATAATCTTCAAGCGATGAAAACCCTGCCTCGCGCCAGGTTTCATACCTGTAGAATTCCTGAGACATCGCCATGGCTGCATAGGCGCGGCCCATGGCGCGCAGGCCCCTTTCCGGACGGGAGATGAATCTGCCGTTCTGGTAGGCCGGATCCGCGGTCAGTGTCGCCTTGATGCCTTCGAGAAAGACATAATTATGCGGTGCGCATTTGGCTGCGCCACAGATGACCACCAGCCTCTTGACCATATCCGGAGCGTGCGCGGCCCATTCAAAAGCCTGCAGTCCTCCCATCGAGAAGCCGACCGCCAAGGCCAATTGCCTGATCCCCAATTCCTCGGTGATCAGGCGATGCTGGATGGCGACATTGTCGTAAATGGTGAAATTGGGCCAATAGCTTCCGTTAAACGGCTCAACGGCATGTTCGGGTGAGGAGGACAGGCCATTGCCGAACAGATTGGGAATGATGACACAATAGCGATCGGTATCCAGAGCCTTGCCGGGGCCGACCATCCAGAGAAGATCGCTGTGATGCGCGCCATAGGATGTCATATAGATAATGGCATTAGAGCGGTCGGCATTCAGTGTGCCATAGGTCTGGTAGGCCAGTTGGGTGCCCCGATGGGTAATCCCCGATTGCAAGACCACATCGCCCGCATTGAAAATCCGATGATCACCCATGTCCTGCCCCATACTGCCAAGATGTTGTTGATCGACCCAAGTGTATTGTCTCGCATGGATCGTTGATGCCGGTCAGACCCGACACGTCTAGACCGGAGTCCGATCCTTTTACCCAACCGCCACGGACAAGCCGCTGACGCCATGTTTGGAAATCAGCTTGGCGACAAGTCCGTTGGTGGTGGCCTCACGGACGAAACGGCTTAAAAATTCCGCGCCATGAGGATTGTGCTTATGGGTGCCGATGGCTTGCTGGACCGAGGTGAATTGACCGTCGAGGATGCGCGAGCCGGGCAGTTTCTTGACGTCATCCAGCAGGCGCGGCTTGAGGCAGGCGAGGGCTTCAAGCTTCTGGTCGACAAACAATTGGAAGGCCGCATCAATGCCCTGGGCGTGCATCAAACTGGCGTGTTTGATATTGGCGACCAGCCATAAATCATAGGCGGCCCGCTCGGCGACCGCGATCCTGACACCCGGACGGTCGACATCAGCGATGGTTTGAAGGGGGGAGCCGGCGGGAACCAGATAGGTGGCCAGAATTTCGACATAGGCTGTGGTGAAACTGATGATGGCGGCGCGTGCGGGCTCGGCGCCGATCAGGCAGATGTCCCATGTATCATCGGCCGTGGCATCGACAATCGCGCCCGGCGATTCAAAAGGGACCAGCTGTACGGGCAGATCCAGTGCCGCACCGATGGCCCTCGCCATGTCGGGAGCCACACCGAAGGGATCGCCATTGTCATGCCGGCCCGATACCAGCAGAAAATTGCTGAGATTGATCCCGGCGCGCAAAGTGCCACTCGGGGCAAGTTCACGGGCGATGGTCTGGCGTTGTTCGGGCGTCATCGGTTCATCCTGTCGGTGATTATTGGTCTGATTGGATTAAAGACTAGCGGTTGTTACGAAACTGTCACCCCGGATCAGACGGTTTTGGGGATTGTTTCCAGCATAATCCAATCGGCAAAAGCCTTGACCAAGGGCGAGGTGGCTTTGCTTTCGGGATAGACCAGAAAATAGGAATTGGGGGTCGGAACCGCCAATTTGAACGGCGCAACCAGACGACCCGTGCGCAAATCCTCCTCCACAAAGGCCTGTTGCGCCAAAGCGATGCCGACTTCATCAAGTGCGGCTTGATAGGACAAAGCCGAATTCTCGAATTGGAGACCGCTATTGCCATTGACGGTTTTGAGCTTGGCCGCGCGCAGCCAATCGGGCCAGTCATTGGGTCTGTGCATCGAACACAACATCACAAAACGGGCGAGGTCAGCGGGACGTTTGGGCGCAGTCTGTTCGCGGAACAGACCCGGACTGCACACCGGCAGGAGCGTCTCCCCGAACAGCCTCCGGCTGATCGTATGGGCCGGAGGTGCAAGGCCGGAATGGATGCAGACATCGATATCCTCGCGGTCGAAATCGACCGGCTGGTGCGACGTGGTGATCTGGACATCAATGTGGCGGTTGAGCGCATGAAAGCGCGCCAATCGCGGCACCATCCAGCGGATCGCAAAGGTGGGGGGCAGCTTGATCCGCAATGTCGTACCGGTCGGCTGGCTTTTCAACCGGCGGGTTTTGATGTCGATCTCGTCAAACATCTGGCTGAGCATGGCGGCATAAAGCGCGCCCTCTGTCGTGGTCTCGATGCCTCGACGCAAACGCCGGCACAAAGGCAGGCCCAGCCATTGCTCGAGCTGGGTTACATGCCGGCTGACCGCACCCTGCGTCACCCGCAATTCACTGGCCGCCTTGGTCAGGCTGCCATTGCGGGCCGTGGCTTCAAAGGCCCGCAGCGCATTCAGGGGTGGGATGAGTCTGGCCATTTGCTCTGAATTTTTCTCATAAGATGATCATGAAATTGTGACTATCCCTGGCGTAACGTCAAGCGATACCATGATTTAATTGATGGTTGGCGTATCTAATAATTTTGTTTTTTCCGGAAACCGGAAGAAACAGCTTCAAAGATGTGATCAAGCTATCCATGCAAAATTGTAATGCCATAGGATGAAAAGCCTTCGGCTTTGAAAGCTATGGATCGGAATAAACGGTGGGTGTGATGGACAAGGAAGGTGGATTGACACTGTTTGACAAGATCTGGAATGCCCATCTCGTTCGCCAACTTGATGACGGGCGTGATCTTGTTTTTGTCGATCGCCATGTCCTGCAAGAAACAACCTGCGCGCAAGCCTTCGCCAATTTGCGCAAAGCGGGCCGGTCGGTGCGCTATCCCGCTCTGACAATCGCCACGCAGGATCATATTGTTTCGACCCGACCCGGTCGCACCGAAGACAGCAATCCGGCAGGCCGTGAATTGATGCAGTTGTTGCGATCCAATGCGTTGGCGGCCGGTATTCGCCATTATGGGGTCGATCATCCTTCGCAGGGCATTGTCCATGTCATCGCGCCAGAACTCGGATTGGCTTTACCCGGCAGTCTTCTGGCCTGTGGCGACAGCCATACATCGACAGTCGGTGGTTTGGGTTGCCTCGGGATCGGCGTCGGCACCAGCGAGGTGGAACATATTCTGGCCACCCAGACTTTGGCACTGTCAAAGCCCAAATCCATGCGGATTGTCTATGAAGGGACCCTTCAGGCCGGATTGAGTGCGAAAGACCTGATTCTGCACACCATCGCCCGGATCGGTGTGGCAGGCGGTCGCGGCTTTGCTGTCGAATATGCCGGCCCTGTCATCGAGGCCTTGACTGTCGAGGCGCGTTTGACGCTGTGCAATATGTCGATCGAATTGGGGGCAAGGCTGGGCTTCATTGCGCCTGATGACAAGACGATCGCCTATCTCGAGAACCGCGAATTTAGCCCGAAAGGCGCCGATTTTGTCACGGCTTGTGCCGATTGGCGCGCTTTGTGCAGTGATGAACAGGCCATATTTGACAGGCAGATCCATATTGATTGCACCCAAATCAGCCATCAGGTGTCGTGGGGCACCACGCCCGAGGATGTCGTGTCGATTGATGGTGTTGTCCCCGATCCCTTGCAGGTCGTTGACCCAGCGCGGCGCGAGCGGATCAGCCAGGCCATCCGCTACATGGCCGTGCAGCCGGGGCAAAAACTCTCGGGTTTGCCCATAGATGTGGCCTTTATCGGTTCCTGCACCAATTCCCGCCTGTCGGATTTGATACAGGCTGCCGCTCTTGTGCGCGGCCAACACGTTGCCCCGCATGTGCGCGCACTTGTTGTTCCCGGTTCAATGTCGGTCAAGCGTCAGGCGGAAGCCTTGGGGCTTGATGCGATTTTCCGCGCGGCGGGCTTTGAGTGGCGCGATGCCGGTTGCTCGATGTGCGTCAGCATCAATGAGGATGTCGTCCCACCCGGGGCGCGCTGCATCGCCACCACCAATCGCAATTTTGAAAACAGGCAAGGACCGAAAAGCCGTACCCATATTGCCAGCCCTGCGGTTGTCGCTGTCGCGGCTTTGGCGGGCTGTCTTCCGGATTCCTCCATGATGAATCCAAATTCGGAGTTATTGTCATGAGCAATGGCGTTGAACGTGTTGAGGGTGTGATGGCACTCTTTGACCGCTGCGATATTAATACCGATGCGATTATTCCCTCGACGTGGCTGCGCACGGCATCAGCCGATCTTGGCAAGGGCCTGTTCGGCGGTGAACGTTATGACGGGCAGGGCAGGGAGATCGACAGTTTTGTTCTTAACCAGCCTGCATTCCGGCAATCCCGGCTGATTCTAGCAGACGACAATTTCGGCTGCGGCAGTTCGCGTGAGGCTGCGGTCTGGGCTCTGGTTCAATTCGGGATCGGTTGTGTCCTGGCACCGAGCTTTGCCGATATATTCTATGAAAATGCCTTTCGGAACAATCTCGTCGCCGGCATTATCGATGTCGAGACCTATCAGGAGATCAAATCCATCCTCTTGGATCATCCAGATGGCTTGTCATTCAACGTGGATCTGCATTCCTTGACGGTTTCGCTGAGCGATCCACACAATCCCAAGCACAACCGCTGCTGGAACTTCCGGATGCCGGCTTCTCGGGTGCAAGCGATGATCCGCGGCGATGACGAGATCTCGACGACTTTACAGCATCACGAGGACATCGCAGACTTTTATAAAATGAAATCGAGCGAGAATCCTTGGCTGTTTCCGCAAGATCTGATCGGGCAAAAACGCTGATTTCTTTATCCGGATAGTAATATAAGTGTGTGGGGAGTAACAAGAATGATCAAAAATTACATTCAGTTGAAATCGGTGGTTGTTGGCCTGTCGCTGATTGTTGCCACGATGGGGGCGCAGGCTGAGGAAATCGTTGTCTCCAATTATGGCGTATCAGCCAATGGCATGCCTTATGCGGTTGCCATGGAAAAGGGCTTCTTCAAAGAAGAGGGGGCCAATGTCACCGGTATTCTGTCTTCGGCCGGTGGCGGCACGACCTTGCGCAATATGCTGGCAGGCAATGCGCCCTATGCCGAGGTCAACCCCAATGCCGTGATTGCCGCTATCCAGCAGGGGGCGGATATCAAATTTGTCAGCGACAATGTGCTGACCGTGGCCGAGTTTGTCTGGGCCGTCAAACCCGATTCTCCTATCAAAACCGTCAAGGATTTGAAGGGCAAGAAGATGGGTTATACCAATCCGCGGTCCACCTCGCAGGGGCTGGCGACATTGATCATCCAGTCGGGCGGCTTGAAGGTCGAGGATGTGGAATTGGTTAAAACCGGAGGTTTCGGCGAGGGTGTGGCGGCACTTGATGCCGGTCTTGTCGACATCACACCGATGCCCGAGCCTTTATGGGCCAAATTCAAGGACAAATACCGCGCAGTCGCCATCGCCTCCGATTTGCTGCCGCCGATTGCCAATGTGCTCGGTGCGGCTTCAGGCTCGCAATCGGTGGCCAAGGCCGATTTCATCAAGGCTGTATTGCGGGCGCGCCGGCGTGCTGTTGTTTACATGACCCAACACCCGGATGAGGCGGGCGACATTATCGCCAAAGTCTACAATCTCGAACCTGCCGTGGCCCGCGCGTCCGTCAGGGCTTTGGTGGAAAGCCGCACCGCTGGCATCGAATATTGGGGGACCGGCCAATTCCACATGGAAGGGCTGAACCGTGCCATCGACGTGCAAAAGGCCGTCGGAGCCCTGTCGGGTGATATTGACGTGACGAAAATGATCGACACCCAATTCCTTGCCGACGATATCAAGCCGCTGAAATGACCAAGTCACCACGATGAACCAGCCCCATATCCGCCTCACTGATGTTGAAATGACCTTTTCCCGCCCAGACGGGTCGGGGGAGGGCATTCACGCGCTTGGTCCGATCCAACTCGATTTGCGGAATGGCGAGTTTTTTGCCGTTGTCGGCCCTTCCGGCTGCGGCAAATCGACCCTGCTGGAATTGATGATCGGTCTGACCAGCCCGACAAAGGGCAGCATTACCTTTGAGGGCCAGCCGATCAACGGGTCCTGTCCCGACGGGATCGGTGTGGTATTTCAGGAGGATGCGTCCTTCGCCTGGCTGACCGTGCGTGACAATATCGCCTTCGGCCTGCGCCGCACGGCGCTGGATCGGCGGGAACAGGACGAGCGCGTTGAAAACGCCCTTGCGATGATGGGATTGGTCGAATTTGCCGATGTCTATCCCTCGCAATTATCGGGTGGCATGCGCCAGCGCGTCTGTATTGCCCGCACATTGGTGACACAACCGCGCCTGATCCTGCTGGATGAGCCGTTCGGGGCCCTGGACCAGCAAACACGTTTGCTGATGGGCGATGAAATCCTGTCGCTGTGGCGCAAAACCGGTGCAACGATCTTTCTGATCACCCATGCGCTGGATGAAGCCGCAATGCTGGCAGACCGCATCGGTGTGATGTCGTCACGCCCCGGACAGTTGATCGATATTGTCGAAACCAACTGGCCGCGTGACCGTGACAGCCGGATTGTCGAAAATGATGCCTTTGGCGTGGTGACGGCCCGGTTGTGGCGTTCTTTGCGGGTGGAATCGATGAAGGCGATCGGCAAAACGGAGCCCCGTCGATGACCAAAGCCGGATTGATCAGACTGGTCTTGATCGCCGCTTTTGTGGTCATGCTCGAAGTGTTGGTCAGGATCGGGCGGATCGATGCCTTGACGATGCAGGCCCCTCATAAAATGGGGCTTGATCTCTATGCCATGCTGGCATCGGGCAAACTCAACAAGGCCATTGCGAAAACCATGGGCAATGCGGCAATCGCGTTTGGGATTGCGGTCTCCTTGGGCGTGGTGTCGGGATTGCTGATCCATCGCATGAAGCGTCTGCGCGAGACATTGGATCCTCTGTTTGCCACCTATTATGCCATTCCGGTGTTTGCTTTCTATCCGCTGCTGATCCTGTTGCTGGGCTTGGGCGATGCACCGCAGATTTTTATCGGCGTGATGCTCGGTTATGTTGCGGTGGTGGTCAACACTTTGAACGGTCTGGACCGCGTGCCGCGCGTTCTGCTCAAAACCGCACGGGTTCATGGCATG
>CANFLM010000050.1 GCA_947447895.1 Hyphomicrobiales bacterium
GCATCGCCATCAAACATGACGGATGTGCCGCGGTGGTTGCGGATTTGCTTGTTGGTCCGCTTGATCATGCCATGGCGCTTACCGGCCTGGGCGTAGAGAACCTTGCCGGTCCCCGTGATCTTGAAGCGCTTTTTAGCACTCGATTTGGTCTTAATCTTGGGCATTTTGCTCTCCGTAGTGATGGTTTGCACCATCGTCATCTATGCTTGGCGATGTCTTGCGACACCGTTTCGACTCGTCATGAGCGAAAACGATCCGCCACGGCAGCCCTAATCAGCCGGTCGGATCGGAAGTGCGCTTTATAGGGATACAGTTCAGCAAATGCAACGGCTTCAGCACAAAATTCCGCAGATTCTTGTCAAATGATCCGGCCCGATGGTCTTGCGCCGAAGCGTCCAATGGCTACTTTAGACAAATCAGGCGAAGGAACAGGGGGAACGATGACGGAACGGCCATTATTCGACGGCGACCAGTTCGACTATATCATCGTGGGCGCGGGCTCTGCCGGATGCGTCCTGGCCAATCGCCTGTCGGCCGATCCGCGCAACCGAGTGCTGCTGCTGGAAGCCGGCGGCAATGACAACTGGATCTGGTTCCATATTCCTGTCGGCTATCTGTTCGCCATCGGCAATCCGCGGGCCGACTGGCTGTTCAAAACCATGCCGGAAGCGGGTCTGGGCGGCCGCTCCATCGCCTATCCGCGCGGAAAAGTGCTGGGTGGCTGTTCGGCCATCAATGCGATGATCTACATGCGCGGACAGGCGCAGGATTATGACCGCTGGCGCGATCTCGGCCTCAAAGGCTGGGGATGGAACGATCTGTTGCCGCTCTATCTCAGGCAGGAAGACCATTTCAAACCCGATGGCCGCTTCCATCGCGCGGGCGGGGAATGGCGGATCGAGCCGCCGCGCGTGCAATGGGATTTGCTCGACCGGTTCATTGATGCCGCCGAACAGGCCGGCATCCCGCGCATCGAGGATTTCAACACCGGCAACAATCACGGCTGTGCCTATTTCCAGGTGAACCAGAAAAACGGGCGGCGCTACAGCGCGGCGCGCGGCTTCCTGAAGCCGGTGCTCAACCGCCCCAACCTTGTCGTGCAGACAGGCGTTCTGGTTGAAAAAATTGTCATCGAGCAGGGTCGCGCTACGGGCGTGCGCTACCGCCATCCGTCGGGTCAGGTGTTTCAGGCGAAAGCCGGAGCCGAGGTGATTGTATCGGCCGGGGCTGTCGGTACGCCGCATCTCCTGCAATTATCGGGCATCGGTCCGGCCCAGATGTTGCGCGACAATGGCGTCGAGGTGGTGCTCGACAAGCCCGGAGTGGGGGCCAATCTGCAGGACCATCTGCAAATCCGTCCCATCTATAGGGTGTCCGGCGTCAAAACCATGAACAGCGAATATCAGTCGCTGTTCAACCGCGCCATGATGGGGTTGGAATATCTGTTCAAGCGCACCGGCGCGCTGACCATGGCGCCGTCGCAACTGGGGGCGTTTACCACGTCCTCGCCCGCCTATGACCGGCCCAATCTGCAATTCCATATCCAGCCTCTGTCACTCGACAAATTCGGTGATCCTCTCCATGACTTCCCGGCCTTTACAGCCAGCGTGTGCAATTTGCGGCCCAGCAGCCGCGGCAGCGTCACACTCGACGGGTCCGATCCGGCCAGACAGCCCAAAATTGCCCCCAATTATCTCTCAACCGCTGAAGACCGCCAAGTCGCGGCCGATGCCTTGCGGGTGATCCGCAAAGTCATCAGCCAGCCCGCTCTGGCTGCGTTCAAACCCGAAGAATACAGGCCCGGCGCCCATCTGACCTCGGACGAGGATCTGGCCATCGGCGCGGGTGCCGTTGCCTCCACCATTTTCCACCCTGTCGGCACAGCCAAGATGGGAGCGGACAGCGACCCGATGGCGGTTCTGGATGACCGCTTGCGGCTGCGCGGCATTGACGGCTTGCGGGTGATCGATGCCTCCGTCATGCCGTTCATCACATCGGGCAATACCGCGGCGCCGACCATGGTGATTGCCGAAAAGGGCGCACAGATGATTTTTGAAGATGCAGGACGCTGAGCCATCATGATTGTCCGGGCCGCCCTGACGGGTTTGAGACAGATTTTTTCGAAGGACTTCCGCTCGCTGATGTGGCGGTGCCTTGGCCTGACCATTGTCTTGCTGGTCATCGCCAAGCTGGGACTGACTTTCCTGATCGACTGGTGGATCCAGCAATTGTCGCTGGCCAACGAGCATAGCTGGCTGGCCTCGGCACTCAGCATTACAGCCAGCCTGGGTCTGCTGTTCTTCTCGTTCTATCTGCTGCCGAGCATATCGATGCTGGTGTCGAGCTTTTTTGTCGACGAGGTCGCCGAGAAAATCGAACGGCTGAATTACGCGGATGAGCCGGTCGGCGTGCCGATGACGGTGGGGCGTTCGCTCAAGGAAGGCTTGCGCTTCGGATTGCTGGCGCTGGGGGTCAATCTGGTCGCCCTGATGCTGCTGTTGTTGCCCGGCATCAATATTCTGGTGTTTTTCTTCGCCAATGCGCTGCTATTGGGCCGCGAATATTTCGCGTTGGCTGCTGGCCGCTTCAAGGACAGCGGGGCCACCCAGACCATGCGGCGCGACCATTCTATGACCGTCAATCTGTGCGGGCTGGTTCTGGCGGGATTTGTGATGGTTCCGCTGCTCAACCTGTTCACGCCGCTGTTTGCCACGGCCATGATGGTGCATGTGCATAAAGCCCTGCACCATCGCGATCTGCGCAACAATCAGGCGTAACGGCCGGACGCGAACTGGCCGCCCTTGCGGAACCGCCACAGATAATTCGGCACCACCGCTTCGATGGTTTCGGGCACGATGCCCAATCCCTCGAGCGTGCGGCCATCCTTGACCGCCTTGGCTGACACGACATTGTCATGCTCGAGCAAAGCGACCTGATCGCGGGTGATGAGGAATTCTTCGGGCAACATGCCGAAGGTCGCATATTTGAGGAATTCCAGCAGACCGGCCTGCATCCGCGCCAGTTTGAACGGCAGCGGCACCAGCGAAGGATCGCGATCGATGGTTTTCAGAATGAAGCGCAGCAACTCCTCGAAACTGCGGACCTCGCGGCCGCCCAACTCATAGGTCGCGCCGGCTTTCAATTCGCCATCCACCGCGCGCGCCACCACTTCGGCGACATCGCCGACAAACACCGGCTGGAACAGCGTCTTGCCGCCGCCGATCAACGGCAGCACCGGCAACATGGTGGCCAGATCGGCAAAACGGTTGAAAAACTGGTCTTCGGGACCGAACACAATCGACGGCCGCAGCACGATCACATCCTTGCGGGCCGCACGCATGAAAGCCTCGCCCTCGGCTTTCGAACGGGCATAGGCCGATGGCGAATCCGCATCTGCGCCGATGGCCGACAGATGAACGATCCGGCCGACACCGGCCGCCTTGGCCGCTTCGGCAATCACTTTGGCACCCTTGGCCTGCACCGTGGCGAAGCGCTGCTTGCCGCCTTCGGCCAGAAGACCGACCAGATTGACCACCGCATCGGCGCCAGCCACCGCATGGGCGACCGAGTCAGGAAAACGCAGATTGGCCTGCACGGCATGGATCTGTCCTGCCGAACCCAAAGGCTGGAGAAAATGCGCCAGATCGGGACGGCGCACCGCCACACGGATCCTGTAACCCCGCCGGGCCAAGGCCCTGACCACATGCCGTCCGACAAAACCGGACCCGCCAAACACTGTCACCAATTGACCGGCTGCGTTGTTCATGATCGCTCTCCACGCCTGTTCACGCCAAGGATCATAATCAATGCGCGCGCGCCTGTATAGAGGCCAAAGGCATGATCACTATGGGATAAAGGATCAAGTCCCCTGAAAGAATGCTGTTTTATTCCGGCTTTTCGCGCATGACAATGTTGACACAAAGCCTTCCCCCCGATACACAACCGCCCGTGCCCACATTACGGGCCCAGGTGGCGGAATTGGTAGACGCGCTGGCTTCAGGTGCCAGTGTCCGAAAGGACGTGGAGGTTCGAGTCCTCTCCTGGGCACCATTGCCCCTTGACCTGAATGGCATGCCCACCGGTCTTTCTGGCACCCTTCACATCCATTCCCTGTTGCCACTTTGATACCCAATCGGCGTCATTGGATTTGCCTGTCATTCTCCCTCCGCCTTTGTCCTGCTTTATCTTGCTTTTCTCCGGCAAATTATGCCAATAACAGCCATCTCGGGCGTGAACGCCTGATCTGCAAGGCCACTTCAGGATAGCGAATGACATTCCGTCTGCACCATGGCGATCTGCCCGATGATTTCGATGCGGGGGACTCCATTGCCATCGATACCGAAACATTGGGGCTCAATCCGGTGCGTGACAGGCTCTGCCTTGTGCAGATGTCGCGCGGGGACGGGTCGGCCGATCTGGTGAAAATCGCGCAGGGCCAGACCAGCGCACCCAATCTGGTGCGGATGCTGGCTGATCCCAACGTGCTGAAATTGTTCCACTTTGCCCGTTTCGACATCGCCATTCTGCAAAAAACCTTCGGCGTCGTCACCAAGCCGGTCTATTGCACCAAGATCGCCTCGCGGCTGGTGCGCACCTATACCGACCGGCACGGGCTGAAAGACCTGACCCGCGAATTGCTGTCGGTCGATCTGTCGAAACAGCAGCAGTCGTCGGATTGGGGCGCGCCGGACTTGTCGGATGCGCAGATCGCCTATGCCGCCTCCGATGTGCTGCATCTGCATGCGCTGAAGGCCAGACTGGATACGATGCTGCTGCGCGAAAACCGGATGGAACTGGCCCAGGATTGCTTCGGCTTCCTGCCGCGCCGCGCCGAACTCGACCTGCTCGGCTGGCCCGAAATCGATATTTTCGCCCATAGTTGATCATTTGACCCCCGACGGGGTCGTGCCAAGGATTGCACCATGATGGCGGCAGATGCATCCCAGCGGACAGGATCGGCCCAATTTGCGGGCCCGACACCGCGCGAAATCGTCGCCATCCGCTATGCCCAGGCCATGCGCCACAGCCGGTTTGTCCGTTTTCTGCGCTGGGCCATTCCGATCGGTTCGGCGCTTGTGCTGGTCGGCATTATCGCCATTGCGGTGTTTGATCCGTTCCGCAAAATATCGACCGGCCTCAGCGTTGCCTCTTTCAACCTGTCGGGTTCGCAAATCACCATGCAGCAACCGCATCTGACCGGTTTCCGCCAGGATTTGCGGCCCTACGAGGTCAATGCCGATCAGGCCTTGCAGGATATCAAACAGCCGACCGTGATGAACCTGACCGGCTTGAAGGCGAAAATCGGTCTGGCCGACCATAAATCCGCTTTGATGACAGCGCTTCAGGGCATTTATGACAGCCAGAAAGAGTTCATGACCGTTGATCACCCCTTGCGCATCACGTCCGAGACCTATGATGTGCAAATGCAGTCGGCCAAGGTTGATTTTAAGGCAGGCACCGTATTCACAGATCAGCCGGTCCGTGTGATCATGACCGGAGCAACAATCGAGGCCGATCAGATGCAAGTTGTGGACAATGGCCGCCAGATCACATTTACAGGGCGCGTCAAAACCCTGATGAAGTCTGCCCAACCCGCGTCTGACAAGAGTGAGAGCACGCAATGACCGATCGCTGGAGCCGTTCCTCCCCTAATTCCCTTTCGGGCACTTTCTTGCTGTCACGGCTTGCGGCCTGTTCGGCTCTCGGCGCGATGCTCGCTGCCAGTCCTGTTCTGGCGCAAACCCCGCAGGCCGCGCGCGCCGCGCCCGGCATGGGCACGTTCGGATCGGGTTCCAAGGAACCGATTTCGATCGAATCCGACCATCTCGAAGTGTTCGATAAAGACCAAAAAGCCATCTATTCCGGCAATGTCGTGGTTGTGCAGGGCGAAACAACCATGAAATCCGGCCGGATGGTGGTGTTTTATGTCCGCAATGCTCCCGATGGTGCAGGCGGCAAAACGCCGGCCCCAGCCCCTGCAGCGTCCCCTGCAGCGACCCCCGCCACTAGCGGGCCCGATCTCGGCGGCGGCACCACTTTGCGCAAGGTCGAGGCCTTTGACGGCGTGACCATTGTCTCCAAAGACCAGATTGCCACCAGCCGTGAAGCCGTTTACGACAAGGACACCAACCGGATGGTTTTGACCGGTGATGCCTCCCTGACCCAGAACGGCAATATCACCAAGGGTGAAAAAGTGGTCTATGACCTGACAACGGGCGTGGCGGTGGTCGAAGCCTCGCCGAATTCGGGCCGGGTCAAAAGCCTGCTGGTCCCCAATTCCGGTGACAAGCCCGACGCCAAACCTGCAAAACCGCCCCAGCGTCCGTAAATCCCTTCATTCTGCACTTTTGATCCCAGCGAGCCGATAACCCTATGACGACTGCCCCGACCCACGCGTATGCGGCTTTCTCCTCTTCGGCTTCTGCTGCGGGCGAATTGATTGTCACCGGACTCGAAAAAAGTTATCGCGGACGCACCGTGGTGCAGGATGCCGGATTGACCGTGCGCAATGGCGAGGCCGTTGGCCTGCTCGGCCCCAACGGAGCCGGCAAAACCACGATTTTCTATATGATCACCGGACTGGTCGTTGCCGACAAGGGACGCATCGAACTCGACGGTTTCGATATTACCCAGTTGCCGATGTATCGCCGCGCCCGTCTCGGCATCGGCTATCTGCCGCAGGAAGCCTCGATTTTCCGTGGCCTGTCGGTCGAGGACAATATCCGCGCCGTGCTCGAAGTCACCGAGCCCAACCGCGACAAGCGCGAAGCGGAACTGGATGCCCTGCTCGACGAATTCGACATCAAGCGCCTGCGGAAATCGCCATCCATCGCCCTGTCGGGGGGCGAGCGCCGCCGCTGTGAAATTGCCCGATCTCTGGCCGGTCGCCCGTCATTCATGCTGCTCGACGAGCCCTTTGCCGGGATCGATCCGATCGCCGTTGGCGATATCCAGGATCTGGTCCGCCACCTGACCAAACGCGGCATCGGGGTGCTGATCACCGACCACAATGTGCGTGAAACGCTCGGCCTGATCGACCGCGCCTATATCATCCATTCCGGCCGCGTGCTGATGGAAGGCCAGCCGGATGCCATCATCAACAATCCCGATGTGAGACGGCTTTATCTGGGCGAGGATTTCCGCCTCTGATTCATCATGTTCGGCAAATGCCGGCTGATTTTCTTTGACGAAGAACCCGTAATCGGACTATCACTAAGCGCCTAGGCAAGAAACATGCCTGATGGTGTTTACGCCCCGTTTGAAGGCGTTGGTCCGTGGTTATGAAGTGTCCGCGATGAAGTTTTCGCAACGGCTTGAAATTCGCCAGGGCCAGTCCCTGGTCATGACGCCGCAGCTGTTGCAGGCGATCAAGCTGTTGCAACTGCCGACGCTCGACCTTGCCCAATTCATCGAACAGGAACTCGAAAGCAACCCGCTGCTCGAGCGCGCCAGCGAGGATGACGGTCCCGACACCGCCGCTGCCCCGTCCAGCAGCAATGACGGCGAGCGCGAGGACTGGTTCTCCGAATCGCTCAACGAGAATGGCGCGACCATCGAGAGCCGTCTCGATACCTCGATGGAGAATGTCTATCAGGAAACGGCGTCCGAACAGTCGGCGGCGCCGGTCGAGCCGATGTCCGGCCTGTCCGCCACCAGCTGGACCGGCGTGGGCGGCACCGGCTATGACGGCGAAGACACCGATCTCGAAGCCTTTGTCGCCGAAAACATGTCCTTGCAGGACCATGTCGAAGCCCAATTCCGCATGGGGGTCGAAGATCCTGCCGACCGGATGATCGGCTTTACCCTGATCGACAGCATCGACGATGCGGGCTATCTGCTCGAACCGCTCGAAGACATTGCCGAACGGCTGTCAGTGCCGATCGAGCGTGTCGAAATGGTGCTGCAACGTGTGCAGGCCTGCGATCCGACCGGCGTGGGCGCCCGCAATCTGGCCGAATGTCTGAAATTGCAGCTGATCGAGCGCGGACGGTTCGATCCGGCAATGGGCCTTTTGCTCGATAATTTGGCGTTGCTGGCGCGGCGCGATTTTGCAACCTTGCGCCGCATCTGCAATGTCGATGAAGACGACATGGCGGACATGGTCAGCGAGATCCGCAATCTCGACCCCAAGCCGGGCCTTCGCTTCGGTGGCGCACCGATGCAGGCGGTCGCGCCCGATGTGTTGGTGCGGCGTGCGCCCGACAACACATGGCTTGTCGAGCTCAACAACGATATTCTCCCCAAAGTGCTGGTCAACCAGACCTATGCGATGCGCGTCTCGGCCTCGACCCGCAATGACGATGAAAAATCCTATGTCGCCGAATGTCTGCAAAATGCGACATGGCTGACCCGCTCGCTGGAACAGCGGGCCAAAACCATTCTCAAGGTCGCCAGCGAGATCGTGCGGCGGCAGGATGCGTTCCTGTTGCACGGGGTGGCGCATTTGCGTCCGTTGAACCTGAAAACGGTGGCAGATGCGATTGCCATGCATGAATCCACCGTGTCCCGTGTGACATCGAACAAGTTCATCCACACGCCGCGCGGCCTGTTCGAGATGAAATATTTCTTCACCGCCTCGATTTCGGGCACCGATGATGGCGAGTCGCATTCGGCCGAGGCCGTGCGCCACCGGATCAAGCAGTTGATCGACGAGGAATCACCCGCCAACGTGCTGTCCGATGACGTGCTGGTGCAAAAACTGCGCTCCGATGGCATCGAAATCGCCCGCCGGACGGTTGCCAAATACCGCGAGAGCCTGCGTATACCCTCTTCGGTCGAACGGCGGCGCGAGAAGCAGGCACGAATGGCCCGTTAGCTTTTTTTCGTGATTGTTCTTGATTCCAAATGCGGGGGAGCGATTATAAACCCTCTGTCCCATTTCATGGTTCCTATTTCGACTGTCTGGCAGGCTCGCGTGCGCTCAACCTATCTTGATGTGATCAGAGGTCTGGCCTGTCTGCAGGTGCTGATGCTGCACCTTGCCGAAGCTTTTTTCCCGCTGTTTGCCACCGATAAAATCCATGACAATACCTTCGGGGGCTATATTCATTCATCTCCGCTTTATCTGATCTATGACGGCTATACCGGCGTTTTCGTGTTTTTTCTGCTGTCGGGCTATGTGCTGACGCCGAGTTTCTCGAAAGATTACCAGCCAGCCCGCCAATTCGCGGCCCGTTGGGGACGGTTGCTGATCCCTGCCTTCATGGCCTGCCTGCTGTCACTGGTCATCAAATGGCTGGTGGTTGATCTCGACCCCACCATGCGCGCTGCCGAAGTGTCGGGATCGGTATTTCTGAAAGACTGGTGGCGGCCCGAGCTGACATGGGCCAATCTGGTGCATGACAGTTTTCTGAACGCTCTTTTCATGGGTTATGCCGAAACAAGTGCGCTGTTTGCCGACCAATATCTGCAATCGATCGATACCTCGTTTGTTGCACCCTTATGGACCCTGAGCGTGGAAATGCACGGGTCGATCCTGCTGTTGGCGTTGATCAGCCTGCGCAAGCACAGCCGGATCCTCTACGGGCTGGGCCTGGCCATCGCCTGTGTGCTGTTCATCCGGACCTATTACATCCTGTTCATCATCGGCCACCTGATCAATCTGCAAACCCAGAATGCGCAACACCGCCAGAACACCCGGACGGCCATCCTGTTTCTGGTGACCGGCATGACCCTGTGCTTTACCGGTGAAACCAGCACGCTGGGCTTTCTCGAAAGCGTCTGTCAGGCCGGCATGCCACTGTCGCTGGATTGCTCGGGCCATATCCAGAAAATGATCGGGGCGATCCTGATGTTTTATGGCCTGCTGCACCACAAAGGCCTGAAGGGCCTGCTGCAGGGCCGGCTGCTGGAGCAGTTGGGCCGTTATTCCTTCTCGATCTATCTGGTGCATTTTCCGATCCTGTGCGGGATCGGCTCAACAGTGGTGATCTTTGCCGTCCCGCTTTACGGCGCTCCGATCGGCCTGCTGATCGGGGCTTTGGCAACATTGGCAACCACCTTTGCCATCGCACCCTATTTCCATCATATTGACCAACTGGCCATGCGGGTATCATCCTTCCTGCGCGGGCCTGTTCGCACACCTTAATTATCGCACCTCACCCCGTGACTGTTTGAGATAGGACAAGAACCATGCTGACCATCTGGGGCCGAACCAATTCGATCAATGTCCAAAAAGTCCTGTGCTGCTGCGACGAAATCGGCCTGCCTTATACGCGGATTGACGCGGGCATGGCCTTCGGCATCAACAAGACCGATGACTATCTGGCCATGAACCCGAACGGGCTGGTCCCGACCATGAGCGATGACGGCTTCATCCTGTGGGAATCCCACGCCATGATCCGCTATCTGTGCCGCAGCTATGACACCGAGCATCTGATCACCCCCAAGGACGAGAAAACCTTTGCCAAGGCCGATCAATGGACCGACTGGGCCCATACGGCAGGCTGGGTGCCGATGCGCGGCCTGTTCTGGGGCATGGTGCGGACCCCGCCCGAGCAGCGCAACCATGCCGAAATCGCTGCCAGCATCGAAGGCTGCGCCAAGGCTTTCGCCCTTGTCGATCAGGAATTGATCCATCACGCCTATATCGCGGGTGATGCGTTCAGCTTCGGCGATATTCCGCTGGCTCTGCTGGCCCATCGCTGGTTCACCATCGATATCGAGCGCCCCGATCTGCCGCATTTCCAGCATTGGTATGAAGGCATTGTCGCGCGCCCGGGCTTTGCCAAGCATGGCAGCGCTGCACTGAGCTAAACGCCTGATCCGCCATGCTTTGTTCTGCGTAACAGCAGATGAGCGTGCTATTCCTTTCTCTTGTTTGATAAGAAGATTAACCATGAATGATGTGACTGCCGGCTCTTTGCATATCGCCAAGCCTTTGTATGATTTTGTTGTCAATGAAGCCATTGTCGGCACCGGGATCGACCCGCAGGCTTTCTGGCTGGGACTGGGACAGATCATCGACACGCTCGGGCCGCAAAACCAGGCTTTGCTGGACAAGCGTGACGCCTTGCAGAACCAGATTGACGCGTGGCATCGCAGCCATCAGGGTCAGGCGATCGATCAGGCCGCTTACGAGGCCTTCTTGCACCAGATCGGCTATCTGCTGCCCGTACCTGCCGGTCAGGTGATTGCGACTGCCAATGTGGATGATGAAATCGGCCGGATTGCCGGACCACAGCTGGTCGTACCGATGTCGAATGCCCGTTATGCCCTCAATGCCGCCAATGCGCGCTGGGGCAGTCTTTACGACGCGCTCTATGGCACCGATGCGGTTTCCGATGAAGGCGAACTGGCGCGATCCAAGGGCTTCAATGCCAAACGCGGCGCAGTTGTCGTGCAAAAGGCCAAGCAATTGCTCGACCAGGCCGCTCCGCTCGCCAAAGGCCACCATGCCGATGTCACCGCCTATGCCGTGCATGACAGTGCCTTGCTGGTGACGTTGAACGATGGCAGCACCACGGGTCTGGCTGATCCCTCGGCCTTTGTCGGCTATCGCGGCGCGACCGCTCTGCCCGAGGCCATTGTGCTGGTCAACCACAAGCTGCATCTGGAAATCCGCATCGACCGCTCGACCCCGATCGGCAAGACCGATCCGGCGGGCGTCTCCGATCTGGTCATCGAATCCGCCATCACCACCATCATGGATATGGAAGACAGCGTGGCGGCCGTGGATGCCGAAGACAAGGTCGAGATCTATCGCAACTGGCTGGGCCTGATGAAAGGCACTCTCAGTGCTTCGTTTGAAAAAGGCGGTCAGGTGGTCGAGCGTCACCTCAACCACGACCGCAGCTTTACCGCCGCCAATGGCGGCTCGCTGGTATTGCCGGGCCGCTCGCTGATGCTGGTGCGCAATGTCGGCCATCACATGATGACCGATGTGGTCCGCACACAGGCTGGCCATGAAGTGCCCGAAACCATCATCGATGCCGCGATTTCGGTGCTGATTGCCATGCACGATCTGCAATCGAAGGGCCCGCTGCACAATTCACGCACCGGATCGGTCTATATCGTCAAGCCAAAGATGCACGGTCCCGATGAAGTGGCTTGGGCCGACAGCCTGTTTGCCAAGGTCGAGGATCTGCTCGGCCTGCCGCGCTACACCCTGAAAATGGGGATCATGGACGAAGAACGCCGCACCAGCGCCAATCTGAAAGCCTGTATTCTGGCGACCCCGAACCGCGTCGCCTTCATCAATACCGGCTTCCTCGATCGCACCGGCGATGAAATCCATACCTCGATGGAAGCCGGACCGATGGTCCGCAAGAACGACATGCGCAGTTCCGTCTGGCTGCCGGCCTACGAGGATTCCAATGTCGATACGGGTCTGGCCTGCGGCCTGCCCGGCAAGGCGCAGATCGGCAAAGGCATGTGGGCAGCACCCGACCGGATGGCCGACATGCTCAGCCAGAAGATCGGCCACCCCAAGGCAGGTGCCAATACCGCCTGGGTGCCCTCGCCGACGGCTGCTACCCTGCATGCCCTGCACTATCATCAGGTCGATGTCGCGGCGCGCCAGCAGGAACTGACCGGCCATCCGCGGGCAAAATTGAGCGACATCCTCACCATTCCGATGGCCCAATCCAACTGGTCGCCCGACGATGTGAAGCAGGAAATCGACAACAATGTCCAAGGCATTCTGGGCTATGTGGTGCGCTGGATCGATCAGGGCGTCGGCTGCTCCAAAGTGCCCGACATCCATGATATCGGCTTGATGGAAGACCGCGCCACCTTGCGCATTTCCAGCCAACATCTGGCCAACTGGCTGGCGCATGGCGTCGTCAGCGAAGCGCAGGTGATGGAAAGCATGACCCGCATGGCCGCCGTGGTCGACCGCCAGAATGCCGGTGATCCGCTCTACCAGCCGATGGCTCCGGCCTGCAACGGCATCGCCTTCCAGGCCGCGGCCGACCTGATCTTCAAGGGCCGCAGCCAGCCCAACGGCTATACGGAATTCATTCTGCATGCCCGCCGCAAAGAGGCAAAGGCCGCCGCTTCTGCCCATTAAACAGGCAAACCGGCAGGCTCAGCAAAAGCCTGCCAAAAGCCTTGTTGACGGCAGGCGGCAAAGCAGGCACTGCACAGGGATCGGGGTTGAACCTTCAGGGTTTCATCCCCCACCTGCAACGGAGCCTGTGAACCGATGAACCTCGCCCAAAAGGTTCTTGCCAGCAACGATCCTGCGACCGACCGCACGATCACGATATTCGACCCCGATCTGCTGCGCCGTTCGGTCATGGATGCCGCCCGCCAGGCGTCTGATATGATCCAGGGGCGCAAGGCGGTGGTGGCTGTCCTGCAAGAAACCCTGACGCGCGAGCGGGCCAATGCGGAAGCCATCCTGTTCGTCAAACGCAACGGCATGGCCTGCGCGGGACACTTGTCGCTGGTGATGGACAGTTGCATCACCGCCCTGTTCGAGGTGGCGACCCAGATTTTCTATCCCGCCGACAATCCGTCGACCGCCGAACATATGGTGGTGGCGGCCGTCGGCGGTTACGGGCGCGGCACGCTGGCCCCCGGCTCCGATATCGATCTGCTGTTCCTGTTGCCCTACAAAACCACACCCTGGTCCGAGAGTGTGGTCGAAATCATTCTCTATGCCTTGTGGGATCTCAAGCTCAAGGTCGGCCATTCGACACGCACCGTCGAGGAATGTATCCGCGAGGGCAAGGCGGATATGACCATCCGCACCGCGTTGCTGGAAGCCCGCTTCATCATCGGCGAGGCGAAGCTCTATGCCGAATTCGAAGCCCGCTTCGACAAGGATATTGTCATCGGCACCGCGCCCGAATTTGTCGCCGAGAAACTGGCCGAGCGGGAACGCCGTGTGACCCGTGCCGGCACATCACGCTATCTGGTGGAACCCAATGTCAAGGAAGGCAAAGGCGGTTTCCGTGATTTGAACACGCTGTTCTGGATCGCCAAATATGCCTATCGCGTCAAACGCACGGTCGATCTGGTCGAGGCGGGACTGTTCGAGCCCGATGAATATGCGCTGTTCGAGGCCTGCGAGGAGTTTTTATGGCGGGTCCGCTGCCACATGCATTTTGCCACCGGACGGGCCGAAGAACGCCTGTCATTCGACCTGCAACGGGTGATTTCCGAGCGGATGGGCTATGCCGGACATGGCGGCCTGTCCGGTGTCGAACGCTTCATGAAACGCTACTTCCTGACCGCCAAGGATGTCGGTGATCTGACCGCGATCGTCTGCGCCGCCCTTGAGGCCCGGCACACCAAGAAAAAGCCGATGCTCGACCGCGTGCTCGGCCATCTCAAGCGCCGCCAGACCCGTATTGCCGATAATCCCGATTTTGTGCTGGTCGGCGGGCGGTTGTCCGCGGCCAAACCGGATATTTTTGCCAAAAATCCGGTTAATCTGCTGAAACTGTTCTGGCTGGCCGACCGGCTGGGCCATGCCATCCACCCCGATGCCACACGGCTGGTCACGCAATCCCTGCGGTTGGTCAATGCCCAATTGCGCGCCGATCCCGAGGCCAACAAACTGTTTCTCGATCTTCTGACCTCCAACAACGCCCCCGAGGTGGTGTTGCGACGGATGAACGAAACCGGCCTTTTGGGGCGCTTCATTCCGCAATTCGGGCGGATCGTCGCCCTGATGCAGTTCAATATGTACCACCATTACACGGTTGACGAACATCTGCTGCGCTCGCTCGGCGTGCTGTCGAGCCTCGAAAAGGGGCTGCTGAAAGACGAATTGCCGGTGGCCAACGAGATCCTGCCGACCATCCGCAACCGCACCGTGCTGGCTGTCGCGATTTTTCTGCATGACGTCGCCAAAGGCCGCCCCGAGGACCACTCGATCGCCGGAGCCAAGGTTGCGCGCAGCCTGTGCCCGCGGCTCGGTCTGAACGAGGCCGAAACCGAGGCGGTGGCCTGGCTGATCGAACACCATCTGGATATGTCGACGATTGCCCAGAGCCGCGATCTGTCCGATCCGCGCACCATCGAAACCTTTTCGGCGATTGTCCAGACATTGGAACGGCTGAAACTGCTGCTGGTGCTGACCGTCTGCGATATCATGGCGGTGGGCCCGGGGGTCTGGAACGGCTGGAAAGGCCAGTTGCTGCGCACGCTGTTTTGGGAAACCGAAATCATTCTGGCCGGCGGCCATTCGACCATCGACCGCGCGCAGCGGGTTGCCCATGCCCAGCACGTCACCCGCAACGCCCTGCCGGGCTGGTCCGATCCGGAAATCGACGCCTATATCAGCCGCCACTATCCCGCCTATTGGCTGAAGGTGGATCAGGAACACCGCGTCCGCCATGCCCGTTTTCTGCTGGCTGCGGAAAAGGACATGCGGTCGCTGGCCACCGAGGTTGCCACCGACAAATTCAGGGGCGTCACAGAACTGACCATCACGGCGACCGACCATCCGCGGCTGCTGGCGATCATCACCGGAGCCTGCGCGGCTGCCGGGGCCAATATTGTCGATGCGCAGATTTTCACGACAACGGACGGCATGGCGCTGGATACAATCTCGGTGTCGCGCGCCTTCGAGGATGACGAGGATGAATTGCGCCGCGCCAACCGCGTCGCCCACAGCATCGAACAGGCGCTCAAAGGCGAAATCAGGATCGCCGAAGCCGTGGCCGCCAAACACGGGCGCAAGCACAGCAAGGCCTTCCATGTCGTTGCCGAAGTGGTCATCGATAATGCCCTGTCCAACCGCTATACGGTGGTCGAAGTCTCGGGTCTGGACCGTCCGGGCCTGCTCTACGAGCTGACCACCGCGCTGGGCCGGCTCAACCTCAATATCGCCTCCGCCCATATTGCGACATTCGGTGAGAAAGTTGTCGACGTCTTCTATGTCACCGACCTGACCGGGTCGAAAATCATGCATACCAGCCGCAATAAAGCGATTGAGACAACCCTGCATGCCATCCTGAATCCGGCCAGCGAGAGCAAAAAGAGCCCTGTCACATCTTGATTTTTGGCGCTCCAATCCTGATATCGGGGGTAGACAAGGCAAGCTTCTCTTATCGGGCGGCCTATTGATCACATCATCACCTGCAAGAAACCATCTCATTGATGTCTGAGTTAACCGAGAAACGGACCCCATGACCGATCCCCATACACCACAGCCCGCCGCACCGGAGACCGCAGAACCCGTCAACGAGGTGCAGCCCGAAATTGCCGAGGCCAATCCCGAAAAAGCCTTGCAAGCGGAAGTCGAGGCGCTGAAGGACAAGCTGCTGCGCACGCTGGCCGAGATGGAAAATCTGCGCCGCCGCACCGAGAAGGAAGTGGCGGATGCGCGCGCCTATGCAATGACCGGCTTTGCCCGCGACATGCTCAATGTCACCGACAATCTGCGCCGCGCACTCGAGAGCGTGCCGCAGGAAGCCCGTGACCAGGCCGATGCCACCATCAAGCCGATGCTGGACGGCGTCGAGTTGACCGAGCGCGATCTGTTGAAAACGCTGGAACGCCATGGCATCCGCAAGGTCGAGCCGCTGAACGAGCGGTTCGATCCGAACCTGCACCAGGCGATGTTTGAAGCCGAGGATCCGACTGTGACGGCAGGTACAGTCACCCAGGTCGTCCAGCCCGGTTTTGTCATCGGCGAACGCGTTTTGCGCCCTGCTTTGGTGGGCGTGGCCAAAGGCGGCCCGAAACCCGCATGATCGGTTGATCGCAAAAGGGCAGGCTGGTCAGGGCTTCGGTGTGACACGCCGCAGCGTCAGGTTCAGCCGCCCGCCTTTGTCGAGCAGGGTCGAACTGCCGGCATAGAGACGATCGATGCCGTGAAAGGCCAGCCGTGCCGGCCCGCCGAACACCAGCACATCCCCCGACTGCAGCCTGAACGAGCGGGTCGGGTCGCGCCTGTCGGTCCCGCCGATCCGGAACAGGGCGGTATCACCCAGCGAAACAGAGACAACAGGCGCATCGAAGGTTTGCTCGTCTCGGTCCTGATGCAGGCCCATGCGGGCTGTCGGCTCGTAATAATTGACCAGACAGGCTTCGGGCGGCAAAGCACCCGCTGCCACATCCTGCCACAATGCCGCGAGTTCGGCGGGAAGGGGAGGCCAAGGCCGCTTGGTGACCGGATGGTCGGGCTGGTAACGGTAGCCTGCCTGATCGGACACCCAGCCGAGACTGCCGCAATTGGTCATGCGGACCGAAAACGGCTTGTTGGTTTTGGGCATGGTCGGAGTAAAAAACGGCGCGTCTTCGGCAATCCGGCGCAACTGGTCCACCAGTGCGCGGCACGCATCGGCATCATAATAGCCGGGATAGTGGATCACGCCGGGAAGCACCGTGATGGCCTGTTTCCCGGCATGTGTCATGGGGTTTTCCTCGAACCAGCCTCAATGAGGCCTGTATTAGATCAGGCCTGTCCTGCCACTTCCTTGCCGGCCAGATCATTGACACGCTCGCGGTAGAGCGCGGCAAAGTCGATCGGATCGATGAACAAAGGCGGGAAGCCGCCATTGCGCACCGCATCGGCAACGATCTGGCGGGCGAAGGGGAACAGCAGGCGCGGACATTCGATCATCACCACCGGAGCGGAGTGGTCCTGCGGCACGTTCTGCAAGCGGAAAATCCCTGCATAGACCAGTTCGAAATTGAACAGGATATTGGGCGCGTCACCGGCTTTGCCTTCCAGAACCAGTTCGACCTCGTAATCGGTCTCGGACAGGGCCTTGGCATTCACATTGACGGAAATCGAAATATTCGGACCCTGGGCCTGCGGACCGAGCGATGCGGGCGCATTGGGATTTTCAAAGGACAAGTCCTTGATATATTGGGCCAAAGCATTCAGCGAGGGTAAAGCCTCTGGTTCGTTGTTAGCCATATCCGGCCTGCTCCTTTGTGACAGAATCAATCCAAGTTTCATTCATAAGCAAATCTGTCTTTCCGGCTAGCACGGATGAGACAGGCCGGACAAGTTGTTCTTGTTGTCCAAACGGTTCCTGCTATGTTTGAGGGCGGCATTTATGCCGCAATTCTTCGTGTATGGCTGGATGTTTATACCCACCCTATCCTATATAGGAATGGAGCGGGTTTCTCGGGTGACGAGCATAGGTTGGCATTATGAGCAGTTCTTTCGATTTTTCGACGTTGGTTTTCATCATCATGGCAGGCTTTGTCGGCTGGCGGCTCTATTCCGTATTGGGAATGCGCACCGGCCACGAGGAAGACCGCAGCGAGCAATTCCGTCCGAAATCCGACCCGAACGACCAGAATACCGTCCATGACAATGTCGTGCCGATGCCCGGCATGCGGACGGACAATGCTGCACCCGCCTCCGGCCCCTTCGCCTCCGACCGCTGGAAAGGCTTTGCCCCGGATGGATCGGCGCTGGCAGGCCATCTCGACGAGATCGCCGATTATGAAAAGGGCTTCCACCCCAAGGATTTCGTGTCCGGCGCGCGGGCGGCTTACGAAATGATTGTCGTGGCCTTTGCCCAGGGCGACCGCAACAGCCTCAAAAACCTGTTGTCCCATGATGTGTTCGAGGGCTTTTCAGCTGCCATTGCCGAACGCGAGAAGCGCGGCGAGGTGATGACCACCACCTTCGTGTCGCTCGACTCGGCCGAGCTGGTCGATGCGCATCTGCGCGACGGCATGATCCAGCTCTCGGTGAAATTCTCCTCCAAACTGATTTCGGCCACCAAAGATTCTGCCGGCAAGGTGGTGGAAGGCGCGCCCGACAAGATTGTCGACGTGATCGACATCTGGACCTTTGCCCGCCAGGCCCGCAATCCGAACCCGAACTGGCATCTGATTGCCACCGAATCGGCAGGGACACCCGACACGCAACCCCACTAAACGATGGCCCCATAAGACAGGATCATGCCAGCCCACGGCTGCAAATCCGCTGACGGGGCGATCAAACCCGGTTTAACCTTGGTCCGACCCCGATGGCTCCTCGCCCCCGCCCTCTCCATCACAACGAGATTGCGCTCTGGCGTGAGGTCACCCGTTCGATTGTGCCTTTGCATGGCAAACGGGTTCTGAAAACTGAAAAACCGGCTGGAGAACAGCCGGACACCCTCCCTCCTCCTGTCAACAAACCCAAGAAGTCCCCGCCAAAGCCCTCCGCTGAAGCGCTTGCGCAACTGGCAGCCGGCAAGCTGGCCATGGCCCAAACGGCTCCGCTCCGCGCCGTTGCGCCGCCGCCGCTGGCGACGATCGAGCGCAAGCTGATCAAGCAGGTCTCGCGCGGGCAATACGAGATCGATGCGGTGCTCGATCTGCACGGCTTCCGCCAGCATGACGCGCATGAGCGGCTGCGGCGGTTTCTCCACCGTGCGCA
>CANFLM010000051.1 GCA_947447895.1 Hyphomicrobiales bacterium
CCACATCCTGCTCGCTGACACCGAGCTTGGTGGCGATGGAGGACAGATGGTCGGGTTTCAGATCACCCTCTTCCAGCGCGGAAATCGGGCTTTTGGCCTTGCGCAGGTTGAAAAACAGCTTTTTCTGGCTGGCCGTCGTGCTCATTGTGACCAGCGACCACGAATGCAGGAGACATTCCTGGAGCGAGTCGCGGATCCACCACATCGCATAGGTGGCCAGACGGAAGCCTTTATCCGGCTCGAACCGTTTGACCGCCTGCATCAGGCCGACATTGCCCTCTGAAATCACTTCGCCGATCGGCAGGCCGTAGCCGCGATAGCCCATGGCGATTTTGGCGACCAGCCGCAAATGCGAAGTCACCAATTGCTGGGCCGCGTCGCGGTCGCCATGCTCGCGCCATTGCTTGGCCAGCATGAATTCCTGCTCCGGCCGCAGCATCGGAAACCGCCGGATCTCGTCGAGATAGCGGGACAGGCCGCCATCCGCGATGGTCAAGTTCATTTTGGCAGATGCCATTGTCTCTCTCCGTCCCGACCCCCGCTTGGGCAGGTCGCTGATTGATGGTCTTGCACAATCGTTCGGGCTCCCCGAAGGCAAACCCCGTGATGCCGCCATCTTTTCCCGTAACAATGGCCAAAACATGACGGAAACATCACCGCGTCTTATACACGAATTCGTGTCAGATTTGGATGTGTTTTTATGACAATCGCGCTGCAGGGCTGCAAGTCAGGCGATTTTTCCTTCCAGTGCCTCGATCAGATGCGCCACATCCTCGGGCAACGGACTTTCGAAATGGATTTCCTCGCGCGTCACCGGATGCTCGAAACCGAGTACGGCGGCATGCAGGGCCTGACGCGGGAAGGCATCGACCACCTGGCGGGCCTTGTCCGACAATTTGCTGGTTTTGGTTCTGAAGCCGCTGGCATAGGTCGGGTCGCCGACTAGCGGATGGCCGATATGGGCCATATGGACGCGGATCTGGTGGGTGCGGCCGGTTTCGAGCTGGCAGGTCAGCAAGGAGGCAATCGGCTCGCCGCTGGCATCCTTGAACACGGCATCGACCGTGTAATGGGTAATGGCCTCGCGGGCGTCCTCTCGGTCATGCGGCACAACGGCCATGCGGTCGCGGAATTTGTTGGAGCGGCCCAACGGCGCATCGACCGTGCCCTGATGGCGCATCGGAATACCCCAGACAATCGCCTGATAGGCGCGCTCGAGCGGGCCGGTGCGCCCATGGTCGGCAAATTGGGCGGCCAGCCCCTTATGGGCGCGGTCATGCTTGGCCACCACCAGCAGACCGGTGGTGTCCTTGTCGAGCCGGTGGACAATGCCGGGGCGCCTGACCCCGCCAATCCCCGACAGGCTGTCGCCGCAATGGGCCAGCAGGGCATTGACCAGTGTGCCGGTATCATGGCCCGACGCCGGATGCACCACCAGACCGGCGGGCTTGTCGAGCACCAGGAGATGCTCGTCCTCGAACACCACTGACAGCGGAATGGCCTCGGCCAGCGGCTCGGCGGCAACCGGTGGGGGCAGCTGGATGCTGATGGCATCGCCGGTTGCGGTTTTGTGCTTGGGATTGGTGGCCGGTTGTCCGTTCAGTGTCACAGCACCTTCCAGCATCAGGGCTTTCAGCCGGGTGCGCGACAAATCCGGCATCAGCAAAGCCAGCGCCCGATCAAGCCGTTGGCCTGCGAGCGCCTCCTCGATGGTGTAATGTGACGGACCTTGATCCACGCTGTCCTGCTTTGGCTTGGTGCAATGATGTGCTGTCTTGTGCGGCTTCGGCGGTGATGCGTCAAGCATTTAGGGATTGATCTTAGCATAAGGGGTTATTGAGGCAGCTCCGGATGTGCCATAGCATGATCATAGTTTAGCGTTGGGGGTGTTGAGATGTCTAAAAAGCCAGACTCGAAAAAGGAAGAGCCCAAAAAACACGAGCACCATCACGAACACCACGAGCACCATCATGATCAGGCCGATGCTGTCGGGCGGATGAGCATCGAGGAGTTCCACGCCCAGCCGCAGACCCCGATCCTCCCCGAACATTACGAGAAAGAGCTCAAGAAGCTTCAATTGCGGCTGGTCGAGATGCAGGACTGGATCGTCTCTACCAAAGCCCGCGTGGTGGTGGTGTTCGAGGGGCGCGATGCCGCGGGCAAAGGCGGCGCCATCAAGCGGATCACCGAGGCCCTGAACCCGCGAATTTGCAAAGTGGCGGCCCTCGGCACGCCGTCCGAACGGGAAAAATCCCAATGGTATTTCCAGCGTTATGTCGCGCATTTGCCGGCAGGGGGCGAAATGGTGCTGTTCGACCGCTCCTGGTACAACCGTGCGGGTGTCGAGCATGTCATGGGCTTTTGCACGGACAAAGAATACGAGGCCTTCTTGCATGATGCGCCGGAATTCGAGAAATTGCTGGTCAGTTCGGGGATCATCCTGATCAAATTCTGGTTTTCGGTCAGCGACAAGGTGCAGGAGGAGCGTTTCCAGGCGCGTGCCCTCGATCCGATGAAGCAATGGAAGCTCAGCCCGATGGATATCGTGTCGCGCGATCTCTGGGTGGAGTATTCCAAGGCCAAGGACAGGATGTTCCAGATGACCGACACGCCGTTTGCGCCGTGGTATGTGGTCAATGCCGACAACAAGGAAAAAACCCGACTCAACTGCATCCAGCATTTGTTGTCGCTGATCCCCTATGTGGCCGAGCCCTACAAGCCGATGACCCTGAAACCGCGCAAGGCGATGCCCGCCGATTACCAGCGTCCGCCGATCAGTCTGCAGAATTTCGTGCCCGATTATTACAAATAGAAACGGCACTCTCCTATGGCTCAACCCCCCTCCGCCGGTCATCCGGCAGACCCAGGACTGTCCAGCGAGCCCTCGCCCCTTATCGGCGATGTCTGGGGTGGATTTTCGGCCATGCTGGTGGCCTTGCCTTCGGCCATTGCCTTCGGGGTCACCATTTTCTCGCCACTGGGCGGGGAATATGGCGCACGTGGTGCGATGGCGGGCCTGTTGGGGGTCACTGTGCTGGGGCTGGTGGCCGGCCTGTTCGGTGGCACCAAACGGCTGATTTCGGCCCCTTGCGCGCCGGCGGCCGCTGTCCTGTCGGCCATGACCATCGAGATGATGGGGCAGGGGCAACCGGTTGTGGCCATTCTGGTCAGCCTGTTTCTCGTCGCCTTGCTCTCGAGCCTGATCCAGCTGGGCTTCGGCGTGTTGCGGCTCGGCGGGTTGATCAATTACATGCCGTTTCCGGTGGTCAGCGGCTATATGAGCGGCGTCGGCGTGGTGATTATTCTCAGCCAGTTGCCCAAATGGCTGGCCTTTCCGAAAGGCACGAGCCTCTGGCAGGGTCTGGGCGATCCAGCCCATTGGCTGTGGCCCAGTGTGCTGGTCGGGCTGGCGACCGCGCTGGGCATGTGGCTGATGCCGCGGCTGGTCAGATCCGTGCCCTCGGTCATTCTGGGGCTGGTGGCAGGTGTGATGGCCTATTGGATTTTGGCGCTGACCGGCTGGCCGGACTTGCGGATGCTGGCGGGCAACGGTCTGGTGATCGGCCCCATCAAGGCGGCGGGACCGGATGTGGCGGGCGCGATGGCCGCGATCTGGCAGGCCTTGGTGGACATGCCCGGACTGCCGGTCGAGCCGGTAATCGTGACCGCGCTCACCCTGTCCGTGCTGCTGTCGATCGATACGCTGAAAACCTGCGTGGTGCTTGATACGATCACCGGATCCCAGCACGACCCCAACCGCGAATTGATCGGGCAGGGCCTCGGCAATCTGGTCAGTGCGGTCTTCGGCGGTGTGCCGGGGGCGGGCACGATGGGGGCCAGTCTCGTCAACGAGGCCAGTGGCGGAACCACCCGAATGTCCAGCGTGTTCCAGGGGCTGTGGTCGCTCGTGGTGGTGGTCCTGCTGTCGGCTCTGGTGGCCTGGGTGCCTGTGTCGTCTCTGGCGGCGATTCTCGTGGTGATCGGCCTGCATATGATCGACTGGTCGGCGGTCAAACTGCTGCGTTCTCGCGATACGGCGGTCGATTTCGCGGTGATCGTCATCGTGGCGGTTGCGGCCAACACCATCGGCCTGATCGCAGCGTCCGGCCTTGGTGTCGCCCTCTCGATCCTGATGTTCATCAGGGAGCAAAGCCATGCCAGCACACTGCGGCGCCGGTCCTATGGCAACGAACTGTTTTCCAAACGGGTGCGGCTGCCCGACGAGCGGGCTTTTCTGGAACAGGCCGGACGGCAAACCGCCATTTTCGAATTGCAGGGCAGTCTGTTTTTCGGCACCACCAACCAGCTGTTTTTGTCCATCAAGCCGGATGCCAAGCAGGCACGGTTTCTGGTGCTCGATTTCATGCATGTCCAATCGCTGGATTTTACCGCCGGACATATCATCGAGCGGTTGAGCCATATGCTGGCCCAGCATGGCGGCATCCTGGTGCTGAGCCATCTGCCCGCCCAATTGCCCAATGGCCGCGATTTGCGCAGTTATGTCGACCATCTCGGCCTGTCGGCCAATCCCTCGGTGAAGATTTTCGAGCATTTCAGCGATGCACTCGAATGGGTGGAGAATGAAACCCTGCGGCAGGCCGGCCGCACGACCCTGTCGCAAACCAGCCTGCCTTTGACCCGTTTCGATCTGGTGCAGGGCATGGGCAAGCAGGAACTGGCCTTGCTGGAGACCTGTCTGGTGCGGCGGGTCTATCAGGCCGGCGAACTGATTTTTTCCACCAGCACCACGGGGCATGAATTGATGCTGATTAGCAGGGGCGAAGTCAAGATTAGCCTGCCGATCCCCGGCCAGACGCCGGTGCATCTGGCCACTCTCGGGGCAGGCCATATGTTCGGAGAAATGTCGTTTCTTGAACAGCAACCCCATTCGGCCGAGGTCAAGGCGGTGACAGAAACCGAATTGATCTGTCTGAACCGCGAGGCTTTCGATGCGGCATTCGATGACAATGCTGCCATTGTGGCGCGGGTGATGACGCGGGTGGCGCGTTCGATTGCCCATCGCCTGCGGCACAACAACAATGAAATCCAGGAATTCCGACTGGTTTGATCTCGCGCAATGTGCGATTTGAATTTGACAACTAAAAAGCGAATGAAAGCGTGTTGCCGTCCTGATCGGGCGGTTGTGTGAGTGGGGCGGGGGCCTTTGGCGTGATGACGAAACAGAGTGACAAGGCGTTGAGCCGGAATCCGATCCATGCCATCCGGCTTTATCTCTACACCCTGATGTTTGCGGGGCACCATAAAAGCAGGCTGGCCTCGCTGATCTCGGATTTCATCATCGTGATGATCGTGCTCAGCTCGCTGTCGATCGTGCTCGAGCATATCGATTTCATCGCCACCACCTTTCATGCCGAATTGGTGGTGTTCGACGAGTTCAGTCTGGTGGTGTTTACCGCCGAATATATCCTGCGGCTCGTCACCGGCGGATTGCAACCCTCACTGATCAACAAGCGGTTTTCGACCCTGCGCTATGCCGTGACCCCTATGGCCTTGCTGGATCTGGTGGTGATCCTGCCGTTTTTCATCAGCTTTGGCGGTTTGATCGATCTGCGCTTCCTGCGTCTGGTGCGCTTGTTGCGGCTGGCCAAGCTGGTGCGCTTTATCGGTCCGATCTGGACAGAGTTTATGGGTCTGAACAAGGGTCGTACTTTCCGCCAGCATGTTTACAGCACGATGAATCCGGATGTGCATTCGGGCCAGTTGCACGCCGTGTTCGATATTTTCATGGGCGGGGTGATTTTCCTGTCGGTGGTGGCGGTGATGCTGGAAAGCGTCAGCGAAGTGCATGATGTTCTCACCCATGAATTCCACATCTTCGATATGATCACGGTGGCGATTTTCAGCGTTGAATATCTCTTCCGCATTTATTGCTGCGGGGAAAACCCCGATTACGAGGAGCCGGTCCTCGGCCGTCTGCGCTATATGGCCAGCCCCGCGGCGCTGGTGGATCTGGTTGCCATTCTGCCGTTCTACCTGACCTTCATGGTCCAGATCGATTTGCGCTTCCTGCGCGTGATCCGTCTGTTGCGGTTGCTGAAATTCACCCGCTATTCCTCGGCCATGTCGACGCTGTCGGAAGTGTTCGAGGAGCAGATGCCAGCGCTGAGTGCGGCTTTGTTCATCACGCTGGTGGTGACCATCTTTTCGGCCAGCATCGTCTATCTGGTCGAGCACGAGGCACAGCCGGAAAAGTTCACCTCCATCCCCGAGGCAACCTATTGGGCGATGATCACTTTGTTGAGCGTCGGCTATGGCGATATCTATCCGGTGACGCCGTTGGGCCAGTTCATGACCATGATCATCTCGCTGGTCGGCCTCGGTCTGGTCGCTCTGCCGACCGGTATTCTGGCATCCGGCTTTTCCGAAAAAATGCGTGAACGGGCCACGACGTTCAAAACTCTGGTGGATGCCAAGGTTGCCGATGGCAATCTGTCCGACCGTGAAAAGGTCGAGCTGAAAATCAAGGCGCATGAACTGGGTCTTGGCAGGCTGCAGGAAAAGGACATGGAACAGGCCGAGGTGGAGGCGTTCAAACGCGCCGAGGCCGAGATGGCCGATCTCCGATCCGAGCGCTCCGCCCAAGTGCCGGATAGGCCCGCGGTGCCGTTCGATCTGGCCACCATCGACACCGCCCATGCAGCCATGCCCCTGAGCGATTTCGAAAAACTGCTCGACCAGATCGGCCGGCTGTCGGTTCACGAGAAGTCGCGTGTCATGGCGCGGCTGGCCAGCGATATGGAACAGACCCTGACGCCGAAAAACTAGGTCGCGTTACGAGAGCAGGCGGGCGGCTTCCGAGGCGGCAACAAAGCCCTCGTCGGTCGGGATAACCCAGACCTCGATCCGGCTGGTCGGCGCGTGAATGGCCAGAACCTGATCACCCACGGCCTTGGCATTGAGACCGGCGTCGATGTCCAGCCCGAGCCAGCTCAGAGCCGTGCAGACATCCTGGCGCAGTTGCGCATCATGCTCGCCGATGCCGCCACTGAAAGCGATCACGTCGAGCCCCTGCAGGCAGCCGGTCATGGCGCCGGCTTCCCGCACGATCCGGTGGGTGAACAACTCGATGGCATGGCTTGCATGCGGGCTGTCGCTCTGGCGCAATTTGCGCATATCAGCCGACAGACCGGAAATGCCGAGCAGGCCGGACTCCTTGTAGAGCAGGTTTTGCAAGCGGTCATGCGTCCAGCCCTGTTCGAGCAGATAGAGCAGGACGCCGGCATCGAGGGATCCGCTGCGCGTGCCCATGATCAGCCCGTCAAGCGCCGAAAAACCCATGGTGGTGGCCTGGCTCAAGCCGTTCAACGCGCCGCACAGGCTGGCGCCGTTGCCCAGATGCGCCATCAAGACCCGCCCTTTGGCTTTCGGGCTATGGGCCATGAGCTGGCCCATGATGAATTGATAGGACAGGCCGTGAAAACCGTAACGGCGCACGCCCGAGGCTGTCAGGCTTTGGGGCAGGGCAAATTCGTAATCCTGCGAGGGCACGCTGGCATGATAGGCCGTATCGAAACAGGCGATTTGCGGCAAAGCCGGAAAGGCTTGCGCGAAGGCGCGGATGCCGGCGAGATTGTGGGGTTGATGCAGCGGGGCCAGTGAATTGAGCGTTTCAAGCTGAGCCAGAACCAGCGTATCGACCACGAGACTGCTGCGATACAGGCTCCCGCCATGTACGACCCGGTGGGCAATGCCGCGCAAGGGCGGCAGACTGTCCATGCCTGACAAGAGGGCACGCAAACGGGCCAGGGCCTCGTCGAACGGGTCGGCACTTGCACCCAGCCTGTCGGCGGTGGTTTTGCCGTCCACCTGCCAGCTCATCTGGGGTGTGCCATGCGGCTCCAGCCCCTGGAATTGCCCCGTCAGGAGCGCCGGCCCGACAGTGTTGCCTGCCAGCGGATAGAGCGAGAATTTCAACGAGGAAGAACCGGCATTCACCGCAAGAAGAGACATTTCGGACGTCCTGAGTTACAGGGATTTTGTGGCTTTCTGGCGTGCCGTATGGGCGGCCAAAAGACCCAGCAAGGCCGAAGCGACACGCGTGGTCGGGCCATCGGCGCGGCTGGTCAGCGCAATCGGAACCCGTGCCCCCAGCACCAGACCGGAGCCTGTGGCCCCCGCCAGATATTCAAGCTGTTTGGCCAGCATATTGCCTGATTCCAGGTCGGGCACCATCAGGATGTCGGCGTCGCCGGCCACCGGCGAAACAATGCCTTTGATCTGGGCGGCATGGGCGGAAATGGCATTGTCGAAGGCCAGCGGTCCGTCGACGATCCCGCCTTTCAGCTGGCCGCGATCGGCCATCTTGCACAAGGCGGCGGCATCAATGGTGGAGGGCAGGTCGGGGTTGACCGTTTCAACCGCCGACAGAATGGCCACTTTGGGGTTGGGTATGCCCAGAATATGGGCCAGATCGATGGCATTGTGGATGATGTCGAGCTTCTCGGTCAAAGTCGGACGAATATTGAGCGCGGCATCGGTGACCATCAAAGGCTTGGGATACATCGGCACATCGAACCGGAAAATATGCGACATGCGCCGCCCGGTCCGCAGGGCCGGACGGGCGAGCACCGCATGCAGCAATTCATCGGTATGCAGACTGCCCTTCATCAGCAATTCGACTTCGCACGCCGCTGCCATATCGGCGGCTTTGTCGGCGGCGGCATGGCTGTGGGGGACGTCGACCAGTTCGAATTCGGCAATATCGAGATTGGCCTCTCTGGCGGTCTTCTCGATCTTGGCCTTGGGGCCGATCAGCACCGGAATGATCAGGCCGTGGCGGAAGGAATCGATCGCGCCTTGAAGCGATTCCGCATCGCACGGATGCACAACCGCACAGCGCACCGCCTCCAGCCCCTCGCCTTTGGCCAGCAGGGATTTGAAGCGTGCTTCGGGGTTGAACAGCTGGATATGCGGGGCATAGCTGCGCGGACGTTTGATCTTTTGCGTGGGAGCCAGAATACTGGCCGTGCCATGCAGCACACGCTCGGCGTGCTGGTTATAGACCTCGCAATTGAGATCGACCTTCTTTTTTGTCTCGTCCTTGCTCAACACGGTGGCGGTAACGGTCAATGTGTCGCCAATGCGGACAGGCCGGGAGAAATGCAATTCCTGATGCAGATAGATGGTGCCCGGACCCGGGAAGTGGGTGCCGAGCAAAGCCGAAATCATCGCCGCCGACCACATGCCATGGGCAATCACCCCGTGGAATACCGTATTATTGGCATAATCCGGGTCGAGATGGGCCGGATTGGTGTCGCCCGACACCGCCGCAAAGGCCTGGATATCGGCAATGGTCAACATGCGCGACATCATGTCGGACTGGCCGATCTGCAATTCATCAAAGGTGATATTTTCTATCAGGTCTTGATCAAGCGGAGAATTCATCGGTTCAGGTCCATTCGAGTTTTGCCGCAGAGAATGTCGGAAGCCACGGGTCAGGCGACAGCGTGGCAGCCCGCATCGACAAACAGGGTTTGTCCGGTCATGCCCGATGCGGCATCCGAAATCAGGAAGTTGCACAATCGTGCAATTTCTTCGAGTTGCACCAGCCGGCCCAGCGGTGATTTTTCAACCGCATGGCGCATCAGATCATCGAAATCCGCAATGCCGGAGGCCGCCCTGGTCAGGATAGGGCCGGGGGAAACGGCATGGACGCGGATATTTTGCGGGCCAAGCTCTACCGCCATATAGCGCACCAGCGATTGCAGGGCGGCTTTGACGGGCCCCATCAATCCGTAATGCGGCACGGCCTCGTCCGCTCCCAGATAGGTCATTGTCACCATCGCACCGCCCTCGGGCATATGGGGTGCGCACAGATGGGCCAGCGTTGCGAAGGAATGGCATGACACTTCCATGGCGCGGGCAAAGCCCACGCTGGAGCTGTCAATCACCTTGCCGTGCAAATCATCCAGTGGGGCCCATGCAATCGAATGGATCACGAAATCGAGATGTCCCATCTGAGCGACCGCGCGGTTGACCAGAACTTCCATCGCGCCGGCATCCTCGACATTGCAGGCCACCAGATCGATCCCCAACGGCTTGGTGAGCGGCTCGACATAGCCGATGGCTTTTTCGTTGAGGCAGGTCACCAGCAATTCGGCACCCAGCTCATGCGCCAGTCTGGTGCATCCCCAGGCGATCGAATGGTCGTTGGCCAGACCCAGAACCAGGCCTTTTTTGCCTTTGAGCGAAAACAGATTGGCAGAACTTGTCATCAGACACCTTGAGTGTTGAAAAGAGACGGGAGAAGTGGCCGGCGGATCAGTCCGCGTAACGCATCATCACATAGCGGCCCGGTGCATCGCCCAGCGATTTGGTTTTGGGCAGCGAGGACACCGCCACCTGCCTGCTCGAATGGTTCTTGAGATAGTCGTGCATCGCAGGCCACCACGAGCCTTCATGGGTGGGGGCTTTGGCGGCCCATTCATCCGGATCCGTCCAGGCATGGCCCTTGGCGACATGGTCCATCTGGAAGCTGCGGCGCGGATGGCCCGGCTCCGAGATGATGCCGGCATTGTGACCGCCCGCGACCAGCACAAAAGTGGTCTCGGTATCGGTCAATAGGTGGATTTTATAGACCGATTTCCACGGCGAAACATGATCGCGCAGCGTGCCGACCACAAACAGAGGGGCCTTGATATCCATCAAGGCGATGCCGCGTCCCTCGAATTTGTAATGACCTTCGGACAGCGCATCATGCAGGAAAAATTCGGTCAGATATTCATTGTGCATGCGCTCGGGCAGGCGGGTATGATCGGCATTCCAGCTCATCATATCCATGCTGATCTCGTCTTCGCCGAGCAGGTAGCGGCGGGTCTTCTGCGACCATACCAATTCCCGCGCATTGAGAAACTGGAACGCACCCGCCATGTTCTTTCCAGACATATAGCCCTTTTCGGCCATGTCCTCGCGCAGGGTTTTCAATTGGTCGTCATCAATGAAAATGCCGAGCGCGCCGGGTTCGGAAAAGTCGGTTTGTGCGGCCAGCAGGCAGACGCTGGCCAGTTCCGGGAGGGCATCGGGATGCAGGCTTGATGTCTTTTGGCCCGATTTTGAGGGTTTTGGCTGGTCGTTGCGGTGGTCGTGATCATGAATGGCTGCGACAATCGACAGGAATGTGCCGCCCAGACAATAGCCGATGCCGTGGATCCGGTCCGATCCACTCGCCTTGCCGGTAGCGATCATAGCCTCCATCACGCCCATGCGCAGATAGTCTTCGAGGCTCAGATTGCGGTCACTCTCATCGGGGTTGCGCCACGAGATCATGAAGACCGAATGGCCCTGCGATACCAGATAGTTGACCATCGAATTCTTTGGCGACAGATCGAGAATGTAATATTTCATGATGCAGGACGGCACAATCAGCACCGGTTCCGCATAGACCCTGGCAGTGGTCGGTGTGTAGTGGATCAGTTCGATTAAATGGTTGGAATACACCACTTTGCCGGGCGTGATCGCCACATCCTTGCCGACCGCATAGGGCAGCGGCTTCAGCTCGGCTTCGGCTTTGTGGCTGGCATTGGAGAGGGTGTCTTCAAGATCTTTCAGATAGTTCTGCCAGCCTTTGATCCAGCTTTCGCCCTTGCTCGCCATGCCTTTGTGGAGCACTTCGGGATTGGTGAGCGGCCAGTTTGAGGGCGACAGCGCATCGAGCCACTGGCGGGTGAAGAAGTCGACCATCTGCCGGTGATGGTCCGACATGCCTTCGATCTGTGTGGATTTCTGCAGCACATCGGCCTGGGTTTTGAACAGGGTTTTGATTACGCTGTAGGGATATTGCGACCATGTCTCGTCGGAAAAACGCGTATCGGTTTCCGGGGTGCTCGAAAGCAGGTTGCGGTTTGCTTGTTCCAGAAAATCCTTCATCAGCAGCATTTGCTGGCCCGGAGACTGGCCCAGATGCATGGCCCAATCCATGAAAGCCAGCGACAGTGAAATCGGTGACAGGCCGGGGGCGAGGTGCGCGAGCTGGGTATGGACCCACTGATCGAGTTTTTTGGCCTGGGCTTCCAGATCCAGATCAGCACTTGCGTGGTCCGGCTCGGCTGCGGGTTCGGTGTGGGTTTTGGGGCTGGTTTTGGTCATACGCACAACACAACTTCCGCTTGACTGGGTTTCTCGTGACCCGATCCGATCTGGGGGGTGCCACCTGACCCCATTCTCGGGCAAAGGGGCTGAAAAGTCAAGATTTTTCCAGGAAAACGCCTGATATTTCAGTGATTTATTGCCCAGACTTTAGTGCAATATCATGACTGAGCCATGACAGAACCCGGAGCTTTGCCCTGCCGGTGGCATGGCATCCGAGATGGACTTTGTCGGGGTTCCCCCCTTACACTCCGACCATAAGATCAACCCATAATGAAGAGGGATGGGCATGAAGGCCGCATGGTACGAGCGCAATGGTCCGGCACGTGAGGTGCTGATCGTAGGCGACCAGCCCGATCCGCAACCCGCCAAGGGCGAAGTGCGGGTCAGACTGGCGACATCCGGGGTCAATCCCTCCGACTGGAAGGCGCGGATGGGCATCAGGCCGATGCTGGCCCCGATGGTCATTCCCCATAGCGACGGGGCAGGGGTGATCGATGCGGTCGGCGAAGGGGTCTCGCCCCAACGCATCGGCCAGCGGGTGTGGGTCTGGAACGGCCAATGGAAGCGCGTGCTCGGCACGGCGGCGACAATGATAACGGTGACCGACGAACAGGCCGTGCCTTTGCCGGATGCAACCTCGTTTGCCGCGGGGGCCTGTCTTGGGATTCCCGCCCTGACGGCCTATCGGGCGGTCACGGTCGACGGCTCGGTCAAGGGGCAAAGCGTGCTGGTGATGGGCGGGGCAGGGTCGGTTGGCCATTATGCCATTCAATGCGCCAAGCTCTTGGGTGCCAGGCATATTATCGCAACGGTCAGCTCGCCCGAAAAGGCAGCCCGTGCCAAAGAGGCAGGTGCCGATCTGGTCATCAATTACCGCACGCAGGATGTGGTGGCAGGGGTTTTGGCTGCCACCGGCAATCTCGGTGTCGATCGCGTGGTCGAGGTGGATGCCGCAGGCCATGCCGCCCTTCTTCCCAAACTGGTCAAACAGGATGGGCTATGCGTGGTCTATGGCACCAATACGCCGCAGGTGACCTATGATTTCGTGCCGATGATCATGTCGGGTGTCGCGGTGCGGTTTTTCATCATCTATGAACTGGCCCGCGAGGCCCGGCTCGAGGCCATTGCGGCATTGACCGGCTGGCTGGAGCAGGGGCTTTTGCAGCACCAGATCGCCGCAGAATTCCCGCTTGATGATATTGCGCTGGCCCACGAAGCGGTTGAAAGCGGCAAGCTGATCGGCAATGTCGTAATTTCTTTACCTGCTTGATATAGGACTTGAAACAAGCCCGCGAACAACCACATAGGTTGTTCGTATCCGACACTTGAATTCCCAACGCAGATTGCAAGGAAATACCATGTCCAACGAGAATACACGCCATGCCGACCACAAGATCGAACCGCTGTTTACCGACCGCTGGTCGCCGCGTTCTTTCACCCATGAGGCTATGCCTCTGGCCGATCTGAATGCGATGTTCGAGGCGGCACGCTGGGCACCGTCGTCCTACAATTCGCAGCCATGGCGCTTCGTTTACGCGCTGAAGGGCGGCAAGGGTTATGATACGATGTTGTCGCTGCTCAATCCCTTCAACCAGTCCTGGGCCAAGGAAGCGGCTGCTCTGGTGTTCGTGCTGTCGAAAAAGACCATGATGGTGCCGACCTCGCCCGATCCTGTGCCATCGCGCAGCCATTCCTTCGATGCCGGCGCGGCCTGGGCGCAGCTGGCCTTGCAGGGCACCAAGCTGGGTTGGATGTCGCATGCGATGGTTGGTCTCGATTTCGACCGTGCCGTGGCTGAATTGCATGTGCCCGAGGGCTATGCTGTCGAAATCGCCATTGCCATCGGTCGCCGTGGCCCGAGAGAGGCTCTGCCCGAAGGCATGTTGCGTGACCGCGAAGTGCAGAGCGGCCGCACCCCGATCAGCGAACTGGTGTTTGAAGGCGTCTTCAAAGCCTGACGAGATCCGTGGCGGCGGGTTCGGGGGTCACAGTCGCCCCGCAGCCCGCCGCTGCTCATAGGATTGCAGATGCACCATGATGATCTGGTGCAGACCCGCATCCAGCCCGTGAGCAAGGGCTTTTTCAAGCATAAAACCGATAATATGATCGCCCTCGGTCGGGCCCTTGCGCTCGATATCGCGCAGCATCGAAGCGGTGTAAGGCGATTGCGGATTGGCCAGAATGCCCCGGTATTCGGCCATGAAGGCGTCGGAGGGCTGGTGCCCTTCGCAGGCGGCAATCGCCGCATTGGTTTCAAAAAAGGCTGTCATCAATGCACTGCCCGACGGGGTTCGGGCGATTTCACCGACGCTGGCGCGCATACAGCAGGTCATGCCGGCAATGGTGGACAGATGCACCAGCTTTTCCCACATCACCTGCATGATATCGGGTGAGGCGGTGGCGACAATCGAGGTTGTATCCAGAATGGCTTTGAGTGCCAGCACCCGCTCGCTGAGCTGGCCGTTCTGTTCGCCGAAAATCAGGTAACGCCAGTCATTGAGATGCTTGATCGTGCAGTCCTCGGTCAGGGTGGCGGCAATTTTGGCGACGCCGCCGAGCACACGGGCGGCTCCGAACCGCTCGTTCAATGTCTCGAGATGCGACAATCCGTTCAGGATCGGCAAAATCATGGTTTGCGGTCCTACGGCAGGAGTAATCGCCACCATCGCCGTTTCGAGATCATAGGCCTTGCAGCTCAACAGCACGAGATCGAACGGCTCGCAACCTTCGGCACTGGTGATGGTGTTGACGGGGGTGGCGTAATTGCCATAGATGCTTTCGATCCTGAGCCCGTTCTCTTGAAGCGCTTTCGCGCGCGCCGGACGGACCAGAAAGGTCACGGGCGTACCCGCTTCGATTAGACGGCCACCGAAATAGCCCCCCAGCGCTCCCGCGCCCAGACATAAAATCCGCATGTGCCGTCTCCCCCTAAAGTGTCTGCCCGCGCCTTGGCTGGCGGGTGTGGTCTTTTCATTTGAGAGCCATTAGAGCCTTCGCCAGGGACGGAAGCAAGCCAACAAAACACATGACAGATCAGCCTGTTGGATGACTTGACCTCGCAATCCCGCAGGGCAAGGATAGAACAGTGAACAAAATAGGGTAAAGCCGATGTCTGCATTGGGGTTGGATAAAATCATTGCTGTGGCGGGCGCGGGAGCCATGGGCTCGGGCATTGCGCAGGTGGCGGCCCAGGCTGGCCATCAGGTTCTGTTGTTCGACAGCGTGCCCGGCGCGGCCCTCAAAGGCCATCAGCGCATTGCCGCGGGGCTGGAGGGACAGATCAGCCGCGGCAAGATGACCCGGGAAGCGGCCGAAGCGCTGGTCGGGCGGGTGCATGTGGCTGAAAATCTTGACCAGTTCAGCAAGGCCTCCCTCTGTATCGAAGCGATTGTCGAGCGCATGGACATCAAGCATGCCTTGTTCAACGAGATGGAATACCGGGTCGGTCCCGATGTCATTCTGGCCAGCAACACCTCATCGCTGTCGCTGACCGCTTTGGCGCGCGGCCTCAAACATCCCGAGCGCGTGGTGGGGATGCACTTTTTCAATCCTGCGCCGGTGATGAAACTGGTCGAGGTGGTGTCGGGTGCGGCCACCGATCCTGACGTTGCACAGATCACAGCCGACACCGCCCGTGCCTGGGGCAAGGTGGCGGTGCATGCGCGTTCAACCCCCGGCTTTATCGTCAACCGTGTGGCGCGTCCTTTTTATGCCGAGGCCTTGCGCCTGTTCGAGGAAGGCTGTGCCGATGCTGCCACTCTGGATGCCTTGTTGGTGGAGGGAGCGGGTTTCCGGATGGGCCCCTTCGCGCTGATGGATCTGATCGGCCATGACGTCAATTTCGCCGTCACCAATGCGGTGTTCAACGCCTATCATCAGGATCCGCGCTACCGGCCCTCACTGGTCCAGCAGGAATGGGTCGAGGCCGGCTGGCTGGGCCGCAAGTCCGGACGCGGGGTGTTCTCCTATGCTGCAGAGGCCGCCATGCCGGACCCGCAGACCGAAGCTGTGCTGGTCGAAGGAGTGTTGCAACCCTTCGATGCCGCCCTGGTGCAGCATGAGGGTGTGATTGTCGCCCGGACCGATGGTCGCACGGCGGCGCGTCTGGCCCTGGACAGCGGCAAGCCGGTGATCCTCTATGATGCGATGACGGGGGAGGGCGGCAAGCGTGTGGCCCTGACGGCCTCGCCCGATGTCGAAGCAGGGCAATGGAACGAGGTGGTCGGCAGGTTCCAGAGCTTGGGCTTGCATGTCAGCCGGATCAAGGATCTGCCCGGCATGGTGGTGATGCGCACCATTGCCATGATTATCAATGAGGGTTTCGAGGCTGCCTTGTGTCAGGTTGCGACGCCGGAGGATATCGACCAAGCGATGCAATTGGGCGTCAACTATCCGCGCGGCCCGTTCTTCTGGGCACAACAGTTCGGATGCGGTGAGGTGCTCGCCGTGCTGGATGCCATCCAGTCGGCCACCGGTGATCCGCGCTATCGCGCCTCGTTCGGCTTGCGCCATGCCGCCGATCTGGCACGGTTGCAGGCCTGAACACAAAAAAGGCGGCCTTGCGGCCGCCTTTCGGGTCTGATGCAGCAGGTGATCAGAAGGGGTTCCAGGTCGATTCCGGCGTGAATTTCAGATAGCCGATATTGATCCCCAAGCGGGCACCGACACCCGAGCTGATGGGCACCAGAACGATGTCATCCGACATCAGTGCCGTCATCGAGAAGCCGCCCACCACATAGGCCGAGCCGTCAACCCCGCCAAAGCGTTGATAGATGGCCTCGGTATTGGGCAGCTTGTACACGAGCATCATGGTGCGCGAGCCATCGCCGCCGAAATCGAAGCCCAGCGACGGGCCTTGCCAGAACACTTTCTTGTCGCCGGCATTGCGGGTGTAGAGCGTGCCTTCACCATAGCGCAGGCCGCCGAAAAACGCGCCGCTGGCTTCCTGTCCCAGAATATAGCCGTTGGGCTGGCCCCAGCGCTTGGTGGCTTCCTCGATTGCCTGGGCGAGGCCACGCGAAATGCTGCCGAAGAATTTATGGCCGGAATCCACCAGCTCCTGCGAGGAGAAGGCTTTTGGAGCAGGATCGGGCCTGGCACTGCTTTGTGCCTGCGCGCTGCCAAACGGGATAGCGCCCAGTGTCATGGCCAAAGCCATCACCAAAGCAAGCATCACGGACGGGGTGCGGGATGTGAGATGACGCAGGGTCATGCTGCTGATCCTTTTCGGTTTGGCATTACATTCAGGCATCAACCTTAAACGAGGCCGATTAAACAAGAGATGAACACGCGAATCACTGAGCGGCAGAATCGGGCACAAAGCCAGTTTGTGCAAGCCTTTCCTCGTGGTGGTTCGGGCAGAACTGAGGCCAATTCTAACCGTATTGTGTCGGCCGCTCCTACCCGAATTGCGAAAGCCCGACTGGCAGGCACGGGGTTTTTGCCTTTTGTTAATCGGCTTGTGCCAGAACAGGGCCACAATGACACCGGCGATGAAGGATGAAGAGATGACCCAGATCAATCTAGATGCGCTCGACCTCGGGGCCCTGCTGTGCAGCCGCGTCTGTCATGACGTCATTTCGCCGGTCGGGGCCATCGTCAACGGTCTGGAAGTGCTGGCGGAAGAAAAAGACGAATCCATGCGCGAATTCGCCCATGACCTGATCCGTAAAAGTGCCACCCAAGCCTCGGCGCGGTTGCAGTTTGCCCGTCTGGCGTTCGGCGCGGCCGGCTCGGCCGGTGCGATGATCGATCTGGGGGATGCCGAGCAGGTGTCGCGCGGTTTTTTCAGTGACGAGCGCACCAAGCTGATCTGGAATGCGCCGCGGGCTTTATTGCCGAAAAATCAGGTCAAATTGCTGCTCAATCTGCTGGTCATCGCCCAGAGCATGATCCCACGTGGCGGTACAGTCACGGTCAATGTTACGGGCGAAGGGGAGGCTGTGCGCATCGTGGTCCTTGCGGCGGGAACACTGGCACGGATTCCGGCGCAGGTGCCCCTGCTGCTCAAGGGCGAAAGCGAGACCGGTACCGTCGATTCCCACGCCATCCAGCCCTATTATGCCGGACTGGTGGCGCGCGCCGAGCAGATGAGCGTCAATATTGCGCTGGAAGGCGAAACCGTCACCATGCTGGCCCATAAGGGCTAGGTTCTTTCCATTCCTCCGGCATCCCGGTCATAAAAAACGCCCCCGTAGGGGCGTTTTTTCTATGTGGTCTTGCGGGAGGCGATCAGGCCGGCATCCGCAGGGCTTCGTCATTGGGCTCGCGCAGCACATAGCCACGGCCCCAGACTGTTTCGATGTAGTTCTTGCCCTTGGAGGCATTGGCCAGCTTTTTACGCAGCTTGCAGATGAAGACATCGATGATCTTCAGTTCAGGCTCGTCCATGCCGCCATAGAGATGGTTCAGGAACATTTCCTTGGTCAGGGTTGTGCCCTTGCGCAGGCTCAGCAGCTCCAGCATCTGGTATTCTTTGCCGGTCAGATGCACGCGCTGGCCTTCGACCTCGACGGTTTTCTGGTCGAGATTGACCAGAAGCTCGCCGGTTTCGATTACCGATTGGGCATGGCCCTTGGACCGGCGCACAATGGCCTGGATACGCGCGATCAGCTCGTCCTTGTGGAACGGCTTGGTCAAATAGTCATCCGCGCCGAAGCCCAGACCACGCACCTTGTCCTCAATTCCCGCGAGACCCGACAAAATCAGGATCGGTGTTTTGACCCGCGCCACGCGCAAGGTCCGCAACACTTCATAGCCTGACATATCCGGCAGGTTCAGATCCAGCAGGATGATGTCGTAATCATAAAGCTTGCCGAGATCGACGCCCTCTTCGCCGAG
>CANFLM010000052.1 GCA_947447895.1 Hyphomicrobiales bacterium
ATTGGGGTCGCTTGCCGAAAAGGCAGGCACCATCATATCGCTATCAATTCCGAACGTGTCCCTGGCCGAAACGGTCAGGTCAGGCAAACCGGGCACAGATTCATTGGCAGCCAGCATGAAATCCTCATCCAATCGAGCAAAGCCGCCAAAGTCGGGCGGCGCAGTGTGGTCTAACTTACGGTGTGCGTGGCGCCGATGCAATTCGAGAAAGGCAGGTCTGTGTTGCTAATTGCAACCCTCCGGCCCTTTTGCATCAGGCCAGGCCCGCCGATTTCAGGGTATTATAGGCGTCGATAATCTCGCGAAGCTGCTCTTCCGAGCTGCGGTCCCCGCCATTCACGTCGGGATGCAGCTGTTTGACCAGCGATTTGAATTTGGTTTTGATCATTTGCGCCGTGGCCTGGTCGCTCAATCCGAGCCGTTCCAGGGCTTTGAGCGCGACTGGCCCGATGCTGGGCTTGCGGGCGGCATCGGCCTGCGCCTGGCGTTGGGCAAAAGCGGTATCGGCAAACAGATCGAACGGATCGCCGAATTTGGCCGTGTCGACTTTGGCATTGGCATGTGCGCCGCGCGAATTGGCCCCCATCGACCAGGTCGGGCGGTGGCCGATCACCGAATCCTTCTGGTAGCGGGCGACATCTTGGTCGCTCATGCCGACAAAATAATTATAGGACTGGTTGTAGATTTTGACGTGGTTGAGGCAGAAATTCCAGTACTTGCCTTCTTCCGACCGGCCTTTGGGCGCGCGAAAGCCACCCGCTTCCGAACAGCCCTCATGATCGCATCGGGCCGGCACATCGCCGGCAGAGGCCTGCTCGGCTTTGCGGCGCGTGCGGATGCGGTCAAACAGGGGCGAGTTCAGATTCATTCCTTCTTCATAGGAGAAGGGCAGGGTTGGGAGCAAGTATTTCTTGCCGTTCCTTGGCCGAGCTGGCACAGATTCACGCAGCGCAACGACAAACGGACAGGACATTCGATGGCCGCTCAGGATCGCACGACCACCAAGCAGCGGATGCTTGCCGGGCTGACAGGGGCTTTTGCGCCGACCCTGCTCGAGGTGCTGGATGAATCCGAAAGCCACCGCGGCCATGGCGGCTGGCGCGAAGGAGGCGAAACCCATTTCCGCGTCCGCATCGTTTCAGCGGCCTTCAAAGGCAAGAGCCGCGTCGACATCCACCGCATGATCAATGCGGTGCTGGCCGACGAACTGGCGTCCGGTGTCCACGCTTTGGCGATCGAGGCCAAAAGCGATTGAGGCACACATGGCAGGGGATACCCCTGCCAGCCGCGTTGTTAGCGCAAGCGTTCCAGAATCGACACATAATTGGCAACAGCCGCGCCGCCCATGTTGAAAATGCCACCCAGCGTGGCACCTTCGATCTGCATATCGCCCGCTTCACCCATCAGCTGCATGGCGGTCAGTGCGTGCATCGACACGCCGGTGGCACCGATCGGATGGCCCTTGGCCTTCAACCCGCCCGAGGCATTGACCGGCAATTTGCCGTCCTTGCGGGTCCAGCCTTCCTTGATGGCGCGTGCGCCCTGTCCCTCTGCGGTCAGGCCCATGGCTTCATATTCGAGCAATTCCGCGATGGTGAAACAGTCGTGGGTTTCGACAAAGGACAGATCGTCGAGCGTGACCCCGCCTTTGCCGAGGGCCTGCCGCCACGCGGTCGCACACCCCTCGAAACGCAGGATGTCGCGCTTGGACAAGGGCAGGAAATCATTGACATGGGCGGTGGCACGAAAGCCGATGGCGCGCGGGAATTGGTCGACAATGTCCTGGTCGACAATGACCAGAGCGGCCGCGCCGTCCGACACCAGCGAGCAATCGGTGCGCTTGAGCGGACCGGCGACAAACGGGTTCTTCTCGCTCTCGTTGCGGCAGAATTCATAGCCGAAATCCTTGCGGATCTGGGCATAGGGATTGCTGACGCCGTTGAAATGGTTTTTGGCGGAAATCATCGCCAGCGCATCGCTCTGGTCGCCGTGCCGCTGGAAATAGGAGGCGGCGATATTGCCGAAAACACCTGCGAAACCGTTGGGCGTATCGCCTTCTTCGGCCAGATAGGAGGCGCGCAGCAGGGTCTTGCCGATTTCGGGGCCCGGTGTGGCGGTCATCTGCTCGACGCCGACCACCAGCACGATGCGGGCGGCCTTGGCATTGATGGTCTTGATGGCCTGGTGCACGGCGGCACTGCCGGTGGCGCAGGCATTTTCAACACGGGTGGCCGGTTTGAAACGCAGGTCGTCGGAGGCCTGCAAGACGAGGCTGGCGGTAAAATCCTGCGGCGAGAAGCCAGAGCCGAAATGGCCCAGCACGATTTCGTCGACATCCGAGGGTTTCAGGCCCGCATGATCAAGCGCTTCGCGAGTGACGCGTACAATCAGGCTTTCGACACTGATCGCATCCAGCTTGCCAAAAGGCGTATGCGCCCAACCCACAATTGCTGCCGTCATTGCTCGTCTCCTCGTATCATGTCTGCGTGATAGGCCATCAAGCCGCAAGCCAGCCCTGATGGCAAGGGGTCAAAACGGATGAGTCCTAATGGTGGAGCAGTAGCAGGGTTGCAACACCACCGACCACAAGGGCCATGCCGGACAATTCCCGAAGCGAGGTCTTCTGCTTGAACAGCCCGCGCGAGACACCCTGGGCCATGACCACTTCCACAAGGGCCAGCGTGCGCACATTGGCGGCAGAGGTCAGGGAAAAGCCGATGAACCAGAATTGAGAGGCAAAGGCCCCCATGAAACCGGCAAACAGCGATTGCCGCCAGGCTTTCAGGCTGTTGAGCAGAGCGGGCCGGTCGAACACCAGCATTCCGACCATAAGGATGAAGGACTGGATGCCGAGCGACCAGGCCAGCATGGTGCTGGCCATCAGGTAGAAGGGGGCGGGTTCGAGCCATAGAATTCCACCGCGGAACAGGACGGCGGCCAGTGCGAAACAGCCGCCCGCCCCGATGCCGAACAGAGCCGGTTTCCAAGACGAGCCCAGATCGCCTTCCTGCGGCTTCCATGTCAGCACAACCACGCCGAAGGTGGCGACCATAATGGCCAGCCACGCATAGAGGTCGAGGGTCTCGCCCAGCACGAGCACGCCGGCAATGGCGACCAGCACGGGCTCGGTTTTCAGATAGGCGGTCGCAACGGCAAACGAGCGCAACCGCATGGCGACCAGCATCAGGATCGTCCCGATAATCTGCATGATCGCGCCGGACACGCCGAAGGCGAAGGTCATTTTGTTGATCGGTGGTATGGCCACGCCTGTCACCAAAGAGGTGCCGAACAGGAAGACCAGCGCGAAAGGAAAGCCGTAGAGAAACCGGACCTGTGTCGCCCCGATCGTGCCGATGGTTGCTGTCAGGCTTTGCTGCATGGCATTGCGCGCCGTTTGGGCGGCCGCGGCAATGAGGGTTGCAATCATCCAGAGATAGGCCATGGGACGCGCCTCGCGGGGAGTAGTGACAGCGATGGCCTTTGCCTATCAGCAAGGTTGTCTCTAGGCAAATCGGGGGGAGATGATTTAGAGCAGGGTTCGAGCGGGCCTGCCCGTCTTTCGCCCTTTATCGGGAAGTGCCGATGCGCCTGTTGAGCCGTGTAGTCATCGTGATCGGGGTTTGTTTCGGCCTGCTGGGATCCGCCCTGCGCGCCGCCCCGCTGTTGCTTGCCGATCTCGATACGGGTCGGGTGATCTATCACGAAGATGCAACACAATTATGGTATCCCGCCTCGGTCACCAAATTGATGACGGTCTATCTGGCGTTCAAATCCGTGAAGGCCGGCCGGATCAAGTGGACCACCCCGCTAGTCACCTCCGAGCGGGCCAAGGCCATGCCGCCCTCCAAGATCGGCATGAAAGTCGGCCAGACCCTGACACTGGATGCCGCGATCAAGATTTTGCTGGTCAAATCCGCCAATGATATTGCCGTCATTGTGGCCGAAGGGCTTGGCGGGTCGGTCGAGGGCTTTGCCGACATGATGAACCGCGAAGCCGCAGCGCTTGGCATGGTCGACAGCCATTTTGTCAATCCGCATGGCCTGTTTGCGGAAGGGCAGCAAAGCTCGGCCCGCGATATGGCCATCCTGGCGCGCCGCATCACGCTGGACTTCCCAGCATATAACAGCCTGTTCAGCCTGCCGGCGATCCAGATCGGCGAGAAGGTGATGGAAAACACCAATGGCATCATCGGTCGTTATGAAGGTGCAACCGGGATGAAAACCGGCTTTATCTGCGCCTCCGGCTTCAATGTGGTGGCGACCGCCCAGCGCGGCAACAAGCGCCTGATCGCTGTGGTGTTCGGCATGCCTTCGGCGGCGGAACGAACCCTGAAAACCATGGAGTTGTTCGATCGCGGCTTCGGTCCGTCGATGCCGGGGCCGTTGCTGGAATCCCTGCCGCGCCGATCGGGATCCGAACCGCCCGATCTGCGCGGGGTCATTTGCGGCCGCAAGGATATCGGTGAAACCGATGCCGCCAACGAGGCGCAAGGCCAGACCGCCAACCGTGCCCCGCCTCCCGTGCTGCCGCCGCGCGAGAAGGCCGAGCCGGTGCTTGTAACGTTGGGGGCGGTCAAGGCCACACCCGCCAAGCCGGGCGAGCCGGCAGATCCTGCCAAAAAGCCCGCGAAAAAGGCAGTCAATCCGCCTGCCGCATCCCAATAACGGACCCCGAACGGACCCTGACATGACGGACCCCGCTGCTGACACTTCTTCCGACGCTTTACCGGGATCGGCATCCGGACGGTTCATGCTCGGCTTCGGTCTGGCCCTGTTCGGAGCTTGTTCCTACGGGTTCAATATTATTTTCGCCCAGATCGCCAGTCAGTCGGGGATCATGGGGCCGACCATCTTCTTCTATCGGGTGTTTCTGATGGTGCCGATCGGCCTCTTGATCCTCCTGGCGGGCCGCACCGCATTCGTGATCGAGCGGTCGGAGTGGAAGGCGATCATCGGCATGGCGCTGGCGAGCAGCGGTGTCGGGCTGTGCTACATTTCCTCGGTGGCATTTATTCCGGTCACGGTGGCGGCGGTGATCTTTTACACCTTTCCGATTCTGGTGGTCATGCTCAGCCCGATTTTCGAGCGGCGCAGGTTGACCCTCGATCTTGTGGTGATTGTGGTGATGGCCTTCATCGGCGTGGTCATCGTGGTCGGGCCGTCGCTGAACCAGCTTGATCCGCTTGGCCTGTTGCTGGCAGCCGGGGCCAGCCTGTCGGCGACCATGCAGTTTTTCTTCGGCACGCGGTCACCCAAAACCCATACGATTCCCAAAGCGATTGTCATGCAACTGGTGATGTTGCCGGTGGCCGCCTGCATCGCGCTGTCGACCACGGGCCTGCCTTCGCCAGCGGTTCTCTTGCTGGCTCCCTTGGCGGTGGCGCTGACAATCGGCGGATATGCGATCGGTTTTCTCTGCCAGTTGCTGGCGCTGAGCCGGATTTCGGCTGTGGTTGGCGGTCTCGCCTTCTGTCTCGAACCGGTCGTGGCGACCCTGTCGGCGCATGTGATTCTGGACGAGGTGTTGACCCCCTTGCAATATTGTGGCGGGCTGCTGGTGCTGGCGGCGATCATTATCAATGTTACCTTCGAGCGGCGGCGGATGCGTGCAGGAGTGCAAAATGACCAGACGGCCTGACATGATCCCGCTTTATGTGCTGACCGGTTTTTTGGGCGCGGGCAAAACCACCCTGCTCAATCGCTTGCTGCAGGATCCCGCCATGGCGGGCACGGCGGTGATCATCAACGAATTCGGCGCGATCGGGTTGGATCATCTGTTCATCGAGGTCAAGGACCAGAACACGGTCCTGCTGTCGTCGGGATGTCTGTGCTGCACGGTGCGCGGCGAATTGGTCTCGACGCTGGAAGATCTGTTGCGGGATGTCGACAATGGCCGGATTCCGGCCTTCTCAAGGGTGGTGATCGAAACAACGGGACTGGCCGATCCCGCGCCCGTGCTGCAATCGGTGCTTGGTCATCCCTATCTGAATCTGCGCTATCGTCTGCAAGGCGTGATGACGCTCGTCGACGCCGTCAATGGCGAGGCGACCCTCGATGCCCATATCGAGGCGGTCAAACAGGCGGCCGTTGCCGATGTGCTGGTGCTGACCAAAACGGACCTGCTGGCCGATCAGCCCGCGGTGCTCGACAGTCTGAAGGCGCGGTTGCAGCGTCTCAATCCCTATGCGAGGCTTCTCGATGCCGCCAAAGGCGAGGCCACCCCGCACCAACTGCTCGATCTGACAGGATTTGTGACCGCCGACAAATTGGCCGATGTCACCGCTTGGCTGCAAGCAGAACATGCGGCCGACCACCATCACCATGATCACCACCACGATCACCATCATGGCCATCATCATCATGGCCATCATCATCATGGCCACCACCACCATGATCCCGACAGGCATGATGCCCATATCCGGGCTTTTTCATTGCTGACCGATGTGCCGATTGCTGCTTCCGCGCTGGAATTGTTCATCGACCTGTTGCGTTCGGCCCATGGCCCCAATCTGTTGCGGGTCAAGGGCCTGGTCAAATTGGCCGATCATCGTGACCAGCCTATTCTGTTGCACGGTGTGCAGCATGTGTTCCATCCGCCGGTGCGGCTGGCGCAATGGCCCGATGCCGACCATCGCACCCGGCTGGTTTTCATCACCCGCGATCTCGACGAGGATTTTGTGCAGGGTCTTTGGAAGGCCCTGACCGGACAGCCGCAAATCGACCGGCCCGACGCCGCCGCGTTGGCAGACAACCCGCTCTCGCTGCGCCGCTAGGCCAGATTGTGCCGTCAGGCGCGATCGCGCAACAGGCGGCGGATCACTTTGCCGGTGGTGGTCAGCGGCAATTCGCAGATGAATTCAACCTCGCGCGGATATTCATGCGCCGACAGATGCGATTTGACGAAGCCGCCGATCTCGCGGGCCAAGTCGGCAGAGGTCTCAATTCCGGCTTTGACCACCACAAAGGCCTTGACGATTTCGGTGCGCAACGGATCGGGCTTGCCGACCACCGCCGCCAGTGCGATGGCCGGATGCTGCATCAGGCAATCCTCGATTTCGGTCGGGCCGATCCGGTAACCTGCCGAGGTAATCACATCGTCATCGCGCCCGATAAAGCGGATGAAGCCGTCGGAATCGACCTCGCCCTGGTCGCCTGTGGTCATCCAGTCGCCGATAAATTTGTCGGCGGTGGCTTCCGGCTTGTTCCAATAGGATAAAAACATCACGGGATCGGGCCGTTTGACGGCAATCTGGCCCAATTCGCCGACCTCGCAGCGCGTGCCATCGGCGCGGATGATGGCGACCTGATGGCCGGGGATCGGTTTGCCGATCAGCCCCGCTTTGACCATGCCGAGTGCAGACGAGGAGCCGAGCACCAGATTGCATTCGGTCTGGCCGTAAAATTCGTTGATGGTCAGCCCGAGCTGTTCCTGCCCCCAGGCAAAGGTTTCCGCCCCCAAGGCCTCGCCGCCCGATGCCACGGTGCGCAGTGACAGTTTGAAGCGTTGGCGCGGATTTTTGACCGCCCGCAGCATCCGGAGGGCGGTCGGCGGCACAAAGGTGTTGCGCACCTGCATTCGTTCCATCAGGGAAAAGGCTTCTTCGGGGTCGAATTTGTCGAATTTGCGGGCAATGGTCGGCACGCCGAAATGCATGCTGGGCAACAGGCCGTTCAGTAAACCCCCGGCCCATGCCCAATCCGCAGGCGTCCACATCCGGTCGCCTGCTTGTGGAAAGAAATCATGCGGAAGCTGCACGCCCGGCAAATGGCCGAGCAAAACCCGATGGGCATGCAAGGCGCCTTTGGGATGGCCGGTGGTGCCCGAGGTGTAGATCATCATGGCCGGATCATCGGCCAGCGTGTCGACAGGGGTGAAACGGGTCGATTGTCTCGCCAGCGTGCTGTGATAATCGAGCACGCCGCCGTCGGCCCCGTCGATCGACAGGATCAATTCGAGCGTTGCGGGCAAAGCGGGGATTTTGCGGACTTTTTCGAGACCCGCCGCATTGGTGACCAGCACCCGCGCGCCGGCATCCCCCAGCCGGTAGGCCAGCGCATCGACCCCGAACAGGGCGGCGAGCGGCAGGGCAATCGCCCCCAATTTGTAAACCGCCACATGGGTTTGCGCGACCTCGATGGCTTGCGGCAGCAAAATGGCGACGCGGTCCCCGCGGGTGATGCCAAGGGCCGTCAGGGCATTGGCGAGCTGGTTGGAGGCGTCGCGGATCTGGCCGAAACTGGCGGTCTTGACCGCACCGGAAGGGGCAACTTCGAAAATCGCGGGCCGATCCGGCTCCACCATGGCCCAGCGGTCGCAGACATCGACACCGATATTGTAATGCTGCGGAATCGCCCAGCGAAACGCCGCACGCAATTGGGCCTCGTCACGCATATCAGGAAGCATCGGGGACTCTTTGCATTCTGGCTACAGGATCAGCGGCGCAGACTGTAGCGGCGGATCTTGGTGCAATGCAATAGAGACATTCGGTTGCAGGCAAAAGGCGGCACAGGCAGGGCCCGTGCCGCCGGTTTTGTTTAGTTCAGCAGCGCTTTGACCGGCCGGTTCGGCTCGCTGGCATGGCCGCCGATGATCAGGCCCAGGGGTCCGGCGGTGACGGCCACGTGCTCGCCGTCCTTGATCGCGCCCGACAGGATCAATTCGGCCAGCGTGTCCTGCAGGTGCTTCTGGATCACCCGTTTGAGGGGGCGTGCCCCGTAAGCGGGCTCGTAGCCGCGTTCGGCCAGCCATTCGCGGGCATCGGGGGCCAGATCGAGCACGATCTTGCGTTCATCCAGCAATTTGGCCAGCCGCCCCATCTGGATGTCGACAATCGCGCCCATCTCATTGCGCTGCAAGCGATGGAACAGGATGATCTCGTCGACACGGTTGAGGAATTCGGGCCGGAAATGGGTTTTGACAAGGCCCATCACATCGTCGCGCACCGCCTCGCTGTCCTCGCCTTCGGGCTGGTTGACCAGATATTCCGAACCGAGATTCGAGGTCATGATGATCAGCGTGTTGCGGAAATCGACCGTGCGGCCCTGGCCGTCGGTCAGGCGGCCATCATCGAGCACCTGCAACAGGATGTTGAAGACATCGGGATGGGCCTTTTCGATTTCATCAAACAGCACGACCTGATAGGGCCGCCGTCTGACGGCTTCGGTCAATGCGCCGCCTTCCTCATAGCCGACATAGCCGGGAGGCGCGCCGATCAGACGGGCGACCGAGTGCTTTTCCATATATTCCGACATGTCGATGCGCAGCAAAGCGCTTTCGTCATCGAACATGAAACCGGCCAGCGCTTTGGTCAGTTCGGTTTTGCCGACACCGGTCGGCCCGAGGAACATGAACGAGCCGATCGGGCGATGGGGGTCCTGCAGGCCCGCCCTTGCACGCCGCACTGCGGTGGCAACCGCATGGACGGCCTCGATCTGGCCGACAACCCGTTCGCCGAGCTTGGCCTCCATCATCAGGAGCTTTTCTTTCTCGCCCGCCAGCATCCGTTCGACCGGCACACCGGTCCAGCGTGACACCACTTGCGCGATGTCATTGGCACCCACGGCCTCATCCACCAGCGCGGTGCCTTTGGCCTCCTCGCCCTCGATGGCAACCAGCCGCTTTTCGAGATCGGGGATCAGCCCGTAGGCCAGTTCCCCCGCTTTCTGATACTCGCCCTTGCGCTGGGCATTGGCGAGATCGTTGCGGGCCTGTTCCAGCTGTTCCTTGATTTTCTGGACGCTGCCGAGCTTGTCCTTTTCGGCCTTCCAGCGTGCGGTCAGCAGGTTCGAGCGTTCCTCGAGGTCGGACAATTCCTTTTCGAGACGGGCCAGCCGGTCTTTCGAGGCGGCATCCTCTTCCTTGCGCAAGGCTTCCTGTTCGATGCGCAACTGCATGATGCGGCGATCGAGTTCGTCGAGCTCCTCGGGTTTGGAATCGACCTGCATCCTGAGGCGCGAGGAGGCCTCGTCGATCAGGTCGATGGCTTTGTCGGGCAGGAAGCGGTCGGTAATGTAGCGGTTCGACAGGGTCGCGGCTGCGACAATCGCGCTGTCGGTGATCCGCACGCCGTGATGGAGCTCGTATTTCTCCTTCAACCCGCGCAGGATCGAGATGGTGTCTTCCACAGTGGGTTCCGAGACAAAGACCGGCTGGAAGCGCCGGGCCAGCGCCGCATCCTTTTCGACATGCTTGCGGTATTCATCCAGCGTGGTCGCGCCGATGCAGTGCAATTCGCCGCGCGCCAGAGCGGGTTTGAGCAGGTTGGAGGCATCCATCGCCCCTTCGCCCTTGCCAGCACCCACCAGCGTGTGCATCTCGTCGATGAACAGGATGATCTCGCCTGCCGCCGCGGTGACTTCCGACAGGACGGCTTTCAGCCGCTCCTCGAATTCGCCGCGATATTTGGCGCCCGCGATCAGCGAGCCCATATCGAGCGACAACAGCTGCTTGTTCTTGAGGCTTTCGGGTACATCGCCATTGACGATGCGCAGGGCCAACCCTTCGGCGATGGCGGTTTTACCGACACCCGGCTCGCCGATCAGCACGGGGTTGTTTTTGGTGCGGCGGGAAAGCACCTGGATGGCGCGGCGGATTTCCTCGTCGCGGCCGATGACCGGATCAAGCTTGCCGTCCCGCGCGGCCTGGGTCAAATCCCGTGCATATTTTTTCAAGGCATCATAGGCGCCTTCCGCATTGGCGCTGTCGGCGGTGCGGCCTTTGCGCAAATCGCTGATCGCCTGATCCAGCCCCTTGCGGGTCACGCCCGCTTTGGCCAGAGCCTGTCCGGCTTCCATGCCGGTGTCAGTCGCAATCGCCAGAAGCAGGCGTTCGGCGGTGACGAATTGGTCATTGGCCTCCTGGGCCAGCCGTTCCGCACTGTCGAACAGGCGGATCAGATCGCGTGTCGGTTGCGATTGCGCCGCGGCAGAACCGCTGACACGCGGCATTTTGGCAATCAGGGCATCGACATGGGCCAGAGCGGCTTTGGGGTCGCCGCCGGCATTGCGGATCAGGCCTGCCGCCATGCCCTCGCTGTCATCCAGCAGGGCTTTGAGCACATGTTCGGGGGTGAGTTGCGGGTGGCCTTCGCGCATCGCAATGGTTTGCGCGGCCTGGATGAACCCTTTGGAACGGTCGGTATATTTTTCGAAATTCATGTCTGTCTCCTTTGGCCGCCTGCTCCGTTCCTCGGACACGGAACAAGGCTCCCTGAATTGGAGGGCCCCGATGTGGCGACCCCCCTTACAGTCTAGATAGGAACTGGTTTTCAGGAACAAAAGAGGCAAAAAGCGAAAACTTTTGTTGTTTTAGGCCTCGTTGCCCGACAGTCCGGCTGTCAGACGTGGTGTGAGAAAACCGGATTTGCGCCGCGCAAGGCCTGCTGGCCAGCGCACCGCATGCAGCCGGTCTGTGCCGATGCGGGTAATGGTCACCGCATCGGACTGGTTGCCGCCCAGCACATGCAGGGCTGTTCCATCCGCATCCTCGCCGACATAGAACCCGACATGGCCGCCGCCCTTGCGGGCAAAGACCAGTACGCATCCCGCCTCGCGTTCCGCCATCGGCACGGCTTCGCCCCAATCGGCCCAGGCCAGAGCGGAGAGCGGATTTTTCGGACCGTCATGTCCTGCATGCAACAGGCAATGGCTGACAAACAGCCCGCACCAGGGGATGGCATCTTCGGTGTAGAACCGTTCGATCCAACCCCCCTCCTGTCTGGCCCAATCCAGAATGGTGGTGTTGTTGGCGTCGCCCGGGCTTTCCTGCGTGCCGAGCAAGTCGCGGGCTTGCCGCAGCCAGACAGGTTCGTGGCTTGAAAACAGATCATCCATCGTGAATTCCCTCGCCATCTATCGGGTTTTGATCATTTGCTGGAACATGGCATTCTTGTCGAAGGATCCGGCAGAGGAGCCGAAATAATAGGACAGGACAGCCGTCCATCCCGTGCCGAGGGCGCCGAGCATGACCAGCAGGGCCTCCTTGCCCGAGGCGGGAATTGCGTTGTCGAGCATCCAGCCCAGAATTCCGAAAAAGCCGACGGAAACCAGCACGGCCAACACCCGCGGGGTAAGGTGATCGCCGGTGGTGACTTCACGCTGGCGTGCGCTGGCCAAGTCATTGGCCGCGATCTGGATAATATTGATATCCAGCTGCTTCATGGTCTGGTTGAAAACCTGTTCGGCCTCTTTGAGCTTGGTGATCTGGTCGGCATTCGGTTTGGCCAGCAACAGGCTCAACTGGTCGGCTGTCGTGTCCTGCTTGCCCGTCAGGGCTTGCGATAGCGCGGTGACGGCGAGGCCGGCCACCGGTCCCCCCAGCGCCAGGGCCACGGTCGGGGCCACCGCGGCGATGCCGGATATCAGTTTTGTCAGATCCATCAACCATTCTCCCTGTGTTTGCCCGGAAAAAGGCACAAAAAAAGGAGGGCCAAAGCCCTCCTGACGGTGTTTGTCTTGGAAGAGAAGCCGGTTACTCGCCGGCTTCATCGATCAGTGTGGCAGCAGGCACCACTTTGCGTGGCCGTCCGCGTCCGCGCCGCTCATTGACCGGAAACTCGGTCGTTCCTGCCGCAGTTTCAAACAAAGGTGCGGTGGCCTGGGGCGTGATCACCGGTTGCTCATCGGAGACCGGACGCACTGGGGCCGTAATGAAAGCCGGCAGACCAGCCTGTGCCTCGGGCTCGGCAGAAGCCGGACCACGCTCGGCCGACGGGCTCCGCCGCTGCTCGAACCGTTCGCGACGGTCAAACCGTCCGCCTTCGCGGGGCTGATACTCGCGCGGGGCTGATTCTCTGGGTGCCTGTTCGCGAGGCGCATAGTCACGAGGCGCATAATCACGCGGTGTGCCCTGATCGTGCGGGGCATCGCTGCGCGGCTCGCGCGGCTGGCTGTCTCGCGGCTGGCTATCCCGTGGCTGGCTGTCACGAGGTGCGTGGTCGCGGCGGCGATCATCGCGCCGGTCATCTCTGCGATCCTGGCGCGGCTCGAACCGCGGGCTGCGTTCCTGCTGCGGCCGTTCGCGGTATTCGCGGGGCTGGGGCTGGAAATCGGGCTGCTCGGCGTCGGTCTGCGGCGCATTGGTGTAGCGGATTTCCGGCTGCGGCGTGCCCGGTGCAAAGGGGGCGCCGTCCTCGTCTTCGTCCCCGTCCTCGCCGTCCTGCGGCTCGTAGGGTCTGAATTGCGGATTGGCCAGACGCATGGCTTCATGCGCGGCGGCAATGATGCGCAAATAGTGTTCGCCGTGCTGGAAATAGTTTTCAGCCGCCACATAATCACCGGTGGCCTGGGCATCGCGGCCCATTTGCAGGTATTTTTCGGCAATATGCTGCGCGGTCCCGCGGATTTTCACATCGGGTCCGTTGGATTCGTAGCTGCGGGTTAACGGATTCGGTCCCTTGCCTCCGCCGCCTCCATTGCCACCACTTCCACCCCGGCTACGGCCACGCATGCGCTTGTTCTGATGATTAGGTCTCATCAACGGTCCTTAATGGCTATGATATGAATGGATGACGGCAATCTGGGCATTTTGAATGCCTGACTGGATCAATCCGGTAATCGACGAAAAGTCTGTCGCCAATGTGTTGCCCTTAGCAATGTCACCGGCCATCTTGCTTCGAATGGCGGTGCTGCGAAATGAACGCTCGCGGTGTCACGTTTTTGAAGCGGAAAATTCCCGAAACACCAAGGGGCTTTCCACGCCGGAAAACAGAGACATTCAAAAACAGAGACATTCAACTGTGTTCGTTTGTCAGCGCATCAGACCCTATCGAGAATCAAGGTGCGCAAATCGGGACCGTATCTTGCTCAACATCGGATGTTAAATGGTGAACGAGGATACGACACTGGAGATGGTGGCTCAATGCGCACCAGCAATCCATCGATTCCGACGAAGCACAGTATGACCCAAGACGAGCGCGAAGACAAAGGAAAATATGTTTATACTGCCAAAAATCCGAAAATAATCCTCAAGATTTCAAACGAAGCGCGTAAGCGCGCGGGCGGGCCCCGAAATCGGCATAGGGCCCTTCGAGCGAAAATCCGCTGTCTCTGGCCAGTTTGGCGACTGTTTCGGATTGATCCGAGCCGATTTCCAGCACCGCCACCCCGTCGGGGGCCAGCAGTTTGGGCAGGCCCTGCATCAGAATGCGATAGGCATCCAGCCCGTCGCGGCCTCCCGACAGCGCCAGCCGCGGATCGTGCAGGCGCACTTCCGGTTCCAGCGTATCGATCACCGGATCGGCAATATATGGCGGGTTGGAGACAATCAGATCGAACGGTCCCTCGATATGATGGTGCCAGTCCGAGCGCTGGAATTGTGCGCGCTCGCCGATATGGTTGCGGCGGGCATTGATGGCGGCCACCGCCAGCGCCTCGTCGGACAGATCGACCCCCAATCCGGTCGCGCCGGGCAGCTCATGCAGCAAGGCAACCAGAAGGCAGCCAGTTCCTGTGCCCAGATCCAGCACGCGCAAGCCGTCGCTCTGGTGTCTGCGGTCTCCGAGATTGATCAGCGCGGCTGCCACCACGGTCTCGCTGTCGGGGCGCGGCACCAGCGTTTCGGGCGCCAGAGTGAAGGGCAGGCTCCAGAATTCCCATTCGCCCAGAATACGGGCGACAGGGACCCGTTCGAGGCGTTGGCTGATCCAGCCGCTCAACCGTTCGGCGGCTTCCTCGCCCAAGGGCAGGCGCGGTTCGCGCAGCAGGTCGGCATGGACAATGCCCGCGGCAGCCAGCATCAAAAGTCGCGCATCGCGTTGGGCGGTTTCGATGCCGCTGGCACGCAAAACCTCGCCGACGGTTTTGAGGGATGTGACGCGGGTGATGTCGGGGGGAAGGATCAGTGCACTCATTGTCCGGTCTCCTCGGCCAGTAATCCGGCCTGATATTCGGTAATCAGGGCGTCAAACAATTCATCCAGCCCTTCACCGGCGATGATTTGCGGCAGTTTATACAGCGTCAGATTGATGCGGTGGTCGGTGATGCGGCCTTGCGGAAAATTATAGGTGCGGATCCGCTCGGACCGGTCACCCGACCCGACCTGGCTCTTGCGATGTTCGGAACGGGCCTGATCGAGCTTCTGGCGTTCGAGATCGAAAATACGGCTGCGCAACAGATCCATGGCTTTGGCCTTGTTGCGATGCTGCGAGCGCTCTTCCTGCATCATCACGGCCAAGCCGGTTGGCGTATGGGTGATGCGGATCGCGCTTTCGGTCTTGTTGACATGCTGGCCGCCCGCCCCGCCTGCCCGCATGGTTTCAATGACCAGATCCTTGTCGTCGATGGTCACATCGACCGCTTCGGCGAGTGGCAGCACCGCGACCGTCGCAGCCGAGGTGTGGATTCTGCCGCTGGTTTCGGTGTCAGGCACCCGTTGGACCCGATGCACGCCGCTTTCGAATTTCAGGCGGGCAAACGCGCCTTTTCCGTGAATTTCCGCGATAATTTCCTTGTAGCCACCGACTGTTCCCTCGCTTTCCGAGAGTATTTCCACTTTCCAGCGGTGCAGGTCGGCGTAGCGCTGATACATGCGGAACAGCGCACCGGCGAACAAAGCTGCTTCATCGCCACCGGTTCCGGCCCGGACTTCCAGCACCACGCCGCGTTCGTCGGCGGCATCCTTGGGCAGCAGAAGGACGCGGATCGCGTGTTCCTTGGCTTCGCAATCGAGCCGCGCCGCGGCGATTTCATCCTCGGCCATTTGATGCAATTCGGGATCGGTCCCCGATTCATTGATCAAGCCTGTCAGGTCAGCCACTTCGCGAACGGCCGCCTGCCAGGCATGAATGGCCACTACAAGCGGTTCCAGCTCGGCACGCTCGCGTGACAGGGCGATGATCGTATCCGATTCCATCTCGGAGGAGAGCCGCTCCACGATGGTCTCGTAGCGGCTGAGAATGGCCTCGAGTTTATTATTGGGCAGTGACATGGCAGATCCGTCAGGGTCATAAAGCACAGAAAGGCATAGGCGGGAGACGCGAAGTCTTGTGTCTCGCTAGACCAGCCCCATATCTCGCGCCATGCCGAGAATATCCTCGCGCAGGCTGGCCGCTTCGGGATTGTTGCGCAGCAAGGTCTCGATAGTGTCACGCACGGTCCCGAGTTCAAGGTCGAGGATCATCGCCTTGATTGGGCCGATCGACAATGGCGACATCGACAGGCCGCGATAGCCAAGCGCCAGCAGCACCATGGCATCGACAGGGCGGCCTGCCAGCTCGCCGCACAAGGTGACCGGAATACCGGCTTTGGCCCCGGCATCGGCCACCAGTTTCAAGGCGCGCAGACAGGCCGGATTGCAGCTGTCGAACCGTCCGGCGAGTTGCTGGTTGTCGCGGTCGGCCGCAAACAGGAACTGCATCAGATCGTTGGATCCGACCGACATGAAATCGGCGCGTGCGGCAATCTCGTCGATGACAAACAGCAGGGAGGGCACCTCGACCATCACCCCGAGCTGGACCGAGCGCGGGGCCGGATGCCCGAACCGCGCCAGATGGGCCTGTTCGCGGCCAACAATAGCCTTGGCGCGTTCGAACTCGTCAATCGTGGCAATCATCGGGAACATGATTTTCAGGTCGCGATCCTCGGCCGCCCGCAGCAGGGCGCGGATCTGGGCGCGCAAAAGGCCCGGCCGGTCGAGCCCGATCCGGATGGCGCGCCAGCCCAAAGCCGGATTTTCTTCTTCCACTTTGGCCATATAGGGCAGAATTTTATCGCCCCCGATATCGAGCGTGCGGAAGGTGACAGGCAGATCGCCCGCGCTTTCGAACACCGACCGGTAGAGGGCGGTCTGCTCGCCGAGCGTCGGCAGCCGGTCGGCGACCATGAATTGCAGCTCGGTGCGGAACAGGCCGATGCCCTGCGCGCCGGTTTCAGCGAGGTTGGGCAGATCGAACAAAAGACCGGCATTGAGCTGCAGCGAAATGTCGATGCCGTCTTTGGTCACGGGTTTGACATCGCGCAGACTGCGGTATTGGGCCTGGCGCGTCGCCCGCAAGCGGGCTTTTTCCTGGTAGGCATGTTCGATGTCGGCCGGCGGGCGGACATGGACCAGTCCCGTGGCGCCATCCACCACAATCCCGTCACCCGATTCAACAAGGCCGGTGGCATTGTTGATCATGCTGACCGCCGGAATTCCCAAAGCCCGCGCGACAATGGCGATATGGCTTTGCGGGCCGCCTTCCTCGAGCACCAGCCCGCGCAGGCGCGAGCGGTCGTAATCGAGCAGAGCCGCAGGCCCCATCGAACGGGCCACCAGAATGGCATTGTCGGGCAGATCCCCTGCCGTGCGGGTCATCGGACGTCCGCTCAACAGGTTGAGCAGGCGGTCGGCCAATTCATCGAGGTCGTGCAAACGCTCGCGCAGATAGGGGTCGGTCTGGCGGACCATGCGGGCGCGGTTGTCCGATTGCACGCGCTCGACGGCCGCTTCCGCCGTCAAGCCGGACATCACGGCTTCGGTCAGCCGTCTGGCCCAGCCACGGTCGGAGGCGAACATGCGGAAGGTTTCCAGCACATCGCGGTGCTCGCCGCCATGGGCCAGATCGCCGCGTTCCAGAATGGCATCGAGCGACTCGCGCAAGGCCGCCAGCGCTTTTTCCAGCCGTTCCTTTTCCTTGACGGGATCGTCGGCGATCAGGTTTTTGACCACAATACGCGGCTGGTGCAGCACGACATGCCCGAGGCCGACACCATCGGCCAGGGCCTGGCCCTCCAGCGCGAGCGGCCGTCTGACAGCAATATCGGTGCCCGGAGGGGCAAGAGCCTGCAATTCACCCGAGGCGATGATTTCGGCCAGCACCATGGCCGTGGTTTGCAGGGCCTCGATTTCCTCCTCGACATAGAGGCGGGAGGATTTGTTCTGCACCACCAGCACACCCAGTGTGACCCCTTGCCGCAGCACGGGCACACCGAGGAAGGACTGGTAAATCTCTTCGCCCGTCTCCGGCTTGTAGGAGAAGGACGGATGGGTCTGGGCATGGGTGAGATTGAGCGGTTCGGCCCGCTGAGCAATCAGGCCGACCAGACCCTCGCCGGCCCGCATCGTGGTCTTATGGACCGCTTCGCGCGCCAGACCTTCGGTGGCATAGAGTTCGAGTGTGCTGTCGGCGCGCATGACATAGAACGAGCACACTTCGGCAACCATGTTGCCGGCGATCAACGTCACGATTTTGTCAAGGCGTTCTTGCGCGTTGACGGGTTCCGCCATCACTTCGCGGAGCCGCCGGAGCAATATGCGTGGACCGCCGAGTGCGCCTCGCATCACCAACTATCCTTAAACTGGAGCATCCCGCCCCTGACGTGACAATCCGTTTGCGCGAATCGTCACACGTTCAACGCATGACACGCTTTAGCGAGCCTGACGCAAAAAGGCAAAACGGGCCTAGCGGTCTGACGCCATCAGGCCGCGTGATCCAGCCCGTACAGCGCATGCAGGGTGCGCACGGCCAGTTCGGTATAGGCCTCATCGATCAGCACGGAGAATTTGATCTCCGAGGTGGTGATGGCGCGGATGTTGATGCCTTTTTCGGCCAGGGCCTTGAACGCTTTGGCGGCAACGCCCGCATGCGAGCGCATGCCGATTCCGATCGCCGACACTTTCACCACATCGGTGGCGCCTTCCAGACGGTCGAAGCCGATTTCCGTCTTGGCCGTTTCGAGCAGGGAGCGGGCGCGCTCGTATTCAGCGGCCGGAACGGTGAAGGTGATGTCGGTGGCCGTCGAATTGTCGGACACGACCTGGATGATCATGTCGACATTGATATTGGCCTCGGCCAGCGGCATGAAAATGGCTGCCGCAACGCCCGGCTTGTCGGCCACGCGGCGCAGGGTGATCTGGGCCTCGTCTTTGGAATAGGCGATGCCCGTGATGATCTGTTGTTCCACGATATCCTCCTCGTCGCAGATGAGAGTGCCCAAACCCGGATTGGCCGGATCATCGAAA
>CANFLM010000053.1 GCA_947447895.1 Hyphomicrobiales bacterium
ATCCCCTTGATGCCGCCTTTGGTGCGGTCCCACAGCAACAGCAAGGGGCCGGTGCCGGTGTTGATGATGTCGACATTGCCGGAAATCAGCGCATCCTGCTGGGCGCCGCCATTGGCAAAATCCATCCATTTGACCGACACATTGGCCAGGCCGAGCTTGGCGGCGTGTTTTTCGATCAATTGCTGCTTTTCGATCACATGGGTGGGAAAGTACAAAATGCCGGGCTGGCGGCTGATCGAAATTTCCGATTTCTGCTGCGCGGTTGCGAGTGCAGGGGCCAGCAAGGCCAGTCCCAACGCCAGAGCGCCCAAATGGCGACGATTGATCATGTGATGTCCCTCCGAAATCAATGTGGTCATTGTGATGCGCCAGTCATGATGCTGGCTTTGTCGCTTGAAGAAGACCCTGGGTATAGCCAAGGGCGAAGGCAAAAAACCGCTCGCGTGCCGGATCGAGATCGGACAGGGGCACGTGATCGGGGCACAGGATACCCTGATAGCCGACAGACCGATAGGCGCGGATACAGGCCGGCATATCGACCGAGCCATCATCGGGAAATGTCTCGCAGAAATTCAGATAGCCGCCTTTGATATTGCGGAAATGCACCATGAAAATCTTGGCCTTTGCCCCGAATTCATGGATGGCCTCAAGCACGGTGGCGGTCGGATCGTCCGACATTTCGGCAATGGTGCCCTGACAGAAATTGAAGCCGTGACTGGGGCTTTCGGGAGCGAGGTTGATGAAACGGCGCATCCCCTCCAGCGAGCCCATCACATGGTGGATGCCGTTCAACCCGCCAACCGGATAGGCCGGATCATGCGGATGGCAGGCCAGCCGCACGCCTTCGCGTTCGGCGGTCGGCACAATCGCCTCAACCAGATATTCGATCGCGTTCCAGCCGTCCTGCTCGCTGACCTGTCCGGCATTGGTCGCCAGAATCTGGCCCGCGGCCCCGGGCGTGCCAAAGGCGTTGACGGCAATATCGGCTCCCTGGCCGCCGCCGGGATGGCCGACCCCCCAATAGGAGAAGCGTTCGTCGCGCTGGGGGGAGTAATCCTGCAGCCGGAAGGCCGAACATTGCACGCCGCCGCGGCCGCTCTCGAAACCGGTACGCGTGATGCCGACCATCTGCACATTGTATTTGAGGGTAGTGACACCGCCTGCGGCAGCGGCGCGGATATCGTTGCGCAAGCGTTCGGCGGTGGCTTCGGCCTTCTCAAGCTGGTGCAGGCTATCGAGCAGGATCGAGCCGACATCCAGTGCAAGGACGTCCAGTTTCAAGCCTAGATCCTCGATCGATATGCGTTGCCGCGCCACTTTGGACCCATCCCAACCGCCGTCCTCGTTCAGGAGTTGCAGGTTGGGGCGCGTATCGATCACCACATGCTCGACACCGAGTTGCAACGAGAGCTTGAGCCGCTCGGGGGTGGGATTGATGATCTGCTCGCCGATATACATGCTGAACCCTACGGAGCCTGCAGGTGATAGCCGCGCGCGGCATAATCGAACTCGTACAACTCGCAAATCGGCACCGAGGGATCGGCCTTGGAGGCGTAATAGGCGCGGATTTCGCTGATCAGGCCGGTTTGCTCGTCGAACACATACCATTCATCGCCGCGCAGGGCGGTGTTGGCCTTCTGTTTCCAGTGCGTCCATTCGATCACCGCTTCGGGAGCGGTGGAGGAGCACAGGATTTTTTCGATCGACCAGCGCGAGCCGAGGTTTTCGACGCACCAGATCCATTTGCGCGCGATCACATCGGCCGTCCGCCACGGAATATCGGGCAGGCCGGGTGGAAAATAATGTACGGCATCGGGAGTGAAGCAGGAGACCAACGCGTCATAATCGGCCGCATTGCAGGCGGCAAAATAGCGGCGGATTTCGCGTTCCATGTGGTCGGGGGTGATCGCAACCATCACACGACCTCGGCGCGGATGGTATGGGCCCTGGCGGGGTCGCTGCCGGCCTTTTTCCAGGCCTCGTAATCGGCACGGGTCTGGGGAGTGGGGGGATAGACCCCGTAAAGCCCTTCGCCCGCCTCGATCCGCAAGGCGACATAGGCCTCGAACTGGTCACGCTTTTCGCAAGCCTCGGCCAGATCTGCGGCCATGGCGCGCGGGATCACCGTAATGCCGTCACCGTCGCCCACCAGAATATCCCCAGGATAGACCGCTACACCCGCACAGGAAATCGGCACGTTCAGGTCGGCGGCGTGATGGGTCGAGAGCCGCGTCGAGGCGACCACACCGCGTGCATAGGCCGGGAAGGCCATGCCGGCAATTTCCAGCCCGTCACGCAAGCCACCATCGGTCACAAGGCCGACCGCCCCGCGCTTCATCATGCGCGTCACCAGAATATTGCCCGCCGAGGCCGAGGACAGATCGTTGCGGCTGTCGATCACCAGCACCTGATCGGGGCCGATATGCTCGACGGCCTCCCATTGCAGATTGTTGTCGTTAGGATAGGGCGTCAGCGTATCATAGGTGTCGATGTCCTCGCGCGCCGGGATATAGCGCATCGTATAGGCTTCGCCGGCAAATTTGGCGCAAGCGGGGTTGAGCGGCTTGAGGCCGACCAGAAAGCACTGCCGCAACCCCCGCCTGAACAGTTCCGTGGTCAGCGACCCGCTGCTGATGGCTTTCAGACGCGCCAGCAGACCGGGGGCAAGGGGGCTCAAGTGATGGTCGCTCAGATGCCGTGTCACACGTCTCTCCCGATTTTTGTTACATGTCCCGGTTTCACATCGGTCTTTGCGGTGTGGTTGAGGGTCACAATTGCGGCCCTTACCGAACTCAAAGTCCAAACAGAACCCAAAGCCAGCTGCGCCGCGTCCTGTTGTCCGGCCGGAAGCAAGGTGCAGCGCAAGTCTTGACGCATTAAGGCACTAATGTATTAGTAGGTCAATGCCGATTGTGGCGCCATGCACGGCCTGTGCGGGGTGTGATGGTTTTTAATGGGCTGACCGGAGATTTTTGCGGATGACAGCAGGATACGAGCCGCAGGGGCAAGGAATGCGACCGCTGGCGCTCAAGCCGCGCGACCGGTCCGGTCAGGCCGCGCCGCAGGTCAGCGATATCTTGCGGGCCCGCATCCTCTCTCTGGAGCTGGTGCCCGGCACCGTCTTGTCACGCGTCGATTTGCAGGCCGAATTCGGCTTGAGCTCCACCCCGATCCGCGAGGCCTTGCAGCTGCTGGCGGGCGAGGGGCTGGTGGATATTTTTCCGCAACACGCCACGCTGGTGGCCCCGATTGATCTGGCGCAGGCCAAACAGACCCAGTTTCTGCGCCGTTCGCTCGAGTTGGAAATCGTGCGGCATCTGGCTTTGGCCGAGGACAGGGCTTTTCTCCCGGCCCTTGAGGAATCGTTGAAAGAACAGGAGTTCATCGCCAGCCGCAAGGATCTCGACCGCTTCATGGCCGCCGATCTGGCCTTCCACCGCCAGATGTACGAGGCCGCCGGCGTGCCCGATCTCTGGCCGATGCTGCGCCGCCAGACCGGCCATGTCGACCGCATCCGCCGCCTGCATCTGCCCAGCGCAGGCAAGGTCGAGCAAATTCTGGCCGATCATACGGCCCTGTTCGCAGCGATTGCCGCCCGCAATGCGGCCGGGGCGCAGGACGTGCTGCGCGGCCATCTCTCGCGCTCGCTGTCCCTGACAGGCGAGATGCGGTTGCAGCATCCCGGTTATTTCAGGGATTAGTGTTGCGGCTACCGGTGGGATCGTCCGCGAGGTCTCGGATCTAGCGTCGAAACACCACCTCGCCATCCAGCACGGTCTCGATCACCTCATGATCGTCCGACCAGCGCACCTGTCCGGGGTCATTCACCACAATCCCTTGTTCGGCGAGGGCCCGGCGCGGATTGTCGCTGCCGAGGGTAATGGCTTCGGCAAAGCTGCACAGGCCCCAGTCGACCAGATTGCGGATACCCTGATCCATGGTCAGGCTGGAGCCGGCCAGATTGGGGGCGTCTTTCTCGCGCACCGTGCCGTCCTCGCCGCGATCCACCCAGAAACCGGCAAAGGGATAGCGGCCTGCTGTGGCGCCTGCGGCCGAGACGGCATCGGTGACCAGAATCGAACGCTCCAGCCCTTTGGTCCGCAACAGCATGGTCAGGACCGCTTTGGGCACGTGGATACCGTCGACAATGAAACATCCCCACAATCGGTCCTCGACCAGTTGGGCGACAATCGGGTTGTCGAATTTGTGCATCTGGTGCGCCACGCCATTGCCGAGATGGGTCGCCATGCGCGCCCCTTGCGCAATCGCGTCCTTCACAGTGGCGGCGCGGGCATCGGAATGGCCGAGAGAGACGGCGATAGAGCGGCTTCGGGCTGCGGCGATCACCTCGAGCGCATGCGGTTGCTCGGGTGCCAGTGTCAGCAGCACGATCGGCTTGGACAGCGGCGCACGCAAGCGGTCGACCAGACCGATATCGGCAGGGATCATGGCCCCGGCGGGATGACAGCCGCAAAAGCCCGGGGCGGGGTTCAGAAACGGTCCTTCCAGATGGTAGCCCGGCACCATGGCTTGCGCACGCGAGCTGGCTTGGACTGCGCGGTCAAGGGCGGCAAAACGGGCCTGCAACAGCGCTTCGGTCGCGGTGATCAAGGTCGGCAGAAACTGCGTCACCCCGCTGGCCAGCAAGGCAACGATCGCGGTTTCGAAGGCTTCGGGCGTCAGACCGGCATCGTTGAAATCGACACCGGCAAAGCCGTTGACTTGCAGATCGAACAGGCCCGCCGTGGTGGTCATGGCCGCACGGTCAGGGTTGAGGCGGCGGGCGGATCAAGCGCGATCACGCAAGACGGGTGCAGCCGCAGGATCGAGGCAGGACACAGCGGGGTCAGAGGCCCTTCGATCGCCTTTTGCACGGCATCGGCCTTGCGGGCATCCGGCACGGTAATCAGCAGATGGCTGGAGGCCAGAATCTGGCGGATCGACATCGAAATCGCCTGTTTGGGCACGGCGTCCAGCGTTGGGAACCAGCCTTCGCCCCATTGCTGCTTGCGGCAGGCCTCATCGAGATCGACCACCAGATAGGGGCTGGTCGTGTCGAAATCGGCGGGTGGATCGTTGAAAGCCAGATGGCCGTTCTCGCCGATGCCGGCAAAGCAGACGGCAATGGTCAACCCCTTGATGCGGGCATTCAAGCGCTGGATCTCGCCATCGAGATCGGCGGCATCGCCGATGACTTCGACGAATTCCCCGAGATCAGGCAGTTTGGAGACAAAGCGTTCCTGCAGATAGCGGCGGAAACTCGCGCCGTGGCTGACCGGCAGGCCGACATATTCATCGAGATGGAAGGCCGTCACCTTGCTCCAGTCCAGATCGGGCTCGCGGACCAGCGCATCGAGCAACTCGAACTGGCTTGCGCCGGTGGCCACAATGATGTTGGCGTGGCCATCGGCGGCAATCGCCTGCCGGATCAGCTTGGCCCCCTCTTTGGCCATAAAGGCGCCAAGGCTCGGTTTGTCGGCAAGAATACGCAGGTGCATGGCACAATCCTCGGCAGGTTCGGGTGGGGCTTTATGATTCCCGTGGCATTGGCAGCGGCAACAGGCTGGAATGCAGGTCAGGCCACGCAACAGCATGCGTCATCGTTTCCTGTCCTCCCCTTCATTCTGTCAGCCGGATGGTGCGGCGGATTGAACAGTGAAAAGACGGGCCTGTCTAGGCTGAAACGGATGTTGATTTTCGGGGGCTTCAGCCCTGCCGGCGCAAAAAGCCGGTAATGGTCACCCGCTCCCAGATATCGGCCTGTTTGAACGGGTCGGCCGCATTGAAGCGTTCGACCGTGGCGCGGTCGGGCGCCTCGATCAGAAAGAAGCTGCCGATCATGCTGGTGCCGTCATCGGCCACCAGCGGCCCCGACATGACAATCTTGACGCCAAAGGCCGAGGTGTCCGACAAAAAGGCCTTGTGCGCCTCGTAATGCGCCAGACGCAGGGGCAGGCCATCGGGTTTGTCGATCCCGTGGATGATGAACAGCATGATGGTCGCTCCCTGATCTTTTAACGGGCTGATTAACTGTTCAGCGCATCCAGAAAGGCCTGCGGTGCTTCCAGCGGCGGGCAATGGCCAATCTGGGGCAATTCGATATAGCGGGCATGGGGGATGGCCTCGGCAATCGCGCGGTTGAGCACGGGCGGGGTGGCGGCATCCAACTCGCCGCAAATCACCAAAGTCAACAGCTTCAGACTGCGGCATTGCGGGATCAGATCGGCTTCCACCAGCAGGCTGCAGGCGGCCTGGAACGCATCGGGATGGATCAGCATCAAGGCCTCGCGCCGCTCCTCGATGGCGGTGGGGTGGGCCGCCAGATAGGCCGGGTGGAACACCCGATTGGCCGCAATTTCCGCAATGGCGCCAAGCCCGCCGGTGGCGACTTTTTCAGCCATGACGCGGAAGGCCTGCTTGCCCTGTTCGGGGAAGCCCGCTGCCGCATCGCAGATCACCAGTTTCGAGAGGGTTTCGGGATAGGCCAGCGCATAGCCCAAAGCCAGCGAACCGCCAAAACCGTTACCCAGCAAGGTAAAGCCGTCATGCACACCGAATGCCGCCACGGCATCGGCAATCCACGCATTATAGGCCGACCACGAGGCGTCGATCGGATCGGATCCATGAAAGCCGGGCAGATTGAGCAGGGTTACGCGGTGATGCCTGGCCAGTTCGGGCAGAACATGGTCAAAGGCGCGGGCATCGGTCAGCAGCGAATGCAGGATCACCAGATCCGATCCCTGACCTGTCTGGATCCCTGTGACGGCCTTGCCGTGGATGGTGTGGTGCTGGGGCGCTGGCTTTTGCATGGGATCAATACACTCCAAGATGGTTGACGAGGAAATCAGGATCGTTGGACACATCCTGGGCAAGGCAGGTGACAGCCACCTGTCCGGAATTGAGGATCACGACATCATCGGCCACGCTGAGGGCCAGTTTGGTGTTCTGCTCGACCAGAATGATCGACAGTCCACCCGCTTTGAGGCGGTGGAGGATCGCGCCGACTTCCTCGACGATCTGCGGGGCCAAGCCCTCGGACGGCTCGTCGAACAGCACCACTTTGGGATCGGTGATCAGCGCGCGGGCGATGGCCAGCATCTGCTGTTCGCCACCCGACAGCGTGCCTGCGCGTTGCTGGCGACGCTCCTTGAGGCGCGGGAACCAGTCGAACAGCGTGTCGAATCCGAAACGGGGTTTGGAGCCCCTGCGGTGGGCCACGTCGAGATTTTCCTGCACGGTCAGGCTGGTAAAAATCCGCCGTCCTTGCGGCACAAGCGCAATGCCGAGATCGGAAATGGCTTCGGGGACCAGGCTTGCAATCTCCTGGCCGAAGAGGGTGATACGTCCCGACATCGCAGGCTGATAGCCGACGATCGAGTGCATGGTAGTGGTTTTTCCGGCCCCGTTGCGTCCCAACAGGGCCAGCACGCGGCCTTGTTTCAAGGTCAGGCTGACATCGTGCAGCACATGGCTTTCGCCATAGCAGGTATTGATGTCTGTCAGCACCAGCGCATCGGCGGAGTGGTGGGGTATGTCAGCTTGCAAGGTAGATCTCCTTGACGCGCGGATCGGCGACAACCTGGGCCCGATCCCCCTCGCAGATCACCCGTCCGTGATACATGACCGTGATGCTGTCGGCCAAAGCCAGCGCCACATCCATATCGTGTTCGATGAGGATGAGGGTAATATCGCGCGGAATGGCTTCAATCAGGGCCTGGACATCCAGCCGTTCCTGCCGCGACAGGCCCGCCAGCGGTTCATCCAGCAATAGCAGGCTCGGGTTTTGTGCCAGAGCGAGGGCGATTTCGAGCCGTCGCTTTTCGCCATAGGAGGTTTCGCCCAAGGGGCGGTCGGCTTTGGCTTCCAGCCCGACCTGTTTGAGGGCGGCGCGGGCGCGTTCCTCGAACTCCTTGCGGCCCTTGATCCGGCTGATCGGGCTCCACCGCAACGGCGAAATGCCCAACAGGGACAGGATCACATTCTCGGCCAAGGTGTTTTTGGGAAACAGGGTGATGATCTGGTAGGTGCGGGCCAGTCCGAGCGGGGCGCAGTGATGCGAGGGCAGGCCGGTGATGTCACGGCCAAACAGCTGCACGCTTCCCGATGTTGGTTGCAAATCACCGGTGATCAGGTTGAACAATGTGGTTTTGCCGGCGCCGTTGGGGCCGAGCAGCAGGCGGCGGTCGCCTTTCGGAATGGTGAGGTTGACGCCGTCGATGGCCTTCAGCCCGCCGAAATTCTTGGTCATTCCGTTGATTTGCAGCGCAATCTCGGTGGTCATGAGCTGGCCTCTCCGTCGTTGCGCGTTTCAGGCAGAAGGGTTTTCAGCAACCGCTCCAACCCTGGTACCACGCCTTCGGGCAGCAGGATCACGATTGCCACAAAGGTGCAGCCCAGCAACAGCACCCAGCGCGACACATAGGCGCTGACCACCATTTTGAGCACAACCACAATAGCAGCCCCGACCACAGGGCCGAGCAGGGTTCCGGCCCCGCCGGCAATGACCATCAGCAGCACTTCGGCGGAATTGGCCAGCCCGAGCGACAGCGGGTGGATGTAGCCGTGATAGCCGATAAAGGCGATGCCGGCCACACCCGCCCAGAAACCGGCAATGATGAAGGCGATCCAGCGCACCAGCCAGACATGGTGCCCCAGCATGCCCATGCGGCGCGGCTGGTCGCGCGTGCCTTGCAGGCTGAGGCCAAGGCCCGATTGCGTGAAGATCCACATGCCGACCAGCGCGATCACGAACAGGGCGATCATCACCGCGTAAAACAGCCCCGGTTCCACCAGATTCAGCCCGAACAGATCGGGCCTTTTGATGTCGGGCAAGCCGTTGTCGCCGCCCGTCACATCCGACCAGCGGAACGCCACGCCCCACATGGTCTGGCCGAGCGCCAGTGTGATCATCAAAAAGGTGATGCCGGTGCCGCGCAGGGCAATGGCTCCGAAAATCGCTGCCATGACCACTACCACCCCGAGCGCCACCGCAGAGGCCGCATAGAAGCCGAACCCGTGCTGCAATGTCAGTAATGCCACCACATAGGCCGAGGTGCCCAGATAGGCCGCGTGACCGATCGAGGTCATGCCGCCATAGCCGACCAGAATATTGAGGCTCATGGCAAAAATGGCGGCAATCAGCACTTGCGAGCCGATATTGATGTAGAAGGGCTGTCCGGCAACCAGCGGGGCCGCCAGCGCGAGGACCAGCAATGTCACGCTGATCAAGGTGATGCGGGTGTTGCTGGTCATGGTGCGGACTTTCCAAACAGGCCGCTCGGACGGAACGCCAAAATCACGATCATCGGCAGGAACAGGATCACATAGGAAAAGGCCGGCAGCAGGGTCTGGCCGAAGGTGTAGATAAAACCGGTGATATAGGCGCCGACAAAGGCGCCGCCGATGCTGCCGATGCCACCCAAAATCACCACAACCAGCGCCAAAGGCAGCATTTCACCATCCAGCCCCGGATAGACCGACAGGATCGGCCCGCCCAGGACGCCACCCATGCCGGCCAAAGCCGCACCTAGACAGAAGATGAAGCTGAACAGCTTTTGCGCGGGAATGCCGACGCCGCGCGCCATTTGGATATCATCGACGCTGGCGCGCACCATCGCGCCCAGCTTGGTGCGTTCGATCAGCAGCCACAACAGAACCGCCACGACAATCGACACCTCGACGACAAACACCCGATAGCCCGGAAAGACAAAGCCGAATGCGCGGATCGGTTGCGAGAGCCAGCGCGGGGCAGGCAGCTGCATCGGATCACCCGACCACAACATCAGGCAGATATCGGCAATGGCGAAAGCCAGCCCCAGCGTCACCAGAACCTGCGCCAATGTGCGGTTGGCCAGGCGTCGCAACAAAAACCGCTCGATCAATCCGCCCAATACAGCAATCACGATGCCAGCGGCTAATATGGCCTCGATAAAGCCAAAACCCGCCTGCAATACCGACAGGCCGACATAGGCTCCGAGCATGAAATAGGCGCCATGGCTGAGGTTGGCGACCCGCATCAGGCCGAAAATCAGCGAAAAGCCGGAGGAGAGCAGAAACAACAGCCCGCCCAGAGCCAGCGCGTTCAGGCTTTGCAGCAGCCAGAAGCCGATCGACATCGCGAACCTTTATGGTGAGGGGCAGAAAAGGGACGGACCGGACAGCAAGACCGATCCGTCAAACCCTATGGAAACCAACGCCTGTTGCTTAGCCTTTGGCAGCCCATTCACGGGCGTAGACGGGGCTTTGCAGGAACACTTTCGGGTCGTAGGTCCAGAACTGGCTGACTGCCGGATAGGTATGGACGACCTTGTTCATCAGACGGCCTTCGACCGTTTCCACCTTGCGGATATAGATGTTCATGGTCGGATTGCCGTATTCGTCGATCTTGATCGGACCGGCAGGGGTGTCCTTCAGGTCGAGATTGCGCAGGGCCTTCATCAAAGCGGCCTTGTCCTCGACATTGCCGTTGATCTTTTTGACGGCTTCTTCGAGGAACATGCCCGACAGATAGGCTCCCAGTGTGTAGTAGCCGGGATCGGCCTTGTATTCGGTGCGGCAGGCTGCCACGAACTCCTTGTTGGCAGGCGTATCGATCGCGGCCGAATACCAGCCGGTCGAGACAACGCCCTTTGCCTCGTCACCCATGTTTTTCAGGATGCCTTCGTCGATGGTTGTCATATGGCCCAACAGCGGGATCGTGCCCGACAGGCCGTATTCGTTATACTGCTTGATGAAGCGCAGGCCGTTGGCACCGGCGAAATTGGCCAGCACCGCGTCTGCCGAACGGTCGATCTGGGTGATGTAGGAGCCGTAATCGGCCACGTTCAGCGGCGACCACAGCTTCTGCAGCACCTTGCCGCCGTTCTCCTCGAACACGCGTTGGAAGCCGGCCGAGATTTCGTGGCCGAAGGCGAAGTCATCGGCAACAATCGAAATTTTCTTGTATTTCAGTGTCTTGGCGGCGTAATCGGCCAGCGCATGGGCAGGCTGGGCCGAGCTGGACACCGCGCGGACAAACCACGGGTTGAGCTTGCGCTGGGTCAGATCTTCGGCCGCAGCCGAGTCGGAAATGGTCGGGATGCCGACCTGCTGGATATAGTCATTGATGGCCAGGGCCTCGAATGCCGCCAGAGGGCCGATGATCACATGCACATTGTTGCGCTCGATCAATTCCTGCGCCTTGGTGCGGGTATTGGCTGGCTGGCCGGCGGTGTCGGCGATGATCAGTTCGACCGGACGGCCGCCGATCTTGTTGTCACGCTGTTTCAGGAACAGCTTGATGCCTTCTTCCAACTGGCGGCCACCGGCGGCAAGCGCACCCGAATTGACAGTCAGAAAGCCGACGCGGATCGGGCCGGTTTGGGCTGCAGCCCCCTTGATCGAGCCTGTTGCACCCGCAACAGCGGCAATACCAAGAGCAAATTGACGACGGTTGAGCATAACCCATCTCCCTGAATGTGATGACGCATTTTTATGGTGTCTAAGATATCAGGCAAAATCAAAAAATGTCAATTCACACTCTATAATTTCACAAAATTTGTTTGATTTGCTTGTGCATGGAGGATATCAGACGATGAACAAACATATTACAAATTTCTACAATCCAGCGATTAAGAGATATGACAGAGGCTATTCATGACGGGGTATCGCCAGTGACGGGGCTTCGGCGCGAGGCGGTTTATGCGCGGATCAGGCAGGATATCCTGTCTTGCGCGCTTGCGCCCGGCGCGCCGCTCTACGAAGGCGTGTTGGCCGAGACCTATGCGGTCAGCAAATCCCCGATACGCGACGCGCTGTCTCGTCTGCATGCCGAAAAGCTGGTGACGGTGGAACCGCGCAAAGGCTATCGGGTGGCGTCTGTCTCGCTGGTCGATGCGCGCGAGCTGTTCGAATTCCGCGCGGTTCTGGAGCAGCATTGCGCGATGACGGCCAGTGAACAGGCCAGTGATGCCGATCTCAAGGCGCTGGACCGGTTCCGGACGCTGGGCGAATGGGGCGAGGCGGGCTTTGTTGCCTATAATCGGGCCTTCCATTTCGCGGTGCTGGCCCTATGTCCCAATCGTCGGGTGGCCGATACAGCTGTGGATCTGATCGAACAATTCGACCGCCTTGTCCAACTGAGTGTGACTGTGTTTGACCGCCGCAATTATGACAGCCTGCTGACCGAACATTGCGCCATTATCGATGCCTTGCAGGCGCGCGATGGCCGCAAGGCCGGCAAGTTGTTGACCCAGCATGTCGGTCGAGCCGAAAAACGGGTGATGCGGGCTTTGTCCAGCGCGTCCATACTGCCATGATTGTGCCAATGAGGATTTTTCTATGAAAATCGATGTGAGCTTTTCGGTCCCCGTTCCGCCGCAACAGGCTTGGCCTTTATTGCTGGATGTGCCGCGCATCGTGCCATGTCTGCCCGGGGCTTCGTTGACGGCAGACCTTGGCGACAACCGCTACAAGGGCCAGGCGACTGTCAAAGTGGGCCCTGTGCAGCTGACCTTTGCTGGCGAGGCGCAGATTGCCGACATCGATCCGGTCGCGCACACGGCGCGGGTGATCGCCAAAGGGGCGGATGCCAAAGGACGCGGCAGTGCCTCGGCCACCGCCGATTTCGCACTTGTGGCGGAAGGCGACGGCACTCTGATCTCCGTGGTCACCGATCTGCAACTGGTCGGTGCTGTCGCCCAATATGGCCGCGCGCAAGGATTGATCAAGGAAATCGCCAACCAGATTGTCGAACAATTTGCCGCCAATCTGCGCAGCGACATTCTGGCCCGCTCTCAGGAGAGCGCGTCCGAAGCGGATGCCTCCGCGGGATTGGCTCAGCCTGCCGCACACGAGCCCGTTGCGCCGACCCGCGAATTGTCGGCCTTTGCCCTGTTATGGGGTGTGATCAAATCCCTGTTCTCCCGCAAAAACCAATCCGGCCAGTAAGTGTCGCGCTTGAAAGGGTTTTACTGATGAAAGCCTCGGCCTTTGCCTATCACGATCCCAAAACCGTGCAGGAATTGAACAGCCTGCTCGGTTCGCTGGACAATGTCCGTATTCTGGCAGGCGGCCAATCGCTGATGCCGATGCTGAATATGCGTTATGCCTTTCCCGATCATGTGATCGACATCAACCATATTGCCGATCTGTCCGGTGTGGCGATGACCCCTGCGGGCCTGCGGATCGGCGCGATGACCCGCCAGCGGATCGTGCGCGAGCATCCTCTGGTGCTTGAACATGCCCCGGTTCTGGCTGAAGCCCTGCATTGGGTCGGTCATGTGCAAACCCGTTCGCGTGGGACCATCGGCGGCAGCCTGTGCCATCTCGACCCCGCTGCGGAACAGCCCTGTATTGCCGCGCTCTATGATGCCGTGCTGCATGTGGCAGGCCCGCGAGGGGCGCGTGATGTCGCCATGCGCGATTGGGTTCTGTCCTACATGACGCCGAATCTGGAGCCCGACGAGGCTCTGCTCGGGCTGACCCTGCCTGTCTGGTCCGGTCTGCAGGGACAGAATGTGGGGCATGGTTTCCACGAATTTGCCCGTAGGCATGGCGATTACGCGATTGTCGCCGCTGCGGCCCTTGTGTCGCTGGATGCGGGCTCGGTTGTGCGCCGCGCGTCGATTGCGTTGGCAGGGGTGGATGTGAGACCGGTGCGGCTGGAAGCGGCCGAACAGGCTCTGGTCGGACACGTGCTTGATCAGGGTCTGATAGCCAAAGTCTCTGCCATGGCCGCAATCATCGAGATGATGGAAGATGCCCATATCACGCCGGCCTATCGTGGGCGTCTGGCACAAACAATGACCAAACGGGCGCTCACCGATGCCCTCAACCGCGCCACGGGAGGCCGGAATGTCTGAGCTTGACCATGCACAAACCACCCGTCACATCCGTGTGACTGTGAACGGGGTCCAATACGAGCGCGATGTCTTGACGCGCACCCATCTGGGTGACTTCTTGCGGCAGGATCTTGGCCTGACAGGCACCCATCTGGGCTGCGAGCACGGGGTTTGCGGTGCTTGCACGATCATTCTGGACGGCCAGCCGATTCGCTCCTGCCTGATGCTGGCAGTGCAGGCCGACGGGGCGGTGATCCGCACCATCGAAGGACTGGCGCAGGCCGATGGTACGCTGCATCCGGTGCAGGAAGCCTTTTGGGACAAGCACGGCTTGCAATGCGGTTTTTGTACCCCCGGCATGGTGACCACGCTGGCCGCCGTGCTCGAGGCCGATCCGACCATGGACGAGGTGGCGATCCGCGAAGCCATTTCCGGCAATATCTGCCGTTGTACGGGCTACGAGACCATTGTCGATGCCGCCTTGCAGGCCGCGTCGCGCATGCGGGGAGACCATTGAGATGGGTGCACGTTATTTCGGAGCCGCCGTCAAACGGCTGGAAGACCCCAAGCTGATTACCGGCCGCGGCCAGTATCTGGATGATATCGCCATGCCGGGTGTGCTGCATGTGGCAGTGGTGCGCTCGCCCCATGCCCATGCACTGATCAATGCGATTGATGCCTCGATGGCGCGTGAGCATGCCGGTGTTGTCGCGGTGCTGACGGCTGACGATCTGGGTGACATGGCCCGCAAGCCGATGCCGATGATGGCGCCGGCACCCATGGTCAAGACCCCGCTGACCCAAAGCCCGTTGGCCCATGGCTCGGTCCATTATGTCGGCGAGGCGGTGGCGCTGGTGGTGGCCGAGAGCCGGGCGGTTGCTGAGGATGCGGCCGCGATGGTGATGGTCGATTACGACCCGCAACCTGCGATGGTCGATCTGGCCCATGCCCTGAAAGACGGGGCCGCGCTGGCCAACAAGGCCCTGCAAAGCAATCTCGCGGGCACGCTGAAAGGTGGCTTTGGCGATGTCGCGGGCGTATTTGCCAAAGCGGCCCATGTGTTTAAGGAAACCCTGTCCCTGCATCGCGGTGGCTGTCATGCCATGGAATGCCGTGGTGTGATGGCAAGGCCCGATCCTTCGGGGAACCGGATCGACATCTGGAGCTCGACCCAATCGCCCTACATGGTACGTCGTGCGCTGGCGTTGTGCCTCGGCATGGACGAGGCTTCGGTGCGCGTGACTGCACCGGATGTCGGCGGCGGTTTCGGTCCCAAAGCCGTGGTCTATGCCGAGGATTATGCGATCCCGATGGCGGCGCGCCATCTGGGACGTCCGCTGAAATGGGTCGAGGACCGTGGCGAGCACTTCGTGGCCACCACCCAGCAACGCGACCAGCTGTGGGAGCTGGAAGTGGCAGCCGATGCGCAAGGCCGTATGCTCGGCGTGCGCGGACATTGCCTGCATGATAACGGGGCCTATCTGCCCTATGGGGTGGTGTTGCCGGTGACGTCGATGTCGTCTTTCCCCGGGCCCTATGCGCTCGAGGCGCTCGAAATCAGCCTTGATGTGATCTACACCAATATGGTGCCCAACACGCCGGTGCGCGGAGCGGGACGCCCCAATACCTGTTTCGTGCTCGAACGGCTCGCCGATCGGGTGGCGCGGGAATTGAACCTGCCGCGTGAAGAGGTCCGCCGCCGTTCTTTCGTGCAATCGAACCAGTTCCCCTATGAAACAGGTATGAAAGCGCGTGACGGTTCGCCGGTGTCCTATGACTCTGGCGATTATGTGCAGTGTCTCGATCTTGCGGTGGCCAAATTCGGGTCCGATTTCAAAGCCCGGCAGGACAAGGCACGGGCCGAGGGCCGCTATATCGGCATGGGCATTGCCTCCTATGTCGAGGATACCGGACTGGCGCCCTATGAAGGGGCCACCATCCGCGTGCAGCCCAATGGCAAGGTCTTGTTGCTGACGGGAGCCGCCGCACAGGGGCAGGGCCACAAAACCGTGTTCGCCCAGATTGCCGCCGACCAGCTGGGGATCACCCCGCAGGATATTACGGTGGAGGCGGGCGACACCTCGCTGTTTCCACTCGGCATCGGCACCATCGCCAGCCGCGTGGCGGTGACGGGCGGCTCATCGGTCCACATGGCGGCGGTGGAAACCCGCGCCAAGGCGATCAAGGTGGCCTCGCAGGTCCTGGAAGCGCAAGAGGCCGATCTGGTGCTTGAGGGCGGTTTTGTCAAAGTGTCCGGCACCGACCGTCAGGTCTCGCTCGGGCAGTTGGCTTTGATGCTGCATGGCAATTTCGGACAGCCTTTGCCCGCAGGCATTGCGCCGGGCCTGTCGGCCACTGCCTTTTACGAGGCGCGCCAGACCACATTCGCCAACGGCACCAATCTGTGCGAGGTCGAGGTAGATATCGAGACCGGCGCGGTCAAAATCCTGCGCTATGTCGTGGCCCATGATTGCGGCACGCTGATCAACCCGATGCTGGTCGATGGCCAGATCAGGGGCGGTGTGGTGCATGGCATCGGCAATGCCCTGTTCGAGCGGATGATCTATGACGAGAACGGCCAGCCGCAGACCACCAATTATGGCGAGTATCTGCTGCCTCTGGCCACTGAAATGCCCCGGATCGAGATCGTCCACATGGAATCTCCGTCACCGCGCAATCCGATCGGCGTGAAGGGAGCAGGCGAAGGCGGGACCATTCCGGCGGCAGCCTGTGTCATTTCGGCGATCGAGGATGCGCTGTCGCCCTTCAATGTGCATCTGGCAAGCCATCCTGTGTCGCCACAGGATCTGGTGCAGCTGGTCGATCAGGGCTGAGCCGGCGTTCTATCAGCGGGGTTTGACGGGGCGGCATGACCGCCCCGTTTTTTTTGGATGCGCGGCAGCTATGCGAAAGCAGGGCTGACGCAAAGGCCCTTTTGAATTTAGTGAGACTTGTGTCTGAGGCGGATGCAGGATCGCGCGCTTGATGGAAATGAGCACATCGCTGGCAGTGATGATCGGCGCGAAAATGCTGCTGACCATGAGCATCGTGGTCGCGGCCTCGTTTCTCGTTGAACGGTCCGGACCCTTTTTGGGCGCGATGATTGCCACTCTGCCGATCTCGGCCGGGCCATCCTATGTGTTTCTGGCGATGGACCATGGCGCCGGTTTTATCGCCCAAAGTGCTGTCGCCACCATCATCACCAACGGGATCAACGGCCTGTTCGTGCTCACTTATGCCCATATGGCGCAGCGGTTCTCGCTATTGCCGTGTCTGTTGGCCGCTCTGGCGGTCTGGTTCGTCTCAATCGGTCTGGCGCATTTTGTTGAATGGAATATGGCCAGCGCGGTTGTGCTCAATCTGGCCTGTTTCGGGATTGCCTCGCGCCTGACCCGCCATTTGGAGGCGGGTGACGCACCGGCAGTGAGACAGCGGTCAGTCTGGGAAATTCCGGCCCGCGCCTTCGGGGTCATGTGTCTTGTCGGCTTTGTGATGATGGCGGGCTTTGTGCTGGGACCGGAAGCTGCGGGCTATGCAGCGCCGTTTCCGATCGTGCTGAGCAGTCTGATCGTCATCCTGCACAAGCGGATCGGCGGACGGGCGACCGCCGTGACCATGGTGCATACTCTGCCCGGCCTGTTGGGATTTGGCGCGGCGGTGACGGTGATGCACTGGACCGCCGAACCGATGGGTGCGGCCCTGTCGCTTCTTTTGGCACTGGCCATGTGTATCGGCTGGAATCTGGCGCTGATGTGGCGCAAAAAGACCCGCGAAGCGGCGTAATCTCTCAGCCTGCGGTTGAACGGCCGACCGCCGGGTCCTGTGGGCCGGTTGACCGGCTGGATCGATAGTCCTTGCCTTCGGAAAAAACTACTTTAATCTTAAAATAGTTTGGGAGGTGATCGGGGTGGAACCGGGTTTCGGCCTTGTCCCGTCCACGGGCAGCAACGCAACGGAAGGCGGGCTTGGATATGGCTGGTCAGCGTCAGGGGCAACAGCAAAACCAACCGCGTTTGGCGGGTTTGTCCGCTTTGGTGACGGGCGGTAGCCGCGGCATCGGTCTGGCGATTGCCCATGCGTTGACCCAAGCCGGTTGCGACGTGACGGTGATGGGACGCCAAGCCGCCGGTCTTGAGGATGCGGTCCGGCAGGGGGCCGCCCAACAACGGATCATCGCCGATGTGACTGATCTCGATACTCTGGCCCCCTTGATGGCAGGTCGGCATTTCGACATTCTGGTCAATAATGCGGGCACTGCGATTTCGGCTCCTTTTGCCAAACAGGATCCTGCGGCTTTTGCCACCATGACAGCCCAGCATCTTTCGGCGCCGGCGGAATTGTCGCGCCTTTTATTGCCCGCCATGCTGGCCAAGGGCTTCGGCCGTATCATCAATATCGGCTCGACGGCCTCGGTGCAGGGCTATCAGGGAGTCGCAGCCTATGTGGCTGCCAAACACGCCATTTTGGGGCTGACCCGCGCTCTGGCCCTCGAAGTGGCCAAAAAGGGCGTCACCGTCAATGCGGTCTGCCCCGGCTTTACCGCGACCGATCTGATCC
>CANFLM010000054.1 GCA_947447895.1 Hyphomicrobiales bacterium
TGCCGTGCCGTCCTCTGCCTGCTTCAAAACAAACGCAATCTGCGCCTCGCTAAACTTGGAAGCCTTCATCTGAAATCTCCTCTTTCCCCGCAGGGATCATAAGTGGAAAATTCCAGTTCTAAATGGCCTAATTTAACGGGGGCACGTCAACTAGAAAACTCGGGGCTATTCATTTTGACTTTCAAAATATAACTGGCGGCAGCGGGTTTTACCCCATTGAACTGTTGCAAAGAGATTGGCGGAGTGGAGCCTAACCTGCCCCAAAACCGGTGGGACAATGCGGCAAAAAAGCCCTTTAATTTTAAAGAGAAAAAAGTGTCCCACTTTCCTCTAACCTATTGATTTTACACATTCTCCCTGTCCCGTCCCTGGGCACCATTATCCAAAAGTTTGCCCCAACCTCTCGAACTGCCCCCGATCCACCAGTTGCGTCCCGGGATTGAGGCAGGCTGCCGAGCCGGCTTTGATGGCTGTGGCGAGGGCTTCGGCCGGTGTGGCACCATGGACCAAGCCGTAGAGAAAACCGCCCAGAAAGCTGTCGCCTGCGCCGACCGTGCTCTTGACTTCGATCGGAATGGCCGGGGCAAAGGTGAGGCCGGCTTGGTCGGCCAACAGGGCCCCATTCGGGCCGAGACTGACCAGAACACACTGAATCCGGCCTTGGGCCACAAGTTCGAGTGCTGACGCTTCAACCGATGCGCGGTCGGTCAACGGGTGATGGGTCAACTCCCCCAATTCGCTTTTGGAGAGTTTGAGCAGGTCGATCCGCCCCTCCCGGCACGTTGTGCGCAAGGCCTCGCCGGAGCAATCGAGCGCGAACAACAGGCCTCTGGCATGGGCGATCCCGGCCAGATCGAGATAATGGCGGTCCGATAATCCGCGCGGCAGACTGCCGCTGGCCACAAACCAGTCGCCCGGCTCCGCCTGTTCCAGCGTCAATCGGACATGGTCGAGCACGCGGCTGGCTTCTTGCGCGCTGATGACCGGCCCTTCGGCGACAAAGCGCAATTCCCGTCCGCTCGAGCGCTCGTAAATCACCTCGGACAGACGGGTGTCGCCTGCAATGCTGATCGGCTCGCTTTGGCTGATGCTGCGTTTGAGCAGGGTCTCAAACAGCGGACCGGTGGCCCCACCCGCCAGATAGATCGGCAAGGCTGATGAGCCCAAGGCCACAAGGACCCGTGCCACATTGATGCCACCACCGCCCGCATCATAACGGACATCCCGGACGCGGGTCTTTTCGGTCGGCACAACCGTGTCGCATTGTGCCCAGACATCTATGGCCGGATTGGCCGTATAGGTGATGATTGCCGACACCGTCCCCCCTCTTTCGAACCGCCCGATATCTTAACCTACCGGTGCATCAGCGCGCCATAAAAACAAAAAAACGCCGGAGCCTTATGTTCAATGCGCGACATTTGGCTTATGATTCATCCCATAAAAACAATCTCGCGGAAACTCTCAACCAAACGGGTCCACTATGAGCGAACCATGCATCATCTGTGTCGCAATCACCGGAAGTGTGCCGACACAGGCCGACAATCCTGCCGTTCCTGTCACCATCAGCGAGCAGATCGAGAGCACGCAGGCCTCCTTCGAGGCAGGCGCCTCGATTGCCCATTGCCATGTGCGCGATGACGCAGGCAAGCCGACCTCCGACCCCGAACGCTTTGCCCGTCTGAAAGAGGGGCTGGAAAAGCACTGCAAAGGCATGATCATCCAGTTCTCGACCGGTGGCCGCTCGGGCGCCGGGCGCGACCGCGGTGGCATGCTCCCTCTGCGCCCCGATATGGCCTCCTTGACGGTCGGCTCCAACAATTTTCCGACGCGTGTTTATGAAAACGCACCCGATCTGGTTGATTGGCTGTCCTCAGAAATGCTCACCTACAATGTGAAGCCGGAAATCGAGGCCTTTGATCTGTCCCACATTGTCCATGCGGCCAAAATGGCCAAGGATGGCCGCCTGAAAGGGCCGCTTTATGTGCAATTCGTGATGGGCGTCAAAAATGCGATGCCGGCCGACGAACGGATTTTCGATTTCTACATCGAAACCCTCAAGCGCTTCGCCCCCGATGCCCAATGGTGCGGCGCCGGCATCGGTCCCGACCAGATCCGCGTCAATGAATGGTCGATTGCCAAAGGCGGCCACACCCGCACGGGTCTTGAAGACAATATCAAGCTCGACCGCACCACTCTGGCTCCATCCAATGCCGCTTTGGTCAAGCGCACCGTGGAACTCTGCCAGCGTTACAACCGTCCGGTCGCCACCTGGCAGCAAGCCCGCGACATTCTGGGTCTGCCATTGCAAACGGCGTGATCCACCAAATAATGCGGCAGGGTTGGCCCTGCCGCAGCGTTGGCAAGCCATCACTCAATAGCTGATTTCGGCGACCTCGCGCAGCTCGTCCGGCGTAGTGGTCCGGAAACCGAAAAACTCCAGATAGGCCGGGATCTGCTCGAACAGCATATCGGTGCCAATCTGATAGGCACAGCCACGCGCCCGCGCCGCCTCCAGAAACGGGGTGATCTCCTGCTTCATCACCACTTCGCCGACAAAGGCGGAGGGGGAGATGCGGCTGACATCCATGGGCAGCGGATCGCCCTCTTTCATGCCGAGCGGGGTGGCATTGACCACCACATCGAAACCGGCGGGATCATTGACGCCGGCGCTGATCACCAGTTGCGGATAATGGGTTTTCAACCGGTCCGCCAGACCGTCCATGATGGGGGTGTAGGAATCGTAGAGGCTGATTTCAGCCACCCCCGCTTTGGCCAGTGACGCGGCAATGGCCGAGCCCACCCCGCCGCAGCCCGCGACAAACACCTTGGCGCCTTGCAGCACGCGGCCCTTGCGCAAAACGCCGCGCACAAAGCCCTCGCCGTCAAACATATCGCCGATCAGTCGGCCTTCCCCGTCCAGCCGCACTGCATTGCATGATCCCGCCACTTTGGCGGTCGTCATCACCTCGTCGAGCAGCGCGATGGTGGTGACCTTGTGCGGCATAGTGATCAGCGCGCCATGGATGTTGGACAGGCGGAACACCAGCGGCAGGAACCGGTCATAATCCTCGGCCTTGCAGCCCATCGGCACAACCACGGCATTGATGTTGTGCTTGTTGAAATAGGGATTGTAGATCATCGGCGCGCGGAAAGACTCCGTCGGATAACCCAGATGGGCAATCAGTTTGGTGGTTCCCGAAATCATGTGTCGTCTCCGGCTCAAGACAAACCCAAAAAAATGTGACGTCCCCTGAGGAGACGCCACACCAGATCGAGCGCGATCGAACAGCGCTTAACCACCGTAACCGAACAGGCGTGGCACAAACAGCACCACATCCGGCACAAAAATCATGATCAGGAGAGCAGCCACCAGGACACCGATAAAGGACCAGATTTCGCTGATCATTTCCTTCAGTGAAATGCCGGTGATGGCATTGACCACGAACAGCAGCACCCCGTAAGGCGGAGTAATCAGCCCGATCATGCAATTGACCACGGCCACCACGCCGAAATGCACCATATCAATGCCGATCGCGCGACAGGTTGGCACAAACAGCGGGATGATCACCAGAATGATCGTGGTCGCATCGATCAGACAGCCGAGGATCAGGAACAGCACATTGACGGCCAGCAAGAACATCAATGGCGAGACATCAAGTCCCTTCATCGAGTTGGAGACCAGAGCCGGAATGTTTTCGCTGGCGACGATATAGTTGAAAATCAGCGCTCCGCCGATCACCAGCCCCACCGAGGCGGTCGCGCGCGAGCTTTCCGCCAAAATGCCGTAGAGCGCCTTGAACGAAATCGCCCGGTAGAAAAAGGTGGCCAGCAGCAAGGCATAGGCTGCGGCAACCGCAGCCGCCTCGGTCGGTGTGGTTGCACCACCATAAATACCGAACAACAGGATGACCGGCATCATCAGCGCCGGAAAAGCCCGTTTGGTCAGGCTCGGCAATTCCGACAAAGGCACGGAATCCTCGATGGGAAAACCGCGTTGCGTGGCAATGCGGTAATTGAGCACCATCAGCACGATACCCATCAGGATTCCAGGCAAGATGCCGCCCAGAAACAGGTAACCGATCGAGGTATCGGACACCAGAGCATACATCACCATCGGAATGGATGGCGGAATGATCGGACCGATGGTGGAGGCTGCGGCCGTAATGGCTGCGGCATAACCGGGAGAGTAGCGGTTATCCTTCACCATCATGCCGATGATGATTTTGCCTAGCCCGACCGCATCGGCCACAGCCGAACCGGACATGCCCGCAAAGATCATATTGGACACCACGTTCACATAGCCAAGACCGCCACGGAACCGTCCGACCAAAGCCACGCAAAATTGCAGCAGTCGATCGGAAATAGTGCCGGCATTCATGATATTGGCCGCAACGATGAACAGCGGCACTGCCAAAATCAGGAAGCTGTCATAAAGGCCCTGAATGATCTGCTCGGCCGCCAGACCGAGATCCTGTCCCTTCACCGCCAGATAGACGATGGCCGACACGATCATCGACAATGCTAGAGGAGCACCAATGGCCGCCAGAATGAACAGCGCGACCACGCAGGATGTAAAAGCCAGCGTCATTATTTCGCCTCCCCTTCAAGATCATGGGGCGAAACGCCGTTGATCAGCCGCCAGGCACGCACACCATAATGGATGATGATGGCCACAGCGAAAATGCCGTAAACGCTGAACACGACATCAAGGCGGATGCCCAGCGTACTGCTCGATTTGATCTTGTAGAAGGTGATGTAATCAAGGGTTGCCGGCAGTGCGGCCAGAAACCCGAGCGAGATGGCGACGGCAGACACCAGAGCCAACACACGTTGGACCGGCAGGGGGCAAATCCCGTAAACCAGATCGAATTTCACCTGATCACGCTCTTCAAGCAGAAAGGCCGAGCCGAGAAACACCACCCACAACCATGTCGTCAGACAGGCCTCGGTGGTCCAGATCACGGAAATATTCAGGACATAGCGGCTGATAATCTGGAGCATAAAGGACAAAAACATGGCGGCGAGGAGAAACGCCGCCACATTTTCAACCCTTGCCCGCAACCATTGGACGAAAGCGGTCATGTGTGATCCGATCACTGGATAGCGTTGATCTTGTCGATCATGCCTGCAGGCCAATCTTTGGCGAATTTGGAATCCAGATAGGCCTTCTGGACGGTCTTGCGGAAGGCTTCGACATCCGGCGTATAGACCTTCAGACCCTGCGATTTGAAGAAGTCCTCGAGATCCTTTTCCAGCTTCAACTGACGCTGGCGGCCCAGTTCGGCGGCATCGTCGGCAGCCTTTTGCAAGGTCTTCTGCTGGTCAGGGGTGAGCTTGTCCCAGACCTTCTTGTTGAAAGCGATGAAGTTCATGTCGACCAGATGGCTGGTCAGAACGATCTGCTGGGTGACTTCATAGAATTTGGAGTCACGATTGGTCGGAAGCGGATTGTCCTGCCCGTCAATCGCGCCCGACTGCAAGGCGGTGTAGACTTCGGTAAAGGCCACAGGCAACGGGTTTGCACCCAATGCCGAACCGAGGAACAACCAGGCTTCGGTGCCCGGCATGCGCAGTTTGATACCGGACAGATCGGCAGGCGTCTTGATTTCCTTGGTGCCGCGCAGATTGAGTTGGCGGCGGCCCAGATACATCACAGCCAGCAGCTTGACGCCCAGTTTCTCTTCGGTCGTCTTGTAGAGGTCCTTCACCACATCGGAGGCAAACACCTTCTTCTGGTGCTCGGCGTCGCGCAGCAGATAGCCCGCGGTAAAAATCGACCAGGCCGGGATCAGGGTCGCCAATTCCTGCGCGGAAGTAATCGACATATCGAGGTTGCCGCGCGCAATCGCTTCGAGTTCGGTGCCCTGCTTGAACAGCGTGGCATTGTAATGCGGCTGGTAGGTCGCAAAGCCCTTGATGGCGGGCCCGAAGACTTCTTCAAGCGCGACGGCACGCATATCGGTCGGGGTCATCGGGGCCGACATCCGCAGGGTCACACCCTGGGCCTGGGCCGGAGCAAGACCGGCACCCAAAGCAATCCCACCGAGAACCGATGTTTGCAGCAAGGCACGGCGATTGAATGTTGTTGTCATCGGTGATCCTCCAATTGATCATTATGTCGTTGTTGTTTTATGCGTCTTTTGTCGCATCAATTCTCCCGATTGTTTCATCACATTCACGCACCATAAATCAATGGTCGAGCGGAGATTTTCTGAAATTTTCTTGGGATGCGGCCGATATTCGTCTGTAAATTCGCTTCCAGGCCCGACAAATTCCTGCCCGACCCATCCCTGCCCGATCCATCCCTGCCCGCACCTCACTATCGTCTCGGGACCGGCTCTGCTAGGCTGGAGATCATCATGATCTGAACAGTGAACGGTTGCCACCATGACACAGCCTGCCTCATCATTCGACCCGCGCACCGCCTTTTCACTCGCAGGACAGACCGCCATTGTCACCGGCGGCGGGCATGGCATTGGCGCGGCGATTGCCGATGCGCTGGCACGCTCCGGGGCCGCTGTCGCCCTGTTCGACAAAAATCTACCGGCAGCCCAAGCCCAAGTCGGGGCCCTGCAGGCTGCCGGCCTTTCGGCGAGCGCCTATCAGGTGGATGTCACCGATGAAGCCAGCATCGCACAGGCCATGGACGAGGTGGTCGCACGATCAGGCCGGCTCGACTGCCTGATCAACAATGCCGGGCTGGCGATCCGCCGCCCGACCATCGAGCTGGCATTGGCCGATTGGGAAGCCGTGCTGGCGGTCAATCTGACCGGTGTGTTTCTCTGCGCCCGTCATGCGGCGCGGCACATGCTGGCGCGCAAAAGCGGGGTGATCATCAACACCGCCTCCATCATGGGCCTGTCGGGTGGCGGGCTTTATCCGAATATTTCCTACCAGTCGACCAAGGGAGCCGTGGTCAATCTGACGCGCTCGCTGGCGGTGGAATGGGCTCCGGAGGGCGTGCGCGTCAACGCCATTGCGCCGACCTGGGTGCGCACCGATTTCATCAAGCCCCTGACCGACAATCCCGAGCTGTTGGCTCGGATGAAAGCCATGACGCCGATGGGCAGGATTGCCGAAGTCAGCGACATTGTCGGCGGCGTGGTCTATCTGGCAAGCCCCGCCGCAAGCATGGTGACCGGGCATGTGCTGGCCATCGACGGGGGTTTTCTGGCGCAATAGCGCCCATCAATCCTTGTAATAGGCCTCGACCGTGCCTTTGAGCTTGACGGTCATCGGATTGCCGCGGCGGTCCTTGGCATTGCCGGCCACCAGCCGCACCCAGCCTTCGCTGATGCAATATTCCTCGACATTGGTTTTCTCGACCCCGTTGAAACGGATACCCACCTCGCGCTGGAGGATCTCGCCGTTGAAAAACGGGCTGTTCTGGTCTGTGCTCAAACGGTCGGGAAGCTGTTCGGTCATGTTGGTGCCTTCAAGGTTTTGTCAGTTGATGTGTTCTAACCAGCAATCGCGCAAAAGCCAATCGGCAGGGATTTATGCCCCGCGTGCCACCACCGGCAACACAGGCCGCAACACGGCAAAGAAAGTGATGCCGGCCAGCAGATAGGCCAGACCACTGACCGTCAGCACGCTGTCCAGCCCGAACGAGGTGGAAATGACGGGCACCAGTGCCGCCCCGATCACCGAGAAACAGCCATTGATGCCCCAGGCCCAGATAAACATCTGCTCCTTACCCAACTGCCCCAGACGGGTCATGGCCACCGGCATCGGAAATCCCATCAAAAAGGCCGGTGGCAGGATCAGCGCGAAACAGCACAGCAGGCGGGTCGCATAATCCTGCGAGCCAATGGCATTGAGCACCCAATCAAGCCCCGTGGCATAGGCCAGCAGGATCCCTGCCAGAGCGACAAACAGCACCGGCATCAAATGTCGGGCATGCGGCAGGATCCGCTCCGACACCAGACTGCCGATGCCGGAAAACAGCAGCATGCCGGTAATCAGCACCGAGGCCGAAATGGTGGCACTGCCCAAAGCCATCACGAAATGGGCAATCAGCGACACTTCGACCATGATATAGCCGAGGCCCAGACAGGCGAAATAGACCACTGTCTGCATCTTGCCGGGATATTTGACAAAGATGGTGCGCCAGCCGAACACCACCGGCAGCAGGACCAGTGAAAACGCCGCAATACAGGCAAAGCCCAGCGTCACCCAGATCAGCAGATAGCCCCATTCGTCCTGCAAGATCTCGATGCGGTCGAGCACATTGGCCAGATCGGCGGTCTTGATATAGGCGGCAAAATAGGGATGCGCATTGGTCAGCAGGCTGGTGTCGAACACATAATCGCGGGCAATCTCGGCCCAATTGCCCTTCACATGCGCCTGCCAGGCCAGACGGGCCAGGCGGGTGGACGGCAGGCCGGCATCGGCGGCCTCTTCGGGGGCGGCCTCGCTTGTCCCGTCCTGCCCCTCAGGGGCCGGCGCGCCGGAACCGAAAATCTGGTTGCGGTAATCCTCGAGCAGCTTGGCCTGGTCGGGATCGCGATAGGCGAAGCCCGGCGAATAGATTTCGTCAAACGACAACAGCCCGTTATGCTTGCGCAGCAGGGCGGTTTCGGCGTCCGAGAAACCATCGCGCTTGAAGAGTACCGTCGTGGTCGACAGATAGCTCGAAACCACGAAAAAATGCTTGGCAATATCGGGGCCGCTGACCGCGCGCGCCGCCGCCACCATGGTGGCATAGAGCTTGAGTACCGATTTGGGCGGCTCTTCCTTGTTCCAGATGGTGACGGAGAGCAGACCGTCAGGCTTCAGGGCCTGCATGTAATGGCCCATCGCCTCGCGGGTATAGGCGAATTTTTCGACAATCGCGAAACCGCCGGGGCTGGAGAGCCCCGCTGAGTCTGCAAGCGAAAGGTCCACCACATCAAAGCGGTTCCTGACGCCCGCCAGATAGAGGCGACCGTCATAATCGATCACCGTCACATTGGGACGGTTGAGGATATCGCCGGTAAAATCGCGCAACACCTTGTTGTTGCGAAAGACATCCAGCACGCCCCTGTCGCCCTCGGCCACCGTGACGGTGTTCGAGCCAGACGCCAGCGCCAATGCGGTCGACAGACCCCCGCCAAATTGTACCACGAAGGCATCTGCCCTGGGCTTGAGCAGGTAGGGATAGACCATCGGCAGATATTGGTAATAGGCGGTTTCATCCGCGGGCAACTGGCGGATAATGCCTCCGGGCCCCTCGCTGTCCTGATAGAGGCCGAGATAGGCATTTTCAGGCATTTTCGGCAGGTTGAACCCGGCATTGTCGGATAGGCCCGGCGCGAAATGCAGATAGGAGCTCGAATAGACCTCCAGCAGTCCGAACGGCGACTGGTGCATCAGCACGCGCTGGCTGTCGGGAAATTTGCGGGCATAACTGACGCCCTTATAGTCAGAAATGGCGATTTTGGCGATCGGGAACAGCTGCGGCAACAGCAGATGCGCCGCCAGACTTGCACCGACCAGCACAACCATCGCCAGCATGTGGCGGCGTGCGCCCAGCGCATCGAACCAGAACAGGGCACCGGCCAGCCACAAGAGCAGCGGCATCACCATCAGATCCTGCGGGGTCAGCACATACATCGAGGCCAGCAGCAGCAGACCGCCGATGCCGGAGCCGACCAGATCGGCGAAATAGACACGGTTGAAAATGGTTTGCGCCTGCTGGAACACCACCCCCAGAAACAGCGCGCCCGACAGGAACGGCACCAGATAGAGCGCCATATTCAACGCCAGCCGCCATTTTTGGGCCGGATCGGAAATCAGGAAAATCGCGTTGAACGGGAATTGCTGCACCAGCAGGTTGCACGCCACCGTCAGCGGAGCGAACAGAAACAGCGACAGTGACGACATCAGCCGCCAATGGGTCTTGAACCAGCCATCGGCGATACACATCACCGCACTGACCAGCCCGAAACCCAGCATCGCAAGGCTGATCACCAGCGAGCCGAAATGCGCCCAGCTGCCGACCGAGAAAATCCGCATCACGGTAATTTGCAGGGCAATCAGGGCGCCGGCGATCAGGGCTGTCGCCAGATAGATGCCGATGGACCGCCGTTGCGCGCCATGGCCCAGCCCCATCGCCTCAAGAAACGGAGAGATCACTGATTATGCGTTCCCTTGATGGTGCCGCCCTCGAGCTTGGTAAAGGGCACGAAAGGCACAATCCGGCCGCCGTAAATGTCGCTGCGGGTCGCCCGAACCACGCCATCTGAGCCCGCTTCCTTGACCACTTTCAGCACACGCTGCGCGCCGGGCGGGCCGACCGGAATCACCATGATGCCGCCCACTTTCAACTGCTTGAGCAAGGGCGGAGGAATGTGGTCGATCCCGCAGGTGACAATGATCTTGTCGAACGGACCGGCCTCTTCCCAACCATAATAGCCATCGGCATGGCGGCTCTGGATGGCCTTGAACTCGCTATAGCCCTCGCCGATCAGCTGGTCATAAATGCCGCGCGTGCGCTCGGCCAAAGGCTGGATGATCTCGATGGTAAAGACCTGGTCGGTCAAATAGGAGAGATAGGCCGACTGGTAGCCCGATCCGGTGCCGATTTCGAGAATCTTGTCACCCGGCTGCACATCGATCGACGTGGTCATCCGCGACACGATATGCGGGCCGGAAATGGTTACCCCGTAGCCGATATCGAGAAAGGCGTGTTCATAGGCCCGCGGCAGATTGCGAGGCAGCACGAAATGCTCGCGCGGCGCCATCAGAAAGGCGGTCTTGTTGCGCTCGTCCAGCACATCCTTGTTGGACACGATCGCCTGATAGCGCTCCCAGCGCTTGCGCAGATATTCGGCAGACTCACCGCGGTTCTTCTGCGCCCACTGGATGAATTCCTCGCCATTGGCCATCGGCGGTTTCATCTGCGGGGTCCAGGGCGCGCTGACCGCGGCCTGTGCGGTGACGGGCAGCATGGTGCCCGTCAGGGCGGCCGTCACCAAGCCTGATGACATATGGAGAAAATGACGTCTGTTCATTGGCTTGCTCTTCCCGACTAGGACCGCTGTCACATGGATCACAATGTCTGCCTTATGCTGGCTAATCCGTTGCAGATCAAGTCACAATAACGATCCCGCCACCCTTTGCCCCCATCAAACAGACAGTCTGACGCGCTCCAAAATCTGCGCCAGCGGATCCTCGACCCAGGCCTGTGAAACGAAATCGTCATGGACGGCTTTCGTGGCATCGATAAAACAGACAGTGCCTTTGGCAAGCGGCACAGGCCAAACCGGCATCCGCACGGATTTGCGCGCCAGATGGGCTTTCAATGCCAGATTTTCGGCCTTCGAGGCGGCACTATAGGCGCTGGCAAAGAACACCAGCTTGTGGTGCTCCACAATCCAGTCGGCAAACCGCTCGCCTTCGCCGAACAGGGCATCCAGCAACACCACGCCCCTGATCCGCTGCCCCACCCCGCCCTGCTCCAGCGAAAAGATTGTCGGATAGTAGCCCCCGCTATAGGCGACAATGACGATGGGCAACGCCGCCAAAGCCTTTTCCGGCTGGCCCGTTTGCCTCGCCAGATGATATTCGGCCTCCGCGATATAGCGGGCAAAAAAACCGGGCGTCCAGAAATGGCCGGCGCTGGAATCATTCACATTGACCGCCAGTTGCGGGGCAATCAAAGCGCCGTTCAGGCGCGAGGCATCGACTTGCAGCGGCACCCGCTGGCGTTTGAGCACGTCGGGGTCCAGTCTTGCCCGATTGCCGTGGAAAAACACCACCAGACAGGCCGGTTTGCGTGGATTGAAGCTTTTGGGCACATGCAGCAGGCTGCGCTTGTCGGAATAGGTCGAAGTCTGCGTATTGAACCCGCCCCGCGTCGACGTATGCCCCCACTGGCCGTGCTGCTGGCTGTCGAGAAACGGTGTAGAACCGCCCGGCATCATGCCGTCATAGGGAAAGGCCGAATGCTGCATCGCCACCAGCCGCGTCCGCTGCGGTTCCGCGCATACTCCGCCCCAAGGCCAAATCGCCCCCGCCAGAGCCCCCAGACACGCCCGCCGCGACATCATTGTGACCACCATCCGATTGAGGCAGGAATGGTAGAGCAGAGCCTGCGGGTGTTCAATGGATTGATTTTTGATAGGAGGGGATCGGATGCGGCTCCTGTCATCATGGAAAAAGCCGTGGTTGCCCGCCACGGGGCGGGCACAACCCGCTTCGCAAGCCACCGAAAGCGCGCCCCCGTTCAAACCAGCATCGTCAACCCGCCATGGCCGGGCCTAATCCGGCCATCCACGACTTGGTTTCTCGGGACCAGAAAACCACAGACCGAAATCAATCGGCGGCTTAAAAATGCTGGCCGGATCCAAAAACCTCAAGATGAGCAGTTGCACAGTGTCGCGCACACCTCTATAAACCGCCTCGGCGGAGCGTAGCGCAGCCCGGTTAGCGCACTAGTCTGGGGGACTAGGGGTCGGAGGTTCGAATCCTCTCGCTCCGACCATTTAAGCTTTGTAGCTGAAGATGGTCACGCCATGAGACAAACCAGCGTAATTTGAATGTCTTACTCCGCGTCAGGCCGCTCCATCCAGCGGATGACCGGCATCAGCGGCAGGATCCAGCCCATGCCGGCGACCAGATAGAACAGATTCTGCCAGATTTTGTCGGCCTCCTGCAAGCGCCCCTGGGCCAGCGACATCGCAGCCAGAGAATAGACGACCACCGTGAACAAGATGGTGAAGGCTCCGATCAGTTTTCTGTGACGCCGACGCATCGCACTCTTTCCTGCTGGTCAATCATGAGGCTGCTCTATCGCAGATTTCTCTTCGGGCGCATAGTCCAATCAAGGATGACGGGCATAACTGCCCTGCGGGAGATTGGCAAAAGCGTGCGAAAGCCCTATGTCCCCCTCGAAGGTTGAAGTCGGCCCGCACAAATGGCGGGCAAACAAGGACGATTGATCATGGCACGCGGCACCCTGCCCTCCACCAGACGCCAGCATTCCGGCTCTCGCGGCCAAGCCCTTGCGCTATCGGACCAGATCCCGAAAGGCATGTCGGCCGAATCGAAACGGCTTGTGCGGATCTGGCTGCATCTTCTGGCCGGACTGGTGTTTGCCATGGTGATCGTCGGCGGGGCAACGCGCATGACCGGATCGGGCCTGTCGATCACCGAATGGCGGCCCTTGATGGGCGCCTTTCCGCCGCTCAACGATCAGGATTGGTGGAAGGAATTCATGAAATACCAGGCCATCCCGCAATACCAGATCCTGAATTACGACATCAGCCTCGAGGAATTCAAGACGCTGTACTGGTGGGAATGGGGACACCGGCAATTGGGCCGTTTTGTCGGGCTGGTCTTCGGTCTGGGCTTTGTCTTTCTGGTTGTCCGCCGCCATTTGCGGGGCATCCATATTCTCTATGCGGCTTTGCTGGGCTGTCTGGGCGGCACGCAGGCCTTTGTCGGCTGGATCATGGTCGCCTCCGGTCTCAAGCCGGGCATGACGGCGGTCGAGCCGATCCGGCTGATGGCGCATCTTATCCTTGCGGCCAGCATTTTCGGATTGCTGTTGGTCTATTCGATCAAACTCAAGCCGCGCGTCGAACGCATCAGGCCCGGCTTTGTCTGGGCCGGATGGGGCCTGCTGCTGGGCATGATGCTGCAGATTGCCTTCGGGGCTCTGGTGGCGGGCAACCATGCCGGCCTGATCTACAACACCTGGCCGTTGATGGGCGAACACTTCCTGCCCGACAGCCTGTTCTATCCACTGCGCGCCATCGGCATGGAAGCGCTGTTCGACGATGTCACGCTGGTGCAGTTCAACCACCGTTTCTGGGCCTATGCGCTGTTGGCGCTGACCCTCTGGCACGCATGGGCTGTCAGCCGCGCCCACAAGGGTACCTCCGCCAACCGCCGCGCCAACGCTCTGGTCTGGATGCTGTCGGCGCAGGCCGGCATCGGCATTGCCACGCTTGTTCTGGCCGCGCCGATGTGGCTGGCGCTGATCCATCAGGGCTTTGCCATGATGGTGCTGGCGATGTTTGCCGTCCATGCCGCAGCCGGACAGCGCGAAGCATCCCAACCGGGGCCTGCCCCCGCTGGCAAACGGCGCAAATCCTAGGCACGAAAAAGCCGGCCTGACAGGATCAGGCCAGCTGTTTGATGTCGCAGGAAAGCCCTTTTCGCAGGATTAATCGCAGGATTAATCAGCTGCCAGCGCCTCGTCGAGATCATTGATGATATCGGCGGCATCCTCGATCCCGATCGACAGACGCACCACTTCCGGACCGGCACCGGCCTGACGGCGTTGCTCGTCGGTCAACTGGCGATGGGTGGTGGATGCCGGATGGATAACCAGCGAGCGGGTATCGCCGATATTGGCCAGATGCGAGAACAGTTTCAGGTTGGACACCAGTTTGACACCCGCCTCGTAACCGCCCTTCAGCCCGAAGGTGAACACGGCGCCCGCCCCTTTGGGGGAGTAGCGCTTGGCCAGATTGTAATATTTGTCGCCTTCCAGCCCTGAATAGCTGACCCAATCCACTGCCGGATGCGCCTGCAGATTCTTGGCAACCAGCAGCGCATTGTCGCAATGGCGCTGCATGCGCAGCGGCAGGGTTTCGATGCCGGTCAGCAGCATGAAGGCGTTGAACGGCGAAAGGGCCGGACCCAGATCGCGCAGGCCCAACACGCGGCAGGCAATGGCAAAGCCGAAATTGCCGAAGGTTTCGCCCAGCACCATGCCACCATATTCGGGACGCGGCTCCGACAGCATCGGATAGCGGCCGGACTTGATGAAATCGAACCGCCCGCCATCGACAATCAAGCCGCCGATCGAATTGCCGTGGCCGCCGAGAAACTTGGTGGCCGAATGGACAATGATGTCGGCCCCATGCTCGAACGGACGGATCAGATAGGGGGTCGCCATGGTGTTGTCGACGATCAGCGGGATCCCTGCTTTGTGGGCAATCGCGGCAATGCCAGCAATATCGGTGATGACACCGCCCGGATTAGCGATGGATTCGATGAAAATCGCTTTGGTCTTGGGGGTGATCGCCTTCTCGAAACTCGAGAGATCATCGGAATCGGCCCATACGACATTCCAGTTGAAGTTCTTGTAGGCGTGATTGAACTGGTTGATCGAGCCACCATAGAGCTTCTTGGCGGCAATGAATTCGTCGCCCGGTTGCATCAGGGTATGGAACACCAGAAATTCCGCCGCATGGCCGGAGGCCACAGCCAGAGCGGCCGTTCCGCCTTCCAGAGCGGCGACGCGTTCCTCCAGCACCGCACAGGTCGGGTTGCCGATGCGGGTATAGATATTGCCGAAAGCCTGCAGGCCGAACAGGGAGGCCGCATGATCCACATCATCGAACACAAAGCTCGAGGTCTGGTAGATCGGGGTGGCGCGCGCTCCGGTGGCGGCATCGGGGGCTGCACCGGCATGCACGGCAAGGGTCGCAAAACCGGGGATATGATCGGACATGGCAGGAACTCCGTGGGTCATCAATGTTGCTATCGGAAGAACAATACGTTCTTTATAAAGAACGTTACAATCAGCGTCAATCTCCGTTATCTCGCGGACGGAACGGGCCGTTAATCGTGCCGCACCGGCCCGCGTGGTGCAATGGTCAGTTTCTGGAAGCCTTTGCTCGACAGCACCGGCTTTTTCGAGGACAAAATCCGCGAATTGATGCCCTGCCAACCGATCTCGCCGGAAATACGGCCATATTCGATCTTGGGGCAGCGGTTCATGATCACCTCCACACCGCGCGCCTCTGCGCGCAGGGCGGCCTCGTCATTGCGCACCGACAATTGCATCCAGATCACCTTGGGCAAAACCGGCAAAGCCAGCGCCTCATCGGTAATCGGCCCTGCGGCTTGCGAATTGCGGAAAATCTCGACCATGTCCACCGGCCCCGGCAGATCGGCAAGGCTGGCATAGACCGGCACATCGACAATGGTCTGCCCTGCCAGTCCCGGATTGACCGGATACATCGTGTAGCCGCGCTCCTTGAGATATTTGAGCACGATATAGCTGGGGCGCGCCGGATTGTTGGACGCACCAACCAGAGCGATGCTCTTGGTGCCAAGCAAAATCCGGCGGATGGTTTCGACAGGATAATCCTGATTGTGATCGACTGGCTGGGACATCACTCTGGCACTGGGCTGTTGGAGAGGCTCGCTGAATCACGAGCGCAAAAAACTTAGGGGTTCTACGATGACAGAAAAACCCGCTTCGACAAAGTGCTATTGACCACCATCACCGATACAACGGCAGCGACAGGCCGGTAATCTCTCGATCACCGCCCGCGCCATACCGGATCGCGGCGGGCCATAAAGGCCTCGATGCCTTCCTGCGCATCGGGATCGAGCATATTGTCGACCATCACGCGGCCGGCATGGGCATAGGCCTGGGACAGGGGCATGGCCAGCTGCTCGTAAAAGGCCTTTTTGCCGACAGTCACCGCCACCGACGATTTGGATGCGATCACATGGGCCAGACGCAAGGCTTCGGTCTTGGCCTGCCCGACCGGCACAACCCGATTGACCAGCCCCATGCGCGCCGCCTCAACGGCTGGCACGCGCTCTCCCAGCAACAGCATTTCCATCGCATGTTTGGGGGCGACATTGCGCGACAGGGCCACCATCGGGGTAGAACAGAACAGGCCAATATGCACCCCCGGCGTACAAAACCCCGCCCCCTCGCCGGCAATCGCCAGATCGCAGGAGGCGACCAGCTGGCATCCTGCAGCCGTTGCCATCCCTTCCACCGCCGCAATCACCGGCTGGGGCAAAGTCACAATCTTTTGCATCATGGCCGCGCAAGTCGCGAAAATCGTATCGAACGCCGCACAGCCCGCATCTGCTGCGTCACGGCAGGCGGTCATTTCTTTCAAATCATGCCCGGACGAAAACACCGGCCCCTCGGCACACAGCACCACCGCCTTGATCGTGGTATCAATGGCCAGGGCATCCCACTGCCCGATCAGTTGCTCCATCATCGCGCGCGACAGCGCATTGCGCGTCTGCGGCCGGTTGAGCGTGACAACAGCCACTCCGCCAACGTCCTGTCTGAGCACGAAAGCGGGCATGGGTGATAAATCGGTGGCGTGGTGCTGATCCATCTTGACAGCCTCTGCCCGAACAGGCTTTTCGTCAAGTCTCCTCACCAAACCATGAGCCCGACATGACCAAACCAGCCGCCATGACCGCCCAAGAGATCGATGCGTTTCTGGCGCGGGAGTTTCCGCAAATCCATGTCCATGGTCGGCTCTACCACATCGAACAGGTCGACCATGGCCAGGCGACCATGCGCCTGACCTATCATGACAGCCAGTTGCGGCCCGGCGGCACGCTCTCAGGACCCGCCATGATGACGCTGGCCGATCTGGTGTTCTATGTGGCCATTCTGGCCTCGATCGGCCCCGTCGCGCTGGCGGTGACCACCAATCTCAATTTCAACTTCCTGCGCAAGCCCGCCCCGCGGGATCTGATCGCCACCTGCCGACTGATCAAACTGGGCCGGAGGCTGGCAGTCGGGGACATCGCCATCACCTCTGACGGAGCCCAAGATCTGGTCGCCCACGTGACGGGCACCTACGCCCTGCCCGATCAAAAGTGACAATGTCGGCAAAAGCATGGGGTATTATTTTACCTTTATAGCGGTATTATATTACCACTTTATATAACACATTGAAAACAATAGACATTTCATGGAAATTTCATCACTCTCAATGCTTGACCATACAAGATTGTTGCGTTAGACACCCCTCAACATCACGGTCTTAGCGGGTCGTGGTTTTGGTTCGGGCAGGCGGGACGGTCCCGCCCCCTTGAAGAGACGGAAACTGATCCATGAAGACCTTTGTGGCAAAACCTGCCGAGGTCGAGAAGAAATGGGTGTTGATTGATGCGAAGGGCCTCGTTGTTGGCCGTTTGGCATCGCTGGTGGCCATGCGGCTGCGCGGCAAACACAA
>CANFLM010000055.1 GCA_947447895.1 Hyphomicrobiales bacterium
CCTGCGCGGTGATGGATGATCGGGCCCTCGGGGTGATCGACATCCGGCCATCTTCAGGCTTTTTTTACGATTTTGACGCGAAATATGCAAAAGGGGGATCAATCCACGTTCATGCGACAGATCTTAAACCTTTTATTTACCAAACTGTTCAAGAATTGGCTCTGACGGCTCATAGGGCATTGGGGTGTCGTGGTGTCAGTCGCGCTGATTTCAGATTTGACGAGCAACCGGATGGCTCCGGACGGCTGGTCTGCCTCGAGGTCAACACGCAACCCGGCATGACCCAGACCTCTTTGGTGCCGGAATTGGCCGCCCATGCAGGGCTTTCTTTTGGTGAGTTGGTACGATGGATGGTGGAAGACGCCTCCTGCGACAGATAAAAGAACGGGGTTTTGCCGGTGGCTTCGGCTTGGCCTCCGCGCAGCATCGTCGTCGCTGGCGTTCGGGCCGCTCCCGTGTCACGGAATCGGCCAGCCAATTGGTTGATGCCACTCCGCATGGTCTGGGCGGCTTTCTGGCCACGGTTCTTGTCGGTCTTTCCTTCTCCTATGGCATCGTGCGCGGTGGCCATGCCGACGCGTTTCTGGCTGCTTACGGAGATCCTTTCCATGCGGTCGGCCGCTCGATGGGCTTCGAGGTCCAGCATATTACCATGTCGGGCCTTGGCGATCTGACGCAGGCCGATGTGCTGAAATCTTCCGGTCTGGCGGTTGGCCAGGCTCTGCCGTTCATCGATATCGATGCCGTGCGCGATCGCCTGTTGGCGGTTCCGATGATCAAGGATGTCGAGATCCGCAAGAATTATCCGCACGGTCTGGCCATCCATGTCACCGAGCGCGAAGGGTTTGCGCTGTGGCAGAACCACGGCGCATTGAGCGTGATTGCGCCTGATGGCGCGGTGATCGATAAATTCCGCGGCGATGTGCCGGCCGGCGTGCCTTTGGTGGTCGGCGAGGGGGCCAACAAGCGCGCTGCCGCTCTCTTCAAGATGCTGGAAGCCCAACCCGATCTGAAATCGCGCGTCACGGCCGCCACACTTGTCGGCTCGCGCCGCTGGACCCTGCGGCTTGACCGCGGCATCGAGGCGCGTCTGCCCGAGGATGGCGAAGCCGAAGCCTTGGCGCGCCTGTCTGCATTGATCAAAGAGCAGAAATTGCTGGATCGTGCCATTCTGGCGGTTGATTTGCGCATGCCCGACCGGGTTGTGCTGCGTTTGACCGAGGAGGCCTTGGCCGAGCGTCTCGAGACCCAGAAGAAGCTCTCGAAAGTCAAAGGGGGCACGACATGAGCCGCTATACCGATCTCACCCCGCGGATGAAGCCGGTGTCGCCGCGCCGGAGCTCGATCGTGTCGGTGCTGGATGTCGGCACCAGCAAGGTCGTGTGTCTGATTGCCCGTCTCGAGCCAGCCGGCGACAGCGACCTGCTACGCGGCCGCACCCATCGCGCCCAGATCATCGGGATCGGCCACCAGCGGTCACGCGGTCTGAAAGCCGGGGCTGTCGTCGATCTCGATGCCGCAGAACAGTCGATCCGTCAGGCTGTCGATGCAGCCGAGCGCATGGCGCGGGTTGAAATCCGTTCGGTGATTGTCAGCACAACGGGCGGACGGCTCGGCTCTCGCAGCCTGTCTGCCGAGGTCGGTTTGCGCGGTGAATCGGTGACCGCAGGTGACATCAACCGCGCCTTCGGTGCGGCAAGTGTCAATGCGGTGATGCCGCAGCGCACGATTTTGCACGCGCTGGAAACCGGGTTCAGTCTTGATGGCGCGCGCGGCATCCGCGACCCGCAAGGCATGCTCGGGCGCAAGCTCGGGGTCGATATGCACGTCGTCACCAGCGATGAATATGCCGTGCGCAACCTGATGCTGGCGGTCGAGCGTTGCCATCTCGAGGTCGAGGCGGTTGTGGCCGGTCCCTATGCCGCGGGCCTGTCGGTTCTGGTCGATGACGAGGCCGAAATGGGTGTGGCCGTGGTCGATTTCGGCGCAGGCACCACCAGCGTCGGTGTTTTTCATGGCGGTGCCTTGGTCCATACCGATGCTGTGGCAGTCGGGGGCAACCACATCACGATGGATATTGCTCGTGGATTTACGACAACATTGAGCCATGCCGAACGTTTGAAGACACTTTATGGTTCGACAATCGCTTCAGCTTCGGATGACCGCGAGACAATTGCCGTCGAATCTGTTGATGATGAAGATCGCAATGCCGTTCATCATGTGCCCAAATCGCATCTTGTCCGCGTTATTAAACCAAGGGTTGAAGAAATCCTTGAATTTGTGCGTGATCGACTCAACGCTGCTGGTTTAGGTGGTGTGATGAACAGAAGAATCGTGCTGACAGGTGGCACCGCCCAGTTGCTGGGCATGCCCGACCTGGCGCGTCGTATTCTGTCAAAACAGGTGCGTGTGGGCCGTCCGCTGGGTGTCCAGGGACTGCCGGATGCCATGAAGGGACCGGCTTTTGCCGCCACCATCGGGCTTCTGGTCTATCCGCAAGTGGCTGGATTGGAGCGGTTCGAGCCTGTGGAAGGCAGCTATCTGGCCACGGGCACGGACGGCTATTTCCACCGGATGGGCCGTTGGCTCAAGGAAAGTTTTTAAGGGGCTGCAGCGCGCAAGCGGTGACGCCGGATACAAAGAGTGACGAGGTGCTTTGCACCATAATCGAGAGGCCAGAACGATGACAATCAATCTTAAGGTTCCGGATATCCGCGAATTGAAGCCGAGAATTACCGTGTTCGGTGTCGGTGGTGCCGGTGGCAATGCTGTCAACAACATGATCGAATTGGGTCTGCAGGGCTGCGAATTCGTGGTCGGCAATACCGATGCGCAGGCTTTGACCGCAACCAAGGCCCATCGGGTGATCCAGATGGGGATCCAGGTGACCGAGGGTCTCGGCGCGGGATCGCAGCCGGGGGTTGGCCGTGCGGCTGCCGAAGAGGTGATTGACGAAATTCGCGACCAACTGGCTGGCGCGCATATGGTCTTCGTCACTGCAGGCATGGGCGGCGGCACCGGCACCGGTGCGGCCCCGATCGTGGCCCGCGCGGCCCGGGAGCTCGGAATTCTGACCGTTGGTGTTGTGACCAAGCCGTTCCATTTCGAAGGTACCCGCCGCATGAAGCTGGCCGAGGCGGGCATCAACGAATTGCAGAAGTCGGTTGATACGCTGATCGTGATCCCCAACCAGAACCTGTTCCGGGTCGCCAACGAGCAGACGACATTTGCCGATGCGTTCGCCATGGCAGACCGTGTGCTGTATTCGGGCGTGGCCTGCATCACCGATCTGATGGTCAAGGAAGGACTTATCAATCTCGACTTTGCCGACGTCCGCGCCGTGATGCGCGAAATGGGCAAAGCCATGATGGGAACGGGCGAAGCCAGCGGCGAAAAGCGCGCTTTGCGTGCTGCCGAAGCCGCCATCGCCAACCCGCTGCTCGATGATGTGTCGATGAAGGGAGCCCGCGGCCTGCTGATCTCGATCACCGGCGGTTCCGATCTGACCCTGTACGAGGTCGATGAAGCCGCGACCCGCATCCGCGAGGAAGTGGATCACGAAGCCAATGTGATCTTCGGTGCGACCCGTGACGATTCGCTCGAAGGCATTGTCCGCGTGTCGGTTGTGGCCACCGGTATCGATTATGCCGAAATGATGCGCGACAAGGGTCTTGCGACCACCGAAGCACGGATTGCCGAGGCTGCCGCCCGTTTCCAGAGCGATTTGATGGGACAGTCCCGCGAGGCCCAGCGCGCCGAGGAAGAAGCCACACTGCGTGCCGCCGCCGTGGCCCGTCCCCATATGCCTTCGGCTCCTGCGCCGCAGTCCTATGCCGACGTCTCGCTGCGTCCCGCAACCATGAACGCCCCATCGGCAGCGGCTCCCCAGCCCGCGATGCGCCAGCCTGCTGCCGCTCCGGCCTATGACCGCTACGAGGCACCGCAGGCCCAGGTCTACCAGCCCGCCGTTCCGCAGGCTCCTGCTTACCAGGCTCCTGCCTACCAGCAGCCCGCACCGCAGGCTCCGGCCTATCAGGCTCCAACCTCTTTCATTCCGCCGCAGCCTGAACAGCCTGTGCGCGCTCCGCGCATGCCGCGGATCGAGGATCTGCCACTGGTGGCCCAGCAGAGCTATGCCGCCGCCCATAGCACGGTTTCTCCCGAACCCGCACCGGAGCGCAAGCGCGCATCGCTGATCGACCGTCTGGCCGCAGCCGGCTTCGGTCGCAAGACCGAACGTGCCGAGCCGGAAGCTCCGGCCCCGCGTGCTCCGGTTCAGGCTCCTGCCGAGCCCCGCCAGAGTGACAGCTCGATGATGGGAGCGCCGATGGCCCATCAGGATTTTGCCAAGCGTCCTGCTTTGCAGCCGCAGCCGCAGAACCAGTCCCGCGCGTTTGAGGACGACCAGTTGGAAATTCCTGCCTTTTTGCGCCGCCAGTCCAACTAAGGCCGACAGGTGCGGCGGAGGAGTTGCATCTCCTCTGCCACTTGGAAAGCAAGGCACGGCGTAATCCACAGATGGTTAACAGCCCGTCAAGCAATTGGCGGGCTTTTTCTTATGTAAAATCAAAAGGATGCGCATTGTAACAAATGGTAACAAAGCTTGATTTTTATGTTGGGCCGGCTTGGCGTAAACCCGTCCAACGAAGGGGATTTGTGTCAAGCGGTCCCATTTGAAACAAAGGCAACGAGACGATGATGCAGACCAAGCAAACCACCATTCGTAACAGCGTTGAACTGTCAGGTTTGGGCGTTCATGGCGGGCAGCCCGTCCATATGATCATGCATCCTGCCAATGCCGATACCGGCATCGTGTTTTTGCGCACAGGTCTGCCCGATGGCCGCGACCGCCGCATCAAGGCGAACTGGAAGTCAGTCTCCGCGACCGAATTGTGCACGGTGATCGGCGACGCCGAAACCGGCTCTGTGGCCACAATCGAACATCTGATGGCCGCGCTCTATGCCGCGGGCCTCGACAATGTTCTGATCGAGATCGACGGTCCCGAAATGCCGATTATGGACGGCTCGTCAGCCGCCTTTCTCGAGGCCATCGATGAAGCCGGTATGGTGCGTTTTTCCGCTCCGCGCCGTTACATTGAAATTCTCAAGCCGGTCCGCATCGAACAGGGCCGTGGCTGGGCCGAACTGGTGCCGCATGATTCCGGCTTCCGGCTCGAGGTCGAAATCGACTTCCCGACCCCTGTGATCGGCCGCCAGAAGAAAATGATAGATCTGGATCTGCGCACATTCCGCAAGGAAATCTCGCGCGCCCGCACCTTCGGGTTCATGAAGGATGTCGAGCATCTGCGCCGCGCCGGTTATGCCTTGGGCGCTTCGCTCGATAACACTGTTGCACTGGGTGATGACGGGGTGCTCAATCCCGACGGGACCCGCTGGCCGGATGAATTCGTCCGCCACAAGACCCTTGATGCGATCGGGGACCTCTCGCTGGCAGGCGCACCGATCATTGGCAAATATCGCTCCTATTGCGGTGGCCACAAGATGAATGTGTCGATTCTGCAGGCCCTGTTTGCCGATCAGGACGCCTATCGCCTGGTGACGGCCTCGCAAGCCGCATCCGGTCTGGGGACCTTGCCGGCCTCCGCCGTCGCCTTGGCCGAAGCCTGAGATACAGGCGCTTGGCGATCGGTGCATAGTGCATAAACCACATCCGGTTTTTGCTGTCGGCATCATGAATAGAAGTCTGGAATCTGCCATAATTTTGCGCTAAGGTGCCGATAATAGGCGGTATGCGTACCGCGGCCCCGATCCAGAGGATGCTCCAGAGAATGACCCTGCGTTTCAAGTCCGGCTCACAGCTCCGCCTGTCCTCGCGCCTTACATTCCCGCTCATGGCTGTCATGCTCGCTGTTTCGGTGGCCGGGTGCGATACCCTGTCCTCGCTCAATCCGTTTGGCGATGACGAGGTTTACAAGCCCGAAATCAAACCGGCTGTGGCTGCGGAAGTGATGTATAATCAGGGTCTCGCCTTTCTGAACGAGAATTCGTTCGACAGCGCGGCCAAACGCTTTGCCAAAGTGGACCGTGAATATCCGTTTTCGACATGGTCGAAAAAGGCTCTGATCATGCAGACCTTCGCCCATTACAATGCCCGCAATTATGATGAAGCCGCCATCACCGGCAAGCGGTTCCTGGGCCTCTATCCGGCCAGCGACGATGCGGCCTATGCGGCCTACATGGTGGCCAATTCCTATTACAACCAGATCCCTGATACGGCGCGTGACCAGGATCGTGCCGACAAGGCGCTGATGGCCTTCCGCGAAGTGGTCGAACGCTGGCCGAAGTCCGAATATGTGGAAGACAGCCGTTACAAGATCACCGTCGTGCAGGACCAGCTGGCTGGCCGTGAAATGGATATTGCGCGCTTCTATCTGAAAAAGCGCAATTATACCGCCGCGATCAACCGTTTCCGTGCGGTAGTGTCCAATTACCAGCGCACCAACCAGACCGAGGAAGCTTTGGCGCGTCTGGCCGAAGCCTATCTGGCTTTGGGCGTCGTCAACGAGGCGCAAACGGCTGCGGCCGTGTTGGGGCATAACTATCCCGACTCCGTCTGGTATAAGGACACCTATGCTTTGCTGCAGACCAAGGGTCTCGAGCCGCGCGAAAGCACAGACTCCTGGATGAGCAAAGCCTTCAAAAGCTTCGGTCTGGGTTAATCCGAACCTGTAACCGCTGCGTCGAGGGGTGGGCTGATGCTTGTTGAACTGTCCATCCGCGACATTGTGCTGATTGACAAATTGACACTCGGCTTCGAGACTGGCCTTGGTGTTCTGACCGGTGAAACGGGTGCCGGTAAATCGATCCTGCTCGATGCCTTCGCATTGGCCCTTGGGGCGCGTGGCGATGGATCGCTGGTACGCCACGGAGAAAACCAGGGGCAGGTCACCGCTGTTTTCAGTGTGCCGTCCGATCATCCGTCCGCCCGTCTGCTGCAGGCTCAGGATATCGCCTTTGAGGGCGAAATCATCCTGCGCCGGATCCAGTTTGCCGATGGCCGCACGCGGGCGCTGGTTAATGATCAGGCCGTCAGCGTCCAGGCTCTCAAAGCCATCGGTGCGACGCTGGTCGAAATCCACGGCCAGCATGATGACCGTGCCCTGACAGACCCCGCCTCGCACCGCGATTTGCTGGATGCCTTTGCCCAGAACCAGCCACTGGTTGCCGTTGTTGCGGCCGCTTTTGCAACATTCCGCAGTGCGCGCGACCAGTTGAATGCCCATGAGGCCTATATCGAGAAGGTCCGCAAGGAGGCCGATTTCCTGCGCCATGCCGCGGCCGAGCTGAACAAGCTGGCACCGCAGGAAGGCGAGGAAACCGATCTCGCGACCCGCCGCCAGACCATGATGGGATCGGAAAAGATCGCCACCGAAATCAATGATGCCCTCGATGCCCTGTCGGGCGATTCATCGCCCATTCCGGTGCTGTCCTCGGTGATGCGGCGGCTGGAACGGCGGTCACGCGACGTGCCGCAACTGATCAATCCCTCGCTGCAGGCGCTGGGGCAGGCGCTGGATGCCGTCGACAGGGCCCGCCAGACCATCGAGGAGGCGCAGCGCGCCACCGAATTCAATCCGCGCGATCTCGAACATGTCGAGGAACGGCTGTTTGCCTTGAGGGCGGCAGGCCGCAAATATAATGTTCCGGTGGATGATCTGGCCGCCCTTGCGGACAAATTCGACGCCGATCTGTCGGCAATCGATGCGGGCGAGGCCGATCTGGTCACCCTTCAGAAGGCTGTCAAGGACAGCGAGCAGGCCTATCTCTCGGCCTCCGAGGCCTTGTCGCAGAGCCGCCATGCGGCGGCCAAAACTCTGGAAGAGGCGGTCGGCAGCGAATTGCCGCCTTTGAAGCTGGAGCGGGCGCGTTTCATCGTGATGGTCGAGAGTGACCGCGAGCAGCGGCATGCCGCAGGCTTCGATCGGGTCGAATTCTGGGTGGAAACCAATCCGGGCACCAAGCCGGGTCCGTTGATGAAAGTGGCCTCGGGCGGCGAATTGTCGCGCTTCATGCTGGCCCTCAAAGTCCGGCTCGCTGATCGCGGTTCGACCCCGACACTGGTCTTCGATGAAATCGATACGGGGGTTGGCGGTGCGGTGGCTGATGCCATCGGACAACGTCTGGCGCGTCTGGCCGGGCGGGTGCAGGTGCTGGCCGTTACCCATGCCCCGCAAGTGGCAGCCAAAGCGGCGTGCCACTATCTGATTTCCAAGGCGATGGAGGCCGGCCGCGTGGCAACCCGTGTCGATCGGCTGGCGGATGATCCGCGATGCGAGGAAATCGCCCGCATGTTGTCGGGTGCCGAAATCACCGAGGAAGCGCGGGCGGCGGCCAGACGTCTGCTGGCCACAGCGGCGGGCGCCTGAGCATGACATCGCCCGCGCGTGCCATGGCGGTTGAAACCCTGACCCCGTTCGAGGCGCGTCTGGAGCATCAGGACCTTGCCACCGAGATTGCGGCCCATGATGTGCGCTACCACCAGCAGGATGCGCCTGTTATCTCGGATGCCGAATATGACAGTCTGAGGCTCCGCCTGCTGGCCATCGAGGCGCGTTTTCCCGAATTGCGCTCGGTGGTTGCGGTGTCGGTCGGGGCCAAGCCCTCCGAGAAATTCGCCAAGGTCAAACACAGCGTGCCGATGCTGTCGCTCTCCAATGTCTTCTCTGAGGAGGAGGCGGGCGAGTTTGTCGACCGCATGCGGCGCTTTCTTGATCTCGATGCGCAGGCTCCGGTCATTCTCACGGCTGAGCCGAAGATCGACGGTCTGTCCTGCTCCTTGCGCTATGAAGGCGGCAGGCTGGTTGTCGCGGCCACACGCGGGGACGGCGAGGAGGGGGAAGATGTGACCCTCAATGTCCGGACGATCAAGGATATTCCGCAGGTGCTGGCCGGTTCCGTGCCGGCCATTCTGGAGGTGCGCGGCGAAATCTATATGCGCAAGGATGATTTTGCTGCCTTGAACCAGCGGCAAGAGGCCGAGGGCAAGCCGGTTTTTGCCAATCCGCGCAATGCGGCGGCAGGTTCGTTGCGCCAGCTTGATCCCGCCATCACCGCTGCCCGTCCCTTGCGGTTTTTTGCCTATGGCTGGGGCGAGATCAGCGAGCCACTGCCCTCTGCCAGCCAGTCCGCCATGGTGGAGGCCTTTGCGCGTTTCGGCTTTGTCACCAATCCCCTGATGAAGCGTTGCGACACGCTGTCCGATCTTATGTCCCATTACCGCGCCATCGAGGCGCAACGGGCCAGTCTGGCTTATGATATCGACGGCGTGGTGTATAAGGTCGACGATCTGGCCCTGCAAAGGCGGCTCGGCTTTATTGCCCGTTCGCCGCGCTGGGCGACAGCCCACAAATTCCCGGCCGAACAGGCGACCACACGGGTCACAGCCATTGATATCCAGGTCGGCCGCACCGGCGTGCTGACACCGGTGGCGCGGCTTGATCCGGTGACTGTGGGCGGTGTGGTTGTCTCCAACGCCACCTTGCACAATGAAGAAGAGATCGCCCGCAAGGATGTCCGCATCGGCGATACGGTGGTCGTCCAGCGGGCGGGGGATGTGATCCCGCAGGTTGTCTCGGTGGTGCTGGACCACCGCAAGCCCGACAGCTTGGCCTATGATTTCCCGAAAACCTGTCCGGTTTGCGGTTCGCATGCGGTCCGTGAGGTCGATGCATCAGGCAAAGAGGACAAAGCACGCCGTTGCACGGGTGGTCTTGTCTGTCCGGCGCAGGCGGTCGAGCGGCTCAGGCATTTTGTCGGGCGTGATGCGCTGGACATCGAAGGATTTGGCGAGCGGCAGATCGAAGCCTTCTATCTCGACGGCTTGGTCAAGCGTCCGCAGGATATTTTCACGCTTGAAGCACGCGATGCCGCCTCGCTGAAAAAGCTCAAAAACCGCGAGGGCTGGGGTGAGACCTCGGTGCGCAATCTGTTCGCGGCGATTGCGGCGCGCCGCAATGTGGCCCTGCACCGATTTATCTTTGCGCTGGGCATCCGCCATGTCGGGGAATCCACCGCGAAATTGCTGGCCCGCCATTTCGGGACAGTCGAGGCCTTGCGCGACACCGCGCTTGCTGCCCGCGAACCCGACAGCGAGGCCCGCAAGGCCCTGACGGCGATTGACGGCATCGGGCCTGTGATGGCGGAAGCTCTGGTCGATTTTTTCACCGAACAGCACAACAGCGAAGTGGTGGCGGATCTGTTGACGCATCTGACCTTGCAACCGCCCGAAGTGGTGGCCAGCCAGTCGCCTGTATCGGGCAAAACCGTTGTGTTTACCGGTGCTTTGGAACGGATGAGCCGTGATGAGGCCAAGGCGATGGCCGAGCGTCTGGGAGCCAAAGTCTCCGGTTCTGTCTCCAAAAAGACCGATCTGGTCGTGGCCGGACCCGGAGCGGGGTCCAAACTGGCCGATGCCAGCAAGCACGGCGTCGAGGTCATCACCGAAGACGAGTGGTTTACGCTGGTCGGTTGAACACCGCCGCTCAGATCGCTTTGGTGGCCTGTTGCAGCCAGAGTTTGACGTCACCCTCGACACGCGGCGACAATTTGTCCCAGACCTGCCGGTGATAGGCATTGAGCCATTGCGTGTCGTCTGCGCCCAGCAAGTCGCGCTGGATCGGGCGGGTATCAATCGGGACGAAAGTCAGGGTCTCGAACCCGAGCATCGGGCGCTCGGCGCCGGCGATGGTGCGCGGTTCGACAACAATCAGGTTCTCGATCCGGATGCCGAAGGCGCCGACACGGTAATAGCCCGGTTCGTCCGACAGGATCATGCCGGCTTCAAGCGGGGTGGTGCCGATCTTGGCAATGCGCTGCGGGCCTTCATGCACGGAAAGATAGCTGCCGACGCCGTGTCCGGTGCCGTGGTCGAAATCTGTCCCGATCTGCCAGAGGTGCTGCCGGGCAAAGGCGTCGATCTGCGCGCCGGACGTGCCCTTGGGGAAGACAGCGCGGGCAATGGCAATCATGCCTTTGAGCACGCGGGTATAACGGTCTGTCATCTCGTCACTGACCGTGCCGATGGCAATGGTGCGGGTGATGTCGGTGGTGCCGTCGCGATATTGTCCGCCGGAATCGATCAGATAGAAGCCCTCGGTAATCGGACGGTTGGTCTGGTGCGAGACCCGGTAATGCGGCAGGGCGGCATTGGGGCCCGCCGCCGAGATCGAGGGAAATGACACATCCACCAGCGCACCCGATGCCAGGCGGAAGGCTTCGAGGGCTTCGGCCGCGCTGATTTCGGTTTCTGTGCCTGTGGGGGCATGCTGGTCGAGCCAATGCAGGAAATGCACCATCGCCACGCCGTCACGCAGATGCGCCTCGCGCGTACCCGCCAGTTCGGTCGGATTTTTGGCCGCTTTCATCAGCGAGACGGGATCAGGGCCGCTGGAGATTTTTCCTCCGGCCTGTTCGATCAGGGTGATTAGCCGCACGGGGGCCGTGGCCTGATCGACGCGGATGGTCTTGCCGCCGGCGCTGACCCGTTCCAGCACCGCATCAAGCGTATCGGGATGGGCAATGTCGGCGATTTGGCTCAGGCTGTCGGCAACGCTGTTGGTCAATTTGCGGCCATCCAGCAAAAGAACCGGGCGCCCTTCGGCGGGAATGACCGCGCGACCCAGCGGCAGGGGGGTATGGGAGACATCGCCACCGCGGATGTTGAAAATCCACGCCAGATTGTGCGGATCGCTGACCAGCAGGGCATCGGCCTTGAAGGCGGCAAGCCTCTCGGTGATGCGCTTGAGCTTGTCCGAAGTCTCCTCGCCGGCATGGCTGTGCTCATGCAGCACCACGGGCGCAAGGGGGATCGAGGGCTGGTCATGCCAGACGGCATCAACCGGATTGGAGGTCACCGCCACCAGCGAGGCTCCCGCCTGTGTGACCGCATTGCGCAAGCGGGCAATGCCGTCCAGCGTATGCAGATTGGGGTCGAAACCGATCCTGTCACCGGCCTTGAGCCGTTCTTCAAGCCATAATTCGGGCGGATGTTCGATCAGATGCCGGGGTGGAAAGGCTTCGACATCCACCTGTTCGCGCACCTGCACCGTGTAGCGGCCATCGACAAAAATGGCGGCATCATTGTGCAGCACCACGGCCATGCCCCAGGAGCCTGAAAAGCCGGTCAGCCAGGCCAGCCGTTCCGCACAGGGCGGCACATATTCGCTTTGATAGTCATCGGTGCGCGGGATGATGAAGCCGGCCAGTCCCTGATGGGTCAATTCCTGCCGCAAGGCCTGCAAACGCACTTTGCCCTGTGTTCCGTCGGTCTTGCTGTCGAATTGCTGAAACCGCGCCATTGGTTCATCCCGTTGCTACTGGTCAGTCTTGCCGCCGGGCTGCCGCTCCGCCTTGCTTGAGGTGCAGACAGGCCCAGCCTTCGAGATTGATACGGCTCAACTGGTGCCAGCCTTGCGCCCGATAGGCCGACAGAACCCCCGGCACATCGCGGTCAAGCAGTCCCGACAGGACAATATCCCCGCCTCTGGCTGCCACCGATGCGATGTGCGGGGCCAGCCGGATCAGCGGACGGGCGAGAATATTGGCGAAAATCAGATCATAGCCATAAGGACGGTTCAAGGCTGGATGGCCGATCCCCTTGGCCACCACCGGATGCACCAGAGTGCCGACACGGTTGAGCCGTGCATTGGAGGCCGCCGCTTCGACCGCAATCGGATCGATATCCCCGCAGGCCACAGGCCGGTGCAGGGCGCGGGCGGCGGCAATGGCCAGCACGCCCGTGCCGGTGCCGACATCGAGCACATGCACAGGACGGCGCTGCTTCAGGATATGGTCCAGCATCAAGAGGCAACCGCGGGTGGTGCCGTGATGGCCGGTCCCGAAGGCCAGGGCCGCCTCGATCTCGATGCCGATCGTGTTGAGCGGGACGCGGGAGCGGTCATGGCTGCCGTGGATCACGAAACGACCGGCTTCGACCATGCTCAACCCGTCGAGCGAAGCTTTGACCCAGTCCTTTTCAGCCAGAATTTCGAAATAGACCGCAGCGGCGATCTCCTTGCCAGCGGCGATCTCGACCAGATCACGCATGGCCTGTTCATCGGGCTGGCGGGCGAAATAGACTTCGACCTCCCAGGCCAGTGTCGCCTCGTTCTCGAAGGCGGCAGAAGCCGTTTCAGACGGATCAAACGTCTCGACGATCAGATCGGCCACGCGGCGCGCTATGCGCTCGTTGGTGGTGAGACGCATCACATGGGTGGGATTTTGGGGGTGCAAACCTTCAAGCATGTCGTTGTCTTAGCGTTTTCACGCCGATCTGTCACGGGGGTATCCTCGGCCTATGGCCCCCGTGGGCGGACAATCAGGCTGATCGGCGATTGCGGCAGCAAACCAACGCGCTGCACCGGCACAGGCAGGCTTTGGCCTGCAGGATAGTGCACAGTCAACTGGTTCAGCAGGGCCAGCAGCACAAGACGTGTGGCCTGCATCATATAGCCAAAGCCGATGCAGGTCTGCTCGCCACCGCCAAATGGCAGGAAGGTGTAGGGCGCAATCCTGTGGCGCGCCTCGCCCGAAAATCGCTCGGGAATAAAACTGTCTGGATCATACCACAGCATATGGTGGCGGTGGAGAACCCAAGGGGAAATCAGCACTGTGCTGTCCTTGGCGATGGAGAGATGATGGTTGAAATCGTCCTGTAGGACGGTCCGGCGCATGACGGGCACCGGCGGATAGAGTCGGAGGGTCTCGCTGATCACGGCTTTGACCATCTGCGCCGCCTCGATCTTGCTGCTCATGGGGGAGGGGTCGGCGCAGAGCGCCCGGGCTTCAGCGGCGCATTGCAACTGGATGTCCGGCGCGCAAGCCAGCAGCGCCAAGGCCCACACCAACGTGCGGTGGCTTGTGGCATAGCAGGTCGACAGAATTGCGATCACCATGCTGGTGATCTGCTCGTCATGGTCATCGAGGCCGGGCTTGGCATGGAAGACATTGATCAGCGCACCGATCAGGTCCGGTGTTTTCGGCGGCAATCCATATTCACGCCTGTTCCGGCGCGAGCTTACCAGTTGCAGGACCGTCTGCCGGAGTTTGGTTCGGGGCCCCTGATTGAGCCTTGCACTCAACTGCTGGACCCAGGCCGGCACATCAAGATAGGTGAGGGCATCACGTGCGCCAGTCGCTTCGAGCGAGGCTTCAAGGGTCTGCATCACCATCTGGCTTTCGATGTCGGGCACCTGTGCCAGCAGCGTGGTCTGGATCATCCGGCTGACCACATCGCTCATGACCGGTGAAATCGGCATGTCCGGATCGAGATGGCTTGCCAAGAGTTTGTCGGCCAGCAGGCTGGCTTCCGTCTCCATCGCGGGGAAGTAACCGTTCAAGGCCTGCAAGGAAAATTGCGCCATGGATTGGGCCAGCGCCTGATTGGCTCCCATGCCCTCCGACAGATTGAGATCATGGCAGTGCAGACTGCCCGGGAAGGTTCCGTAGCGACCGGCCTTGTTGTCCAGCACATGCCTGATCAGGTCGGGACGGGCCAGAGCTATTTCGGTGACGGTCGTCTTTCCGGATGTCTTGGTTTTGGTCATATGCGATCGGGTGAAATGGTCGAGCGTCCAGATCGCCAGTGGATTGCGTGACGTGTCGATCAGGGTCCGGAGCGGAGACGCGTCCGTCGCCCCTCTCTTCGGGATCGGCGGTGTCAGCCGGTCGGTCGATATGCGCGGCGAAAGCCCTTGGGTTAAAGCTCCGGTGTCATCGGGCTGGGCTATCGGCAAGGGCGTTCCACAGCGGGTGCTTTGGTGGGAAAACGCTTTTTTGATAGGCTGTTCCAAGGGATTTTCCCCGCAAAGGACAGGCCATTTCGAGGAAAGGTCCAGGATTTGGCGAAATGTCAGCTTGGTCGCACTGACAACAGGATCAACCGGCAACAACAGCGGATAACGCGCAAGGTCCATCAAAGCGGCTCAGTCCCACCCTCTCCAAGCCGGAAAGGGCAAGATTGTCGGGCCATCGGTTTTTTAATAAACGCAGCGTCTGGCTCACAGTGTCAAAGGTCGGGAAAACGCGTTCACGCGGATGGTGGGATCCGGAAAGGGGCAAGGGCCCCGCGCCGGTCGCACATGTTGGTGTCACATTCCAACCATCCATTAAGCGGGTCATCAGCTCCACTATTTAAACATGGTAACCGCAACATACGAAAAAAGCTCCTGCCGATTCCGACAGGTTTTGCATGATTTTTAATTCAAATCCGCAAAAGAACAGGCCCTCAAACCCGCTCTCTCAAATGGCTTTGACAAAACTCTCGAGCACCATTTTGCGGCCCGCTTTGTCGAAATCAATGGTCAGCTTGTTGCCGTCGACACTGACCACCGTGCCATTGCCGAATTTGACATGGAAAATCCGGTTGCCGAGTGCAAATCCCGATGCGGGCCCACCCGAGCGGGCCACCACTTCGCCTTCGATCTGCGCGGGGGCTGGCGAGCGGGGGGTGGATCTGGCCTGGGAGGCGCCATAGGCCGAGCCGCCACCATATTGGCCACCCTGCCGGCTTGTCTGCCCCGAGGATTGGGCACGCTGCCAGCCGGGGGTGGAATAGGCGGATTGGAAACTGCCCATCCGGTCAAAGCGCGAGGAGCCATAGGAGCCGTAACCGGCCGGGGCCTCGGCAATTTCAACATGGGCTTCGGGCAGGTCATCAATGAACCGGCTCGGCACTGTGGCGTTCCACATACCGTGCAGGCGGCGGTTGGTGGCAAAAAACAGTTTGGCCCGCCGTCTGGCGCGCGTGAGGCCGACATAAGCAAGCCTGCGCTCCTCTTCCAGCCCGGCCTTGCCGCTTTCGTCAAGCGCGCGCTGGTTGGGAAACAGGGCTTCTTCCCAGCCGGGCAGAAAGACGGTCTCGAATTCCAGCCCTTTGGCGCCGTGCAGCGTCATGATCGAGACCCGATCGCCGTCCGAAGATTCGCTGGCCTCCATCACCAGCGAGACGTGTTCGAGAAAGGCATTGAGATCGGGAAATTCTTCGAGCGAGCGCACGAGTTCCTTAAGGTTTTCAAGCCGTCCGGCCGCCTCCGGTGTCCGCTCTTTCTGCCACATATCGGTATAGCCGGATTCTTCGAGCACCATTTCGGCCAGTTCATTGTGCTTCATCGTGTCGATCAGGCTCGACCAGCGGGCAAAACTGGCTGTCAGTTCCCGCAAGGTGCTGCGCGGTTTGGGCTTGAGCTCGTCGGTCTCGATCAGCTGTCTGACAGCCTCCATCATCGGCAGGCGGTTGGCGCGGGCATAGACATGGACCTGTTCGATGGTGGCATCACCCAAACCCCGTTTGGGTACATTGACGATCCGCTCGAAGGCGAGATCATGGGTCGGATTGGCCACGCAACGCAGATAGGCCAGCGCATCGCGGATTTCGGCGCGCTCGTAGAACCGCGGTCCGCCGATGACCCGATAGGGCAGGCCGAGTGTCACAAAACGGTCTTCGATTTCGCGCATTTGCGCGGAGATGCGAACCAAAACCGCCATTTCCGATAGATTGTGGCCCTTGTGCTGGAGGGCTTCGATTTCCTCGCCGATCAGCCGCGCTTCCTCTTCGGAGTCCCATGCGCCGGTGATGGTGACCTTTTCGCCCGCCTCGTCATCGGTAAACAGGGTTTTGCCGAGCCGTCCCTCGTTATGGGCGATCAGGTGCGAGGCCGCACCCAGAATATGGCCGGTCGAGCGGTAATTGCGCTCAAGCCGGATTACCGTAGCTCCAGGGAAATCATGTTCGAACCGCAGGATGTTATCGACCTCGGCGCCGCGCCAGCCATAGATCGACTGGTCGTCATCCCCCACACAGGCCACATTGCGGCGGCCCTGCGCCAACAGGCGCAGCCACAGATATTGGGCAACGTTGGTGTCCTGGTATTCGTCCACCAGCATATAACGGAAGCGTTCCTGATAGCCGACCAGCACATCGGGGTTTTCACGGAACAGCCGCAGGTTTTCGAGCAAAAGATCGCCAAAATCGGCGGCATTGAGATCTTTCAACCGCTGTTGATAGGCGGCATAGAGCTTGCCGCCGCGCCCGTTGGCAAAGGCGGCTGCCTCGCCTGCGGAGACCTTGTCCGGTGTCAGGCCGCGGTTTTTCCAGCCGTCGATCATCGAGGCCAGCGCACGGGCGGGCCACCGTTTCTCATCGATGTCATCGGCTTGAATGACCTGTTTCATCAGCCTGATCTGGTCATCGGTATCCAGAATGGTGAAATCCGAGCGCAAGCCGACCAGTTCGGCGTGGCGGCGCAGGATTTTGGTGCCGATGGCGTGGAATGTGCCGAGCCACGGCATGCCTTCGCCGACCGAGCCGAGCAGGTGGCCGATCCGCTCCTTCATCTCGCGCGCCGCCTTGTTGGTAAAGGTCACGGCCAGAATATCGCCGGGCCGTGCCAGCCCCGTGGCAATCAGATGGGCGATGCGGGTGGTCAACACCCGTGTTTTGCCGGTGCCGGCGCCGGCCAGCACC
>CANFLM010000056.1 GCA_947447895.1 Hyphomicrobiales bacterium
CATGCAGGAAGCGGGTGCGACGCAGGATCTCGAACTGGCCTACACGCTGGCCGATGGGGTGGAATATCTCCGCGCAGGCGTGGCCGCCGGCCTGTCGGTTGACCGCTTTGCGCCGAGGCTGAGTTTCTTCTGGGCGATCGGCATGAATTTCTTCATGGAAGTCGCCAAGCTGCGCGCCGCCCGCCTGTTGTGGTGCAAGCTGGTCCAGCAATTCAATCCGCAATCGGAAAAGTCGCTGCCCTTGCGCACCCATTCGCAAACATCGGGCTGGTCGCTGACCGCGCAGGACGTTTTCAACAATGTGATCCGCACGCAGATCGAGGCCATGGCCGCCACCCAGGGCCATACCCAGTCCCTGCACACCAATGCGCTCGACGAAGCACTGGCTCTGCCGACCGATTTCTCGGCCCGCATCGCCCGCAACACGCAGCTGTTCTTGCAGCAGGAAAGCGGCACCACCAAAATCATCGATCCGTGGGGTGGTTCCTATTACGTCGAACGACTGACCCATGATCTCGCCGCCAAGGCGTGGGAGCATATCGAGGAGATCGAAAAACTCGGCGGCATGGCCAAGGCGATCGAAGCCGGCATCCCCAAATTGCGGATCGAGGAAGCCGCCGCCAAAACCCAGGCGCGCATTGATTCAGGCCACCAATCGGTGGTGGGCGTCAACCGCTTCCGCACCTCGGACGAGCGTCCGATCGACGTGTTGAAGGTCGACAATTCCGCCGTGCGTGCCGCCCAGATCGGCAAGCTCAACCGTTTGAAAGCCGAGCGCGACAGCGCGGCTGTCGCAGCCGCGCTGAACGCCCTGACCGCAGGGGCGCGCGGCAAGGGCAATCTGCTGGCTCTGGCAGTCGAGGCGGCACGCGCCAAAGCCACAGTCGGTGAAATTTCGCTGGCCCTCGAACAGGTGTTTGGCCGCCACAAGGCCGAGATCAAGGCAATTTCCGGCGTCTATCGCCGCGAGATGGGCGCCGACAACGACACAGCCCGTCGGGTCGAGGCACAAATCAGTGCCTTCCGCGAGAACGAAGGGCGGCCACCTCGCGTGCTGCTCGCCAAGATGGGACAGGATGGCCATGACCGCGGCCAGAAGGTGATCGCTTCGGCCTTTGCCGATCTCGGGTTCGATGTGGTGATCGGGCCGCTGTTTGCCACGCCAGAGGAAGTGGCCGAACAGGCCATTGCCCGGGAGGTGCATATTGTCGGGGTCTCCTCACTGGCCGCAGGCCATCTGACGCTGGTTCCGGCCCTCAAATCCGCTTTGGCGGATCAGGGCCATTCCGATGTCATGGTGGTGGTGGGCGGCGTGATCCCGCCGCAGGATTTCGCTGCGCTTGAAGCCTCGGGTGCGGCCGCCATCTTCCCGCCCGGCACGGTGATCACCGAAGCGGCTGCCAAGTTGCTCGACGAGTTGAACATCAAGCTCGGCTATTCGCAGCGCAGCGCTGCCCAGTAGGGGCAGCAATCCCTTTATTGGGCAGGCGGTGGCGGCAGGTTTTCGCTGGTCACCGCCGCGGTCCCGGGCAAAGGCGCCTTGGCCGCCTTGACGGCATCGTCATCGATAAACCCGCCGGCTTGGCGGTCCTCGAATTTGGGCTCGGCCAGTTGCGCCCCGATCATGCCGACAATCTGCGGGGCCTCGGCATAATTGCCGTGCCGGAACATGTCCTGCACATTCATCTTGCTCAGGTCATAGACCCGCACGCCCAGGCGGGCGATTTCGGCACGGTGTTCGCTGTTGTTCAGATCCAGGGCACCCACGCGGGTGCGCGAGCCCGCAAGGGCCCCTGAAATCGACAGCGCCTTGTCGTCAGACGCCGCAAAGACCGACACGCGGGTGACATTGCCCAACCGTGCCATCTGGCCGCGGAACACATCAAGCCCGATGTCGGGAGAGGCAAGCATGATCTCTCCCAGACGTCCGCCAAGATCGGCCTGTCCGGCAATCGCATTCTGGCGCAAGGCTTCCATCGCCAGCCACGTCCCCATCGAATGGGCCAGCACATGCACCCGACCGACACCGGGAGTGGCGGCCACATCGCGCATCAACCGTTCCAGAGTATCACGCGAGGCGGTCGCACTGTCCTTGTCGGTGACATAGGCAAACAGATCGCGTTGCGAGGGCCATGTGAACAGCACCGGCACACCGGAAAACTGAGAATCCTCCGTGACCTGCGCCAGCCGATAGCGGGCCTCGTCATAACTGGTGTTGAAACCGTGCACGAAAATCAGCACATCGCGCGAGACTCCGACGCGGCCCGACAGGGTCGTGGCCAGCACGGTCTTGAAACTGTCGGCCTCCATCGGACGCTGTGCCCCCAGCACGAAGTGACGGGGCTTGCTCTCGGAGGTGATGCTTGGCCGCTCGATGATACCGGGGCGGTGGCCCGGCGGGACGCTGACGCTGGTTGAGAAATAGCTCGGCTCGGTGCCGATTTCGCCGGTCATCTGGCCTTTGCTGTTCAGTTTGCGGGTCGAAGTCACCAGAATACGGACATCATGCGGTTCAGCCCGTTGCGAGCGCCAGATGGCTGTCGGGGAGGCAAAATCGCTGGTCACGCTGTCGATAGTCGGCGAGCACGCCGCCAGCACCACGCCGAGACCTGCGACCACCATCATCCTGCCGATCAACGGCCTCAAGGATAAACTCATTGTTGCCTGTTCCAATTCCGTCACATCCTGCCCCAAACCGGCGAGCCGGTCTGTGATCCTTCAGCCTTATGGCCGCCCGCCACAATCAAAAAAAACAGTCCCCGAGCCCCGTGAAGGCTTTCAACGACAATTCTGTCAGAATTAGGACGATTTTGCACTTTCATCCGCTTTGGGGATGTCATAGAGTTATAAAAGTAGTGATTTGTTTAATTTTTGTTTTTTTGTTGTTCACCGCGTTTCGATCCATTCATTTTTGGCTCACGCTATGCCGCATATTTTGCGAAGAATTGTCGCGTTTCTCTCCATCGGTCTGGTCGGTCTGGCAATCGACAGCCTGTGCTATGCGTTGATTTTCGGAATGTGCAAACACGCGGCGCTCAGCCGCTTTGCCTCTCTGTGTCTGGCCACACCCGTGACATGGGCGCTCAACCGCCGGCTGACATTTTCAGCCACGGGCCGCAGCAAGCGTCTCGAAGCGCTACGCTATGGCGTTGTGACCGGCGTCGCACAGAGTTTCAACCTGTTTTTCTTCATGTTTTTGCGTTGGATGCGGCCCGACATTGCGGATCAATGGTTGATCATCACCAGCGCAGTGACGGCGGCAGCCCTGTCTTTCTCCGGTCATTTTTTATTCAGTTTTGCGCCCTTGAGCCGCGAAGCATAGCCCGAAAGCATTTTATATGACCCCTACTGCCAATGTGCTGATTATCGGCGCAGGACCGGCTGGCCTGACCGCCTCCTATTTGCTCACCAAACAAAAACACACCGTCATCGTGCTCGAACAGGAACCGGAACTGGTCGGCGGCATCAGCCGCACGGTGCGCCATAACGACTTTCTGTTCGATATCGGCGGGCACCGCTTTTTCTCGAAGTCGCGCGCCGTGGTCGATTTGTGGAACGAGATCCTGCCCGACGATTTTATCGAACGGCCGCGCCTGTCACGCATTTTCTATGGTGGCAAATTCTATTCCTACCCGCTGCGGGCCTTTGAAGCCTTGGCCAATCTGGGCCTGTGGACCTCGGCAAGCTGCATGCTGTCCTATGCCTGGGCGCGGCTGACCCCGATCCAGAACCCCAAAAGTTTTCACGAATGGGTCCGCAACCAGTTCGGTGAAAAGCTGTTTTCCATTTTTTTCCGCACCTATACCGAAAAGGTCTGGGGCATGTCCTGCGACGAGATTTCAGCCGATTGGGCCGCCCAACGGATCAAAGGGCTGAGCCTGGGTTCGGCGATCTGGAATGCGCTGACCCGCAACATTCTCGTCCCCAAACAGGGGGCCGATGGCCAGCCTGTCATCAAAACCCTGATCGAGAGCTTCCGCTACCCGCGCCGTGGACCGGGCATGCTCTGGGAAGCGGCCGCCGAAAAAACCCGGGCCCAGGGCGGGCTGATCATGATGGGCGAAAAAACGATCGCTGTGGAATGGCTGGACAAGCACTCTCTCTGGGAGGTCACGACCCGCACCGCAGACGGATTGCAGCAAAAATATCATGGAAAGCATGTGATCTCGTCCGCACCGCTGCGCGAGCTTGGCACCATGCTCAAACCCGGACTGGAAACGGCTCCGCATGCCAAATTGCTGGCCTATCGGGATTTTCTGACCGTTGCGCTGATTGCCAAGGATGACAAGGATTTTCCCGACAACTGGATTTACATCCATGATCCCGCGGTCAAGGTCGGACGGGTCCAGAATTTTCGCTCCTGGTCGCCGGAAATGGTCCCCGATCCTGCTTTGACCTGTCTGGGTCTGGAATATTTCTGCTTCGAGGGTGATGGCCTATGGACCATGCCGGATGCCGAGCTGGTCGAACTGGCCAAGCGCGAGATCGAGCAGATCGGATTGGTGCAAGCCGCTCAAGTGATCGATGGCGTGGTGGTGCGCCAGCCCAAAGCCTATCCGGTCTATGACGAGTATTACCGCAGCCATGTGTCGGCCCTGCGTACCGAGATCGAGCAACGCTTTCCGACCCTGCATCTGGTAGGCCGCAACGGCATGCACAAATACAACAATCAGGACCACGCCATGATGACGGCCATGCTGACGGTCGAGAACATTCTGGCCGGTTCGCGCCGCTTCGATGTCTGGAATGTCAACGAGGACGCCGAATATCACGAGGCAGGGTATGAGGGAGCTTCCGACGCACTCGGCAGCGAAAGGCTGACCCCTGACAGGATGAGGGCCTGACGGGAAAACGGCAAGGGAGGCTCAGAAGCCCACTGGCCGCAGCGAACCGACCGTAATGCCGTTCCAGTTTTTCAAAACGGGGGCCAGCAAGGGGGTAAAGGCCTGTTGCTGGTTGTCCGACATCGGCAGGAATTTCTGGATCAGGGCCGCCATCATCACCTGCGCCCCGCGTCCGTTGCCGTCATCGCATTTCAGGGCAATGCCCAAACCCTGTTCGGGCAGCGAGGCGCAATAGACGCCTTCTGCACCGGTCTTGCAAAACAGCTTGTCCCCCAACAAGGTCATCGCCTCGGTATCGAAACGTCCCGTGCCCGCCACCATGAACGGATGCGCCGCTGCCGCCTTGCGCATGCGGGCAAAGGCCTTGGCACGTCCGCTGTCGAGACCGTGCCCTGTGCCGATCCGCGCAAAAGCGGTCGCCAAGCCGTGCAACGGCACCGCATAGGTCGGGATGGAACAGCCATCAGTGCCGCAGACATCATCGCCTAGAGCCGCACCAGTCATTTCTGCCAGGGCCCTCGTGATGCGCTTTTGCACCTCGTGATCGGCTTTGACATAGTTCTTGGGATCGGTGTCGAGATGGCAGGCCACACAGATAAAGCCGGCATGTTTGCCCGAGCAATTGTTGTGCAGAGCCGAGGGCTTTCCACCGGTTGCAGCCAGATCGCGGGTCGCAGCCTCCCCCATCGGCCAATGGGCGCCACATTCCAGACAGGCCGCGGTCTGACCGGCCTTTTGCAAGATCGAAGCGGCTGTTTGCGCATGCAGCATCTCGCCGGAATGGGAGGACACCGTCAGGGCGATTTCGGCTTCGCTCAGGCCGAAACGATCCACGGCACCGGTTTCAAACAAGGGCAGAGCCTGAATGGCCTTGACGGCCGAGCGCGGAAAAATCGCTGCATCGGCATCGCCGCGCACAAACACCTGTTTGCCGTCGGAATCCACCACCAGCACCGAACCGCGATGACGGCTTTCCACCACATCACCGCGCAGAACCTCGACCAGAACCGGATGTGTCATCCCTGATTTCCTTTTTGCATCACAAGCCGTGCCTGCCCCACCAACAACAGAACCGCCAACAGATCGGCAGCCCACCACCAAGCCTGCCATGCCCCGTGGCTGACAGCCAGCACGGTCAGATTATAGATCAAAAACGCCCCGGCCACACTGCGCAAACCATGTTCGAGCCGCGCAATCGCGCCCAATAACAGCCATAACAAAGCGAGCATCAAGGCACAGCCCAACAACCCTGTTTCCACAAAAACCTGCAGGAAAAGATTATGCGGATGGCCCTGTACAAAGCCGTAACGCAATTCGCCCTCGGAGGCCGAAAAATTCGGGTCACCAAGCATGGTGAAAGAGCCATTGAAGCCATAGCCGAACCACGGCTTATGCAGCACGGCTGCGCCGAAGCTTTTCAAAATCGGCAGGCGGTCGGTCGCCGATGCTTTGACCAAGCCTGCGGCCTCAAGCCGCGTGACAAAGTCAAACACCGCCACACCCCACCAAGGCGTTGTCAGTGCGGCAAATACACCCCCGACAAACACCAGCCAGCGGGTCAGCACAGGCCAGAAATAGTAAAAGCCGAAACCGGCTGCGGCGACAACCAGTCCGAGCTTGGCCGCTGATTTGGTCGATAAAGCCACCATGACAGCCACCACCAAAGCCGTCAGCACAGCCAATCCGCGTTGCGCCTTCAGCATATACAGGACCGGAAACACCGCCAGCGTGACAATCATCACGCTCTGGTTCAACCGTGGTGCTTTCTGCAACAGGCCCAGAGCACCGTGCAGCATCATGCCGGTGCGCAATTCGACCATCAGCAGAAGACTGGTTAGGATCAGCGAGGCCGCCAGTCCAGTGGGCGACAGCCTGCCGGTCTCGGATCCGACCAGCGCCAGCAAGGCAAAGGCCAGCACGGCAACACTCATCACCTCCGCGCCCAGCACCTTGGCTGCACCGGCCTGATCGGCCGTCCATCCCAGCGAGACGACAGCCAGCCCGATACAAAGCCAGACCGGCAGAGGGGTGGTTGCCAGTGTGTCGCGGCAAGCCTGCAAACTGTGCCTGCCCCCGTCCCGCCAGATCAGGATCAGCAGATAGACTGCCGCCAACGGCACCGTGGCACGATAGGCGAACAGGCAGGCCGGACACAGCACGAACCAGAACAGATCCGGCAGGAGCGATTTCAGCATCTCGAACGGTCCGAACTCACGCGCCAGTCCTGCGGGTTGGCCCTGAGGGGTCAGGTTTTCTTCCATTGCCGTTCCATCATCTTCACAGTGCGCATCAATCGGGTAAAGGCGTAGAGCATGGCCACGGCAAAACCGTAACGCCCGCCTGCGATATGTCCGCGCAACAGATAGGCCCGCAGGAAATCGAACGGAAAGCCGAAAAACAGCCGGAGGGTCAGGCTCGCCATGGACTTCTTCGGCACATTCTCGGCCAGCGCCGAGGTATAGCGGTTCATCTTGTCGAGTTGATGGGCGAAATCCTGCATCCAGTAATGCAGGACCAATCCCTTGAAGCGGATGACCGGCACATTGGCAGGCGCGGCAATCGCATCCCATGTCGCATGGTCGGGAAAGCGCACAACCCGCCGATCGTAAAGCCTGATCCGGTCAATCCGGTTGAACCGCCACGGCTTGCCGTTGCCAAACGGGGGCACGGCGGTAATCCGCAGCCAATAACACGGCAAAGCGGGTGTTCCGGCAGCAAACAAAGCGCGTATTTCCGCCCTCAACTCTTCGGATAGAACCTCATCACCATCCAGATTCAACACCCAGTCATTACGGCACTGGTCCTCGCCGAAGCGCTTTTGCGGGCCGAAGCCGGGCCAGTCATGATGGATCACCCGCGCGCCGGCTGTTTCGGCGATCAGCACCGTGTCATCATCCGAGCCGGAATCGATCACGATCACCTCGTCGGCCAGATCACGCACCGACTCGATCACCGCCCGCAATTTGCGGGCTTCGTTTTTGGTGATGATAAAGCAGGAGAATCCCATAGCAGCCTCAGGTCTGATCCGGTTGCGGACCTGTGTGCGGATCAACAGACCCTTCCAACAGACCGATATAGGCCTTGATGGCCCGGTTCCACTGCAATTCTCCATGCGCACGCCGGCGGGCAGCCAGACCGAGACGCTGGCGCAATTCGCCATCACCCAGCAAGCGGACCAAGGCTTGGGAGACAGAATGCGGGTTTGCGCCATCGCAGACAAGGCCTGTCACCCCGTCATGCACAGCATCCACCGCTCCCCCTTCCGACCCTGCCAGCGAGGGCACGCCATACCAGGCCGCCTCGCAATAGCTGATCCCGAAGCCTTCGACCGAGGAGCCCTCGCGCCGCACCGGCATGGCAAATACCGTGGCCCGTTCGAACAAGGCGGCTTTCATATCGTCATCCACCCGCCCCATAAAACGCACATGGGCGGTCAGATCCAGTTCGGTGACAAGGTGTTTCAGACGGTCGGCATCTTCCCCGCCACCGGCCACCAGATAGACCAGATCGGGGTGTTGGGGCAGCAGATCGGGCAAGGCGCGGATCACCTGGTCAATCCCCTTGCGCGGCTCCAGCCGCGACAGGGTGAGCAGAACAGGCGTATGCCCCTCGAGCCATTCGGCCAGTCTGGTCCGCATCGCCAGCGATGCCGCAGGCTGGGGACCGATCGGCGGATTGATGACGAGAGGGACAATCCCGGAAGGCAGGTAATCAGCAAGCTGTCGGGCAGTATAGGTGGAATTGGCGATTACCGCCGAAGCCTTGGCAAAGGATGCGGTAATGCGCTTTTGCTTGCGGGTGGTGGGATGTTGCGGAAACTCCATCCCGTGCGCCAGCACCACCACGGGAATCGACAGATCAGGCAAAGTTTCGATGCTTTTGTAGGAATCGGCCAACACCGCGGTGATCGAACCCGAGGCCAGCAAGGCCCTGGCCCTGCGCATCTTGCGCCAGCGCCGCAACGGGCGCGGACCGCCGAACCGCTCCAGTTCAAAGTCAGGAGCCCAATCGCTTTGTCCCTGCCCACGCGCGCGGTCGGCCAGCACATGCACCTGCTTGCCTTCGGCCCTGAGTGCCGAAACCAGCCCGCCCATCAGATTTTCAATTCCCCCCATATCGGGCGGAAAACATTGGGTGAGGATCAGGATCAATCCGGTTGATCCTCTTTCTTTTTGCCGCCCGCAGTCCTTGGCGTTCTGCCGGAAGCCTGCTTGGAGCCTGCCGGTTTTCCCGGCGCCACTTTCACGGGCACGGGTTGGGTCGTCCCTTCTACCACAGGCAGGACTTGGACAACATCAACCGCATCGAACAGGGTTTCAACCGGCTCCGACGAAGCCGCCTCTTCGGCCGTCCTGGCCGCTTTTTTCTTGGCGGTTTTGGCCGCGGTTTTAGCCACGGCCTTGGCCACCGTTTTGACGAATTTCTCGCCGCTCATCACCGCCTCGACCCCGTTGTCCCCCAAAGGCAGGGCGACAGCTTTGACTTTGGCGACTTTCTTTTTGGGCAGTTTATTGCGCCGCGCCGCAACCCGCAGGCGCATGACGTTTTCCTGCATCAACTCCATCTGCATCTGTTGCATTTCGGACAGACGCTGCCATTGCTTGGTCAAGAGATAATCGAGCTTTTCCTGCACATGGCGGATTTCAAGCTCGGCCTTCAGATTGACCTTGTAATCATTGAGCGCGCGCAGGCGATCCTTGGCCTCCTGCCGCTTCTGGCTCATCATGATGATGGGGGCCTGGATGGCCGCAATGCAGGAGAGGACCAGATTGAGCAATGTAAACGGATAGACATCGAACGCCTTTTCGCCCATCGCCACATTCAAGCCCATCCATACCACCAGCACCGCAAAGAAGCTGATCAGAAAGGCCCAGGAGCCGCCAAACGAGGCCAAATGATCGGACACCCGCTCGCCGAAGCTGCGGTGTTCCTCGAACTCGTCCTCGATGTTTTCCACGACTGTCTCGTGATGGGCCATCGAGTCAGCCACCTGCTGGTCGAGGACGGATAATTCGCCGTGCTCCAGCTTCAGCATCTCCTCGACATAGATCGTGCGGTAACGCTCGACCTCGGTCAAATCGATATAGCCGTCATCCGGCAGATTGGGATAATCCTCGCGGATGCGGTCCAGCAGGGTCGGCCGCAGGGAGTCGACGACAACCAGTCGCTTGCGCGGCAATTCACGGCCGGTAATGGCACAGATGATCTTCTTCGTGCGCGCCGCGCTGATGGTCTCATCAGCAATCACGCGTGGAGCCTGTTCGGTCATCGCGTTTCTCTTCTGTGTTGATCCGGATCCGGTGGTGAAAGATTGCCCTGCGCCAACAGGCCAACTCCTTTAAGGGATGCACCGAGGCACTCGAAGACGCAAGAACTTTTGTGAAAATCGGTGCTATTTGGATATTTTTCCCGAAGCGCAATTCTGCTTTAAAACCACCAGAAACCCTCACCCCAACCTCTGTACCACTTCCTCGGCAATCGCCAGCGAGGCTGTCAGGCCGGGGCTTTCGATGCCGAACAGGTTGACCAGTCCCGGCACGCCATGCACCTGCGGGCCGTCGATCCGGAAATCGGGGGCCGGGTCATCGGGGCCGCAGATTTTGGGCCTGATGCCCGCATAGCCGGCACTGAGACTGTCGGGCGGCAAAGCGGGCCAATAGCGGCGGATGGCCTCGTCAAACCCTTCGAGACGGCGCGGATCGACCTCGTAATCAATCGCATCGATCCATTCGACATCGGGGCCGAAGCGGGCTTGTCCGCCCAGATCAAGCGTCAGATGCACACCCAGACCATGGGCATGCGGGGCGGGATAGATCAGATGCGAGAACGGGGCGCGGCCCGACAACACAAAATAATTGCCGCGCGCATAATTGGTGGGCGGAATAAACCCTTCCGCCAGCCCCTCCATCTTGCGGGCAACCGTGCTGGCATGCAGGCCGGCACAATTGATCAGACACCGTGTGGTCAGGCTGAAGGGCTCAGCTCCGCCGCAGTCCAGCCTGATCTGATTGCCGCCAAGCTCGGCCCGCAGAAACGGGGTGTGGAATGCCAGCGAGGCCCCGGCGGCTTCCGCATCACCCTGCAAAGCCAGCATATAGGCATGGCTGTCGAGAATGCCGGTGGAGGGCGACACCAGCGCCCCGACGCAGAACAGCGATGGCTCCAGCGCCATGGCCTGCTCGCCCGTAATCATGTGCAAGTCATCGCAGCCATTGACAGCTCCTTTGCGGGCCACCCCTTCGATGGCAACCATTTCGCCTTCGTCGGTGGCGACAACCAGCTTGCCGCAGCGGCGGAACGGCACGCCATGGCTTTCCAGAAAGGGGTAGAGCATTTTACGGCCGGCCACGCATAAGCGGGCTTTCAGGCTGCCTTCGGGATAATACAGTCCGGCATGGATCACTTCGGAATTGCGCGACGAGGTTTCCGTCCCGATGCCTTCGGCCTGTTCGACCACCACCACCGAACGTCCCGTGAGCGCGATGGCGCGTGCCACCGCCAAGCCCACCACGCCCGCACCAATCACCACCGCATCAATATCGGCCACGCCTGCTCTCCCTGCACTCTTCACCGTCGATGGATCACATCAAAAGCCGCGCGTGACCGGAATCAGCCCCGAGCGGTGACCCATCTCCCTGTTTGCCTCAATCTCCAATGGCGGTAAAAGAAAAACAATCATTATCTTCTCGCCGCAAGGATTGTCCCCGCTTGACCTCTCTTCTGCTCACCGCCGTGCTGCTGGTCATCGCCAGTGCCATTCCCGCCTTCTGGCTGTGTCGCGCCATGATGCCGCTGTTCCAGCGCTATGCGCTGGCCCGCCCCAATGCGCGATCCAGCCATGCCGTGCCGACACCGCAAGGGGGCGGCTTTGCGATTGTGAGCGTGGCACTGGGAATGGCGGTGATTTGCACTTTCCGGTTCGAGATCGTCTGGCCAGCCGAAAGCCTCGCTGTGCTGATCGGCGTGCTGGTCCTGATGGGCATGGGCGGTCTGGATGATATCAAACCCTTGCCTGCGATCCCGCGGCTGATCGCGCAGATACTGGTGATCGGGATGATCACCTTTGCGATGCCCGACACGATCCGTGTGCTGCCCGATGCCGTGCCGCTGTGGGCCGAGAGGATATTGGCAGGGCTGGCTTTGCTGTGGTTTGTCAATCTGGTCAATTTCATGGATGGCATCGACTGGATCACCGCCGCCGCATTGCTGCCGGTCTGGGGGGTGGTGCTGATCCTCGCCCTGTGGACACATGACCTGGCTTTGGTCGCGCTGGCGGCCATTCTGATCGGATCCTATCTGGGCTTTGTGCCGTTCAACCGTCCGGTGGCGGCCTTGTTTCTGGGCGATGTCGGCTCGTTGCCATTGGGGCTGGTCACTGGCTGGCTGCTCTACCGGATCGGTGCCGAACACGGGCTGGTCTGTGCGCTGTTGCCACCGCTCTATTATCTGGCTGATGCCACCATCACCATGGCGCGCCGGGCCTTGCGGGGTGAAAAAATCTGGGAGGCCCACCGCTCCCATTACTACCAGCAGGCCACCACAAACGGTCTGACGGTTCTGGCGATTGTGACGCGGATTCTGTTTGCCAATCTTGTCTTGGCTGGCTTGGCGGTGCTGGCCAGCCAGCAATCCACAGCACTTTCGCTGGCTTTATTGGCCCTTGGCGGGCTCTGCGTGACCGCGCTGATCAGGGATTTGCAGCGCGACAGGCGCAAGCCCTGAGCCATCAATGGTCGTTAAGGCGTGCCGGATGGAAATTCGGCACGGCCTCGGCAAACACCGTTTCGGCCGAGGACCTATCCTGAGCTGCTTCGGCCTGCAACAGACGGTCAACCCAGGCGGCAATCTCCGCACGGGTGGCTGACATCGGGGCGGCGGCCAGGACGCCGTCGATGCCGGTTTCGGTGGCCAGTTCCTGATCGGCAAACATGATTTCGTGCAGGCGTTCGCCGGGCCGCGCGCCGGTGAAGCTGATCGCAATATCCTTGTACGGCTCGAAACCCGACAGGCGGATCAACTGCTCGGCCAGATCGACAATCCGCACCTGCTGGCCCATTTTCAGCACGTAGACCGCAGGGGGGTCATTGGCTTGCTCGGAGATCAGCGCATGGGAGGCGGCCGACAACACCAGTTCGGAAGCCTCGCGCACCGTCATAAAATAACGCACCATCTCGGGGTCGGTCACCGTCACAGGACCTCCGGCGGCAATCTGGGCGCGGAATTTCGGGATCACCGAGCCATTCGAGCCCAGCACATTGCCGAACCGCACCGAAATCACCCGCGTCGCCTGAGCCTCCTGATCGAGCAACTGGGCATACAGTTCGGCAAAGCGTTTGGTGACGCCGAGGATCGAGACCGGATCAATCGCCTTGTCGGTCGAAATCATCACCGCCGCTTTGGCCCCCGCCGCCACGGCCGCATCCAGCACATTCATCGAGCCGACAATATTGGTCTTGATCGCCTCGCCCCAATCGGCTTCCAGATAGGGCACATGTTTGAGGGCTGCGGCATGGATCACCAGATCGGGCTTGAAATCGGCCAGCACCCGCATCATCCGCGCACGGTCCCGGATATCGGCCAAGGCTCCGCTGATGGTTCCCGCCACCGTCAGGCGGGAAAAGGATTCCAGCACCTGATGCAACAGAGGCTCGGCATTCTCGATGATGAGCACTTCGGCGGCTCCCAACACCGCCGCACGCTGCGCCAATTCGCTGCCGATCGATCCGCCGCCACCCGTCACGGCAATGCGCTGTCCCGCAATCAAACCGCCAAGCCGCTTGCGGTCAATGGTCACACTGTCGCGCAACAACAGCGCCTCGATATCGATCGGGGCCAGTTGGGAGGCATGAGCACTATCTTCCAGCGTTTGTTGAACTCGCCAGATCGGCAAAGCCAGACGCCGGCCGGCCGACAACAACCGCTCGGGTTCGGCCTCGGGCACCAGCGCGGACGCTGTGGCAATCAGGCGGCCAACCTTAATGCCCTGGACCGCGAAATCATCGACAACCCGATCCAGCTCCGCCACCGAACCTAAAATCCTGACGCCGCGAATGGTCTCGCCGCGCTGTGTTTCTTTCGGGGTCAAAATTCCCAGAGCATAGACGCCTTGCAGGCTTTGGGTTTCGATGGCCTGCAGAACAGAATCGGCCTCGTTTTGCTTGCCGATGACCAGCACAGGCGTGCGGGTTTCACGCGCAGCCGATCCCGTCACCCGCCGCAACCGCCAATAACGATAGGCCATGCGGGGACCGCCAAGCGCCATCACCTGCAACACCCCGTAGAGCAGGATGGTCATCTTGCCGACAAAAAAAGTCCCGTAAAATTTATTGGAAATCAGCACATAATCGGCCACAAGCATGGTCAGGGCCATAATGGCGCAAGCCCGCACGATCTGCACCAAATCAGGGATCGAGGCAAACCGCCAGCGACCGCGATAGAGCCCGCAAAGATTGTAAACAACCATCGCGTAAAGCCCCACCAACGGCAGAGCCGTGACGATGTAGGGCAGACGGCGGGCCAGTTCCACTTCCGAAAAACGCAAGGCAAAGGCGGCCATAACGGCAAGCACGGTCATCACCAGATCATGCACCCGGACGATGGCGGATTTGAATTGGGTCTGCATCAGACTGCGCTCGCGGACTGGCTGCCGAGACGCATGTCAGAGGCAGCGACGGTGGTCGATTGCAACTGGTTCAGCCGCGCATAAATGCCCTGTTGGGATAGCAAAGTGGAGTGGGTCCCATGTTCGATCACATGGCCCTGTTCCATCACATAAATATGATCGGCCTGTGTCACCGTGGTGAACCGATGGGCGATCAGAATGGTGGTACGGCCTTTCGACAAGCGTGCCAGAGCCTCGCCGATCGCGGCATCCGATTCCGCATCCAGCGCCGAGGTCGGCTCGTCGAGCAGCAGGATCGGAGCGTTTTTAAGGAAGGCACGGGCAATTGAAATCCGCTGGCGTTGCCCGCCCGATAATTTGCCGCCGAATTCGCCCACCAGGCTGTCATAGCCGTTGGGCAGTTGCACAATGAATTCGTGGGCGCGGGCCGATTTCGCGGCCTCGATGACCTCGTCCTCGCTGGCATCGGGGCGGCCACGCCGGATATTGTCGGCCACCGATCCATCGAACAGGAAGACATCCTGTGATACCAATGCAATCTGGTCATACAGGCTTGCGGCCTGCACATCGGCCAGATCAATGCCATCAATCAGCACCTGTCCGGCTTGCGGTGACCAGAAGCGCAGCAGCAGATTGAAAATGGTTGATTTGCCACTGCCCGACGTCCCCACCAAAGCCGTCAACTGGCCGGGCTCGGCGACAAGAGTGACGCCGTTCAGCACCGGCTTGTCGGGATCGTAGCCGAAACGCACCTGATCGATGCAGACCTTGCCCGCCGAAACCACCAGCGGCACAGCATCCGCTCGGTCTTGTTGCTGCGGCACCTGATCGATCAGCTCGTAGAGCATCCGCACTCCTGCCGCCGCACCGGCCAGATTGAGGTTCAACCGTGCCAGACGGCGCGCCGGATCAGTCATCATCAGCAAGGCCGTAATAAAAGCAAAAAATTCACCCGGTGTCGCCCCGTTGTAGATCACGCTCCAGCCGCCATAGGCCACTACCAACGCCACCGCTATGCCGCCCAGCGTATCGATCAGCGGATTGGCCCCGGCCTGCGCCCGCACCATACGGTTGGACAGATCTTCCATATCGGTCACCGCCGTTTGCATATGGCCACGCAAGGCTTCCTCGAGCCGGAAGGCCCGCACGATGCGGATGCCGTGCGCGGTTTCCTGCATGATGGCCACCAGACGCGACACCGTATCCACCTCGCGGCGGAACAATTTGCGCACCTGTTTCAGCAGTTTCGACATCGCCAGAAACAACAAAGGCACGCCGATCAGCGCGATGGCTGTCAGCAAAGGGTCCTGGACGATCATCACACCGACCAGACTGACCACCGTCAGCAGATCGCGGCCCAGCGAGGTGGCAATCATATTGAGGGCAGAACTGGCGGCCCGTGCATTATGCGTCAGCCGCGTGATCAGCTCCGCCGTGCCCATCGCATGGAAAAACGCCAGATCCTGCCGCAACACGCTGTCGAACAAACGCACCTGCGTATCCGCAACAATCCTGTTGCCGATCCGTGACAGGATCACCTCCTGCCCGTAGGCAGCCAGCCCCTTGGCCGTGTAGATCACCACCACCGAAACGCAGATGATCAGCATGAAATGCGGATCACGGTCGATAAACACCTTGTTGATCAGATCTTTCATCAAATAGGCACTGGCCGCCGTTGCCGCCGCGACAATCCCCATCAACACGAAAGCCAAAGCATAGCGACTGGCAAAGCGGCGGAAATTCTCGCCCAGCAAGCGTTTCAGAACCGGCGCATCAGGTCCGAAAAATTCTTTATTGTTCCAAAGTGCCATCAGCCGCCAATGTCCGTCTTGCGGGCAGCAAAATGCCTGCCCCGATCAGGCCCATTCTCTAGCAGACCCCTGACCATTCTGCCAGCCCGCCGGAAGGAAGCCCCCCTAAGTCGCAAGAATAGGACAGAGAACATCCCCAAAGCACCTTCAGCTTTGCGGCCAGCGGGCCAGCAGGGATTTGATTTCGGCCGCGCGCGATTTGGGGGCGACAAAAACCCCGTTTTTGGTGGCCACGACCACCAGATCCTCGACCCCCAGAGCCAGCACAGGCAGACCATCGCTGACCAGCAGGCTGTTATGGCTGTCTTGCTGGATGACCAGACCACCCTCGGTGTTAACCGCGGCATTGCCCTGCCCGTCCTGCGGCAGGGCATCATGTACCGCCGCCCATCCCCCCACGTCCGACCAGCTGAATGAAGCAGGAACAACGGCAACATTGCCGCTTTTTTCAAACAAGGCATAATCGATCGAAATCCGTTCAGAGGCTGCAAAAGCCGCCTCATCCAGTGTCAGGCTCGCGTCAACCTGCCGGCCCTTGCTGACGGCCTCTTGTACCTGCGCCCAGAGTTGGGGCATGTGCTGTTCGGCCTCAGCGGCAAAAACCCCTGCCTCGAACAGGAACATGCCGGAATTCCACAGATAATTGCCCTCGCCCAGATAGGCCACAGCCCGCGCCCGATCGGGCTTTTCCACAAAGGCCGCCACCTGATAGGCCTGCGTGCCCGCAAGCGGCGCACCACAGCGGATATAGCCGTAATCGCTCACAGGGGCCGTCGGGCGGATACCGAAAGTGACCAGCTTGCCCTGTCTGGCCACATCGCAAGCCTGGGCGACCGTTTCGCGAAAAGCTTGATGATCAGGGATCAGATGGTCGCAAGCCAGCACCATCACCAAAGCCTTCGGTCCAAACCGCTGCAGGCAATCGGCCACACCGGCGGCAATCGCAGGGCC
>CANFLM010000057.1 GCA_947447895.1 Hyphomicrobiales bacterium
GATGGCGTATTGACGCCGGGCACCACGCTGATCGAACCGACCTCGGGCAATACCGGCATCGGGCTGGCGTTTGTCGCTGCCGCGCGCGGCTACCGGCTGATTATCGTGATGCCGGAATCGATGTCGATCGAGCGGCGCAAGATGCTGGCATTGCTGGGTGTGCAGCTGGAATTGACCCCGGCGGGCGGTGGCATGAAGGCAGCCATTGCGCGTGCAGAGGAGTTAAAGGCCTCGATTCCCGGCTCGATCATACCGCAACAGTTCAAAAATCCCGCCAATCCCGATATCCACCGCAAGACCACGGCGGAAGAAATCTGGAATGACACCGAGGGCCATGTTGATTATTTCGTCTCCGGCGTCGGCACGGGTGGCACCATCACCGGAGTGGGTCAGGTGCTCAAAGCGCGCCGTCCCTCGCTCAAAGTGGTGGCTGTGGAGCCCGAGGATTCGCCGGTTCTGTCGGGCGGCCAGCCCGGCCCCCACAAGATCCAGGGCATTGGTGCGGGCTTTATCCCCGATATTCTGGATCGCGCGGTGATTGACGAGGTGATTACGGTCGGCAACCAGAGTGCCTTCGATATGGCCCGCAAGCTGGCGCGGCTGGAAGGCATCCCGACGGGTATTTCCTCGGGTGCGGCAGTGACAGCGGCAGTCGAACTGGCCAAGCGGCCGGAAGCGGCTGGCAAGACGATTGTGATCATCATCCCGAGTTTCGCCGAACGCTATCTGTCCTCGGCCCTGTTTGATGGGCTATGATCCTGAACAAACCATACTGAAATAGAAAAGGCGGCTTCAAGCCGCCTTTTTCGTGTCCGCTATCACAGCATGGCCGGCAGGACGCGGTCTGGCGGGCGGTGGCCGTCCATGAAGGTCTTGATGTTGATGATGACCTTCTCGCCCATATCGATGCGTCCCTCGATGGTGGCCGAACCCATATGCGGCAGGACCACAAGCTTGTTGGCCTTGGCCAGTTTGAGCATGCGCGGGGAAATGGCCGGCTCGTGCTCGAACACATCCAGCCCCGCTCCACCGAGCTCGTCGGCTTCCAGCATCCGGATCAGCGAGGTCTCGTCGATGATCTCGCCGCGTGCAGTGTTCACAATCATCGCATCGCGCTTCATCAGTTTGAGGCGGCGGCCCGACAGCAGGTGATAGGTGGCCGGCGTATGCGGGCAATGCACCGACACAATGTCCATGCGGGCCAGCATCTGGTCGAGGGAATCCCAATAGGTGGCCTCCACCGATTCCTCAATGCTGGCGGCAACGCGGCGGCGGTTGTGGTAATGCACCTGCAAACCGAAGGCGCGGGCCCGTCTGGCCACAGCCAGGCCGATGCGGCCCATACCGACAATGCCCAGACGCTTGCCGGTAATGCGGTGTCCGAGCATCCAGGTGGGCGACCAGCCATTCCATTGCTCGTCGGTGATGACTTTCGCGCCTTCGGGGATCCGCCGCGCCACGGCCATCACCAGTGCCATGGTCATATCGGCGGTGTCTTCGGTCAGCACGCCGGGAGTGTTGGTGACGGTGATGCCGCGCGACAGCGCCGATTGAACATCGACATTGTCGACGCCATTGCCGAAATTGGCGATCAGCCGCAAATTTTCGCCCGCTTGCGCCAGAACACCCGCATCGATGCGGTCGGTTACGGTCGGCACCAGAACGTCAGCGGCTTTGACGGCTTCGACCAGATCGGATTGGGTAAACGGCTTGTCGGTGACATTGAGTTGGGCATCGAACAATTCGCGCATCCGCGTTTCGATCACATCAGGCAATTTGCGGGTCACAATGACCAAGGGTTTCTTTTTCGACATCATTGGCTCCCGATCAAAAACTGATCTCCGTTTTCGGCCCACCGTCCCCATTCTGGCCCTGCCGGCGAAGACAGGCAACGGAGACGGATCAAAGACCTGCGATCGATACTGCCGGTTTACTACTCTTTAACGCCTCTGGCGCGATGAGTAGGCCGGAGCAAGACCTGTCTTTGACCCTGTGTAAAAAATCTTCCACCTCCTGCATAGCCAGACAGGAGCGGAAAAACAACGGTCCAGACGTGAGAAGAAAGGAGCATCTGATCGTGACCCAACCCCGATTTGCGCGATTAGGGATGCTGCTGGCCGGATCCGGTATGGTATTCTGTCTGGCCCTGACGCTGTCGATGCCGGTGGCCAGAGCGGCCAAAGCGGGTGTCGGACCCGTGACAAACCTGCCGCTGCCGCGCTTTGCCAGCCTGAAATCGGATCGGGTCAATCTGCGCGAGGGTCCGACCAAGGAAAATAAAACCGTGTGGATCTATCAGAGATCCGGTCTGCCGGTCGAAATCACCGCCGAATTCGAGACATGGCGGCGCATCCGCGATACCGATGGAACGGAAGGCTGGGTGCTGCATTCCCTGCTGTCGGGACGGCGCACCGGACTTGTCGCACCCTGGATGAAAGACGGCGCCTTGCAACTGCACGCCAAGGCAGACGAGGCCACGCCGGTGGTGGCGATCCTGCAACCCAATGTCCAGGTGCTGGTCAAGCGCTGTGACGGCCAATGGTGCCGCGTCAACGGCGAGGGCTTTGACGGTTTTATCAAGCAGGAACGGTTGTGGGGCGTCTATCCCGGTGAAGTGCTGGAATAACCGGTTTTGCGGCAATCAGGGCCTGATTTTGCGGCGCAGCCGGACGATCACATCGACGCGGGCCACTTCCATGCCCTCGGGGATTTCTGGCAGGCGGCCAACCTCGATATGCGCGCCATCGATATCGCGCAGCTGGTTTTCGTTCTCGATGTAGAAATGGTGGTGGTCGCCGGTATTCGTGTCGAAGTAGGTGCGCGAGCCGTCAACCGCCACTTCGCGTAGCAACCCCGCCTCTTTGAACTGGTGCAGCGTGTTGTAGACGGTGGCCAGCGAAACGGGCACCCGAGAGCGATTCGCCTCCTCGTAGAGCATTTCGGCTGTCACATGCCTGTCACCGCGCGCAAATAACAACCAGCCCAAGCCGACCCTCTGGCGGGTCGGGCGCAGGCCGGCATGGCGCAATTTATGGCGCAGGTTATGGACCAGGCAGCCGCTGTCACCGTTCCACTCAGCCGAAGGCTGCGGAAGCCGTTTTGAGGAAGGCGGAACAGTCAGAGCCATTACAATGCCGATCTGCAGGAAGCACTTGGTCGCAAAACACTTGGGAGGAATATAGGAAAGTTGGCGGCCGATCGCAACCGGCGATCGGTATGGGGGGCAATAAGGTGGCCAAACCCATCTTTCTCAACCTGTTACATTGTGTTACCAAGAGTGATCGGGCTGTTGAAAAGACCGTTCCGAAATGCCACATGAGAGACTGAAACCATACATCCTGCCGCTTCAATCGTCTGCCACTTATAAAATGGAGTCCACCGGGGAGATGCAACAGCGTTCAAGTTACGAATATGAGGATCTTCTGGCCTGTGGGCGCGGGGAATTGTTCGGCCCCGGCAATGCGCAACTGCCCTCTCCGCCGATGCTGATGTTCGACCGGATTTCGGAAATTTCCGAAACAGGCGGCCCGCATGGCAAAGGTTGCGTGCGTGCGGAATTGAAGATCAGTCCGGATTTGTGGTTCTTTCCATGCCATTTCCAGGGTGATCCGGTGATGCCGGGCTGTCTTGGTCTTGATGCGTTGTGGCAGTTGTGCGGGTTCTATCTGGGCTGGCTGGGTGCCGAAGGGCGCGGTCGTGCCCTGGGGGTCGGGGAAGTCAAATTTGCCGATCAGGTGCTGCCGACCGTCAAAAACGTGGTCTACGGAGTTGATCTGAAGCGCGTGTTCCGTTCCAAACTGGTGCTCGGCATTGCGGATGGCTGGCTCGAAGCCGATGGCCGTCGTATATATGAGGCCAGTGATTTGCGGGTCGGGCTGTTCAAAAGCTGACCTGACAGGATCGTCAACCATCGGGTTACCCGCTTTTTGTCCTGTTCGGGGCCGCAGCGGATAATCCGGGGCAGGGCACGGCAATGTGCCCGAACTGTGTAACTGAACCGAGGCTGGCAATCGGGTAATCCCGGTTTGCCCTGTTTTTGGTGCGAACGAGAAGGAAGGCTGGACATGAGACGCGTCGTAGTCACAGGGATGGGGATTGTGTCCTCAATCGGCAACAACACCCAGGAAGTGCTTTCCTCGTTGCATGAGGCCCGCTCGGGCATTATTGCCGCACCGCGCTATGCCGAACTCGGTTTCCGCTGCCATGTGCATGGCGAGCCAACGCTGGACCCGTCCGAAGTGGTCGACCGCCGCGCCATGCGCTTCCATGCGACAGGCACGGCATGGAACCATGTGGCCATGGATCAGGCCATTCTCGATTCCGGTCTCGAAGAATCCGATATCTCCAACGAGCGCACGGGCATCATCATGGGGTCCGGTGGCCCGTCGGCCCGCACCATCGTGGAAGCGGCCAATATCGCCCTCGACAAAGGCCCCAAGCGCGTCGGGCCTTTTGCCGTGCCCAAGGCCATGTCCTCGACAGCTTCGGCGACGCTGGCGACCTGGTTCAAGATCAAGGGCGTCAACTATTCCATCTCCTCAGCCTGCGCCACCTCCAACCATTGCATCGGCAATGCCTACGAGATGATCCAGTATGGCAAGCAGGATGTGATGTTTGCCGGCGGTTGCGAGGAACTCGACTGGTCGATGTCGGTGCTGTTCGACGCCATGGGTGCGATGTCGAGCAAATATAACGATACGCCTCACACGGCTTCGCGCGCCTATGATGCCAATCGCGACGGTTTCGTGATTGCCGGTGGCGCGGGCGTGCTGGTGCTCGAAGAACTCGAGCATGCCAAAGCGCGCGGCGCGAAGATTTACGGCGAAATCGTCGGCTATGGTGCAACCTCGGACGGTTACGACATGGTGGCCCCCTCCGGCGAGGGCGCGATCCGCTGCATGAACCAGGCTCTAGCCGGTGTTCATGCCAAAATCGATTATATCAACCCGCATGCGACCTCGACACCGGTCGGTGACATCAAGGAAATCGAGGCCATCCGCGCCGTATTCGGTTCGGGTGATGCCTGCCCGCCGATTTCCGCCACCAAGTCGCTGACCGGCCATTCGCTGGGCGCAACCGGTGTGCAGGAAGCGATCTATTCGCTGCTGATGATGAACAACCATTTCATCTGCGAAAGCGCGAATATCCAGGAAATCGATCCGGCTTTTGCGGATATGCCGATTGTGCGCAAGCGCATCGACAATGCCAAGATCGGTGCGGTTTTGTCGAATTCCTTCGGCTTTGGCGGCACCAATGCCACCATTGTCATGAAGCGTCTGGACGCCTGAGCCGGAAACGGCAGCCCGATTGAGGCTGCACGAAGAAATGGGGAGCCCCGGAATGTCATTACTCATGCGCGGTAAGCGCGGGCTGGTTATGGGAGTGGCCAACGACCACTCGATCGCGTGGGGCATTGCCAAGGCTCTGGCCGATCAGGGGGCGGAAATTGCCTTCACCTATCAAGGCGAATCGCTGCGCAAGCGCGTGGCGCCGCTGGCCGAGAGTGTCGGGTCCGATCTGGTTCTGTCCTGCGACGTCGAGGATATTGCATCGGTGGATGCGGTGTTCGAGGCACTCAAGGAAAAATGGGGCAGCATCGACTTTCTGGTTCATGCCGTGGCATTTTCCGACAAAAACGAGCTGAAAGGCCGTTATGCCGATACGTCGCGCGACAATTTCAGCCGCACTATGCTGATTTCGTGCTTCTCCTTCACCGAAATTGCCAAGCGGGCTGCCAGCCTGATGCCCAATGGCGGCAGCATGATCACGCTGACCTATGCCGGTTCGGTCAAGGTGATGCCGAATTACAATGTGATGGGTGTGGCCAAGGCCGCGCTGGAAGCCTCCGTGCGTTATCTGGCCAGCGATTACGGCCCCGACAATATCCGCGTCAACGCGATTTCGGCGGGTCCGGTCCGGACTTTGGCCGGAGCCGGCATTGCCGATGCCCGTCTGATGTTCAACTACCAGAAGCGTCATGCGCCATTGCGCCGGACGGTGTCGATCGAGGAAATCGGCGGTTCCGGCCTCTATCTGCTGTCGGATCTGTCAACGGGCGTGACCGGCGAAATCCATTATGTCGATTCAGGCTATAACATCATCTCGATGCCAAGCCCTGATGCGCTGAAAACCGTCGATGCTGCCGAAACGGCGGCAGAAAACGCGGCGCAGGGACAGGCGGCCGAATAAGGCCGGGCAAGCGGGACATTCCAGCATGGCGACACCAGCAACGCATCCGGTTGGTATTCTGCCCTCGCAGAGCCTTGAACAGCTCATTGCCGAGCAGGCGATTGTGCTGGCGCAGCCTGTCGGTGCCAAACAGATCCAGCCTGCCAGCATGGATGTGCGGCTTGGCGTCAAGGTCTATCGGGTGCGCGCCAGCTTTTTGCCCGGCCCCGGCCAGACAGTGGCGGACCGTTTGCGCGATGTCGCCTTGCATGAAATCGACCTGACACATGGCGCGGTGCTGGAAACCGGAGCGGTCTATGTGGCCGAATTGCTGGAATCGCTGGCCCTGCCCGAAGGGGTTCTGGCGGCGGCCAATCCCAAAAGCTCGACAGGGCGGCTGGACGTGTTCACCCGTGTGATCACCGACCGCGCTACCCGTTTCGACCAGATCGATCCGCTCTATCACGGGCCGCTGTTCCTCGAAATTTCGCCACGTACCTTCCCCGTGCTTGTGCGCACCGGCACCGCCCTCGCGCAAATCCGTCTGCGCAATGGCGAAGCGCGTCTGGGCGATGCCGAATTGGCACAGGTGCAGGAGAGGGAAAAGCTGGTCGATGCCGCGCATGTGTCGATCCAGAACGGTGTGGCGGTCGGCGTCGATCTGTCCGGTTTCGGGGCAAACGGGCTGGTCGGCTATCGCGCCAAGCGTTTCACCGGTCTTGTCGATATGGACCGGATTGCCGGTTATGACGTGCTGGATTTCTGGGAACCGCTGCACACCCGTCACGGCCGCAGCGAATTGATCCTCGATCCGGGCCAGTTCTATATTCTCGCCTCCAAGGAAGCCGTGTGTGTGCCTCCCGATTTTGCGGCGGAAATGACCCCGTTTGATCCGCTGGTCGGCGAGTTCCGGGTGCATTATGCAGGGTTTTTTGATCCCGGCTTCGGCCATGCTTCGGCCGGTGCCAGCAATACAAGGGCGGTGCTGGAAGTCCGGTCGCGGGATGTGCCGTTCATTCTCGAAGACGGGCAGATTGTCGGCCGTCTGGTCTATGAACGCATGGCCGAACGGCCGCGTTCGCTCTACGGGGTCGCCCAGGGCTCCAATTATCAGGGGCAAAGCCTGAAACTCTCCAAGCATTTCAAGACCGTTTGAGCCTGTGTCGGACTTTTGCCGGCCCGATCCTGTCGATCGGGCTTGCATCATCCCCACAGATGGCAGTATCAAGGCGCAGATGCGGGAGTAGTTCAGTGGTAGAACGACAGCTTCCCAAGCTGTATGTCGAGGGTTCGATTCCCTTCTCCCGCTCCAGATGACCTGAACGGCCGGGCTTTCCGGCAGGTCGCAAACAGCCGGAACCGGCCCGCTTTCCTGATTGACCCCATCTCCGGCTTCGGCGATACAATAAGTCCATTCCCGCAGGCCAAGGTGCGGCGGGGGGAGAAACGGCGGTGGCGATGGACCCTTCAGTCCCTATCATGCCCCATAAGGGCCAGAACAGGCTGGTGGCGGGGCTGGTGTTCGGTCTCGGCGTTGTGCTGCTGGGTGGCGGCCTTGCCCTGTGGTGGACGCAAGGAGAGGCCGTGTTTACAGCCCTTGTTTCATCGGCGCTGGCCTGGTGTTTTTAATCTTGGTTTTAACCTTCAACAGATGGTGCAACGATGTCGCGTCGGGTTCTTTTGCCATTGGTCGCCTTTCTGTTCGGAGTGCTGGTGTTCGGCAGTGCCATTGTGTGGTGGACGGGCAGCCGTTTGCCGGCGGGCGGATCGGCCTCCTCCTCGATCGGCGGAGCCTTTCGCCTGACCGCCCATGATGGCCGGATTGTCAGCGAAAAGGATTTGGCAGGCAGTCCGAGTGTGGTGTTCTTCGGGTATACCCACTGTCCTGATGTCTGCCCGACCGCGCTGTTCGAGATGACCCAGGTCTATGCCGCCTTGGGGCCGGATGCCGACAGGCTCAAAACCTATTTTGTGACCATCGACCCCGAACGCGACGACCAGGCCTTGCTGTCGCTCTATCTGAGCAGTTTCGACCCGCGCATTGTCGGGCTGACCGGATCCCCTGCCGATGTCCAGACCATGGTCAAAGCCTATCGTGTCTATGCCCGCAAGATCGACGACAAGAATGGCGGCTACACGATGGACCACACCGCGCTGGTCTATCTGATGGACAAGCAGGGTCGCTTTGTCTCCTCGCTCAATCTGGACCGCGCGCCCGAGGAAACAGCCAGACTGGTCCGCTCCTATTTCTAAGCGTCGTTTTGCCGTCTAGCAGCGAAAACCCTTGCGCCGTAACGCCATACAGGCGGCAGGATCGACAGGCTGCCCATGATGATCGAGGCTGTCAGAAACGAGGGCTGGGCCAGATCGAGCCAGTGGATCACCACGTCACACGGAGCCTGACCACTGGCGCGGCAGGCCAGCAACTGCTCGGTGGGCCGCATCAGCGCCGCATCCAGTCCCGATCCGATCAAGGCCGCTGCACTGGCGGCAGGTGCCATGCCGACAAAGGTTGCCGGAATGAAAATCCTGAGCGGCACATTCATCACCGCCACCACCAGATTGACCACCCAGAACGGAAAGACCGGCATCAGCCGCATGAACAGCAGATAGGATACCGCATCGCGGTTGAACCCGTCCGCAAGCCTGTGAAAGCGCGGTCCGATCCATTGGCGGGCCAGTGTCTGGAATCCGTGCCGCACAACCACCACCAGACAGCTGCCCCCAAGCGTGGCCGCGCTGATCGAGAGCAGGATCGCCAGCCGCCAGTCGAACAGGAAGCCGCCGAGAATCGTAATGAAAAATGAGGCGGGAATACCGAGGCTGACATAGAAAAAGTAGAAAACCACATAGACAAGCATGGCTTGGAGCGGGAATTCTTTTGATAATTCAAGTAAATAGAGGCGTTGATCGACGAAGAACACCAAAAATCCCTGCGGATGGAGCGCCAGCCACAGACAGCCCGCCAGCGTGGCGATCGCAATCAGGGCCAGCCAGGCCATGTGATGCGGACGGAGCGGGGAAGGTGGGGGTAATCGATTCATATGCTTGCAGCATAATGGGCCTTGGCAGTCTTGTCAGTCGTTCTTTCAAGGCTTTTGAATCCGCTTGCCAAAGGTTTATTGGTTAAAAATGCAATCATGCCGTTGACGCTCGACGCTATGAAGGCTATAGACGCGCCACACAAGAGGTTGTGATGTTGATCATGACCTTGATCCTGATCACATCTGTTTTGACTGGCACAAGCGTTCCACCCTTTGGGCGTTACAGTGACGGTATCGAGGAAGAGCAATGGCGAATACGAAGTCTGCCAAAAAAGCGACCCGCAAAATCGAGCGGCGTACAGCAGTCAATCGCGCCCGTCGTTCGCGCATGCGGACCTATGTGAAGAAGGTCGAAGACGCCTTGCGCACCGGCGACGCCGCAGCAGCAAGTGCCGCTCTGGCCGATGCCCAGCCAGCGCTGATCCGCGCGGCCCAGAAGGGTGTCGTTCATCGCAACACCGCTTCGCGCAAAGTCTCCCGCCTGACCAAGGCTGTGAAGGCTCTGACCGCGTAATCAACCGATCTTCGGTATGAGGCGACCCGAAGCTGCAACCAGAAATGGCTGCAGCTTGTTCTTTGTCTAGTGCCGGTTGAATGAATGGACATGTTTGAAAGCCCGAAAGTTTTTCGGGCTTTTTTTATTGAAATTTTTTGCATTTTTTTTCGTCTTTTAGACGCAGTTGGGGCTTGACATAAAATTGTAATGTTGGAGCAAAACCACATGGGGAGGTCTCACTATCCGCGCATAAAAACATCAACAATATCATAAGGTTAATCTATAAGAAGATCCCGGCTTAATCCCGTAGCCTTGATCGGGCATGGTCAAGTGCGGAATCGAAAAAAAAGAATCTTTTTTTGATCCATCCGGCAGCATTAAGAAATAGTTAACATTCACAGAGACTTGCTTCGGGAAGCCAAAAACGCCAGCTGGAAAATGCCGCGTTTTTAGCCATACAACACCCGGCTTGCGCTTTATGCACGTTGCACAGGGCCGTCCGGACATGCAAATGTCTGATCACTCGAGAGCAAGTGCTCTGGAGTTCCACAGTGATGGTTAAGCGTGTGAATGCGTTTTACGCAACAGTTTCGTGTTGCCTGAAACTGATCGAACGCACCAAGCCGCGCTGTGGTTGGTGTCAAAGTCTGCGGCCTGAAATGCAGGCACAAGAAAAGAACGTGGTCGAACTGTCTCACGATGGTCCGCTGCAAAATACTGGCGCTTCGGACAGTGTTGTCCGGCAGGTCGGTCTGTGAATTTTGATTTGGGGGTTCGTTATGAATGGTTCTCATTGTTTGTTGATTGTTGTTTCCGACTGCGCTTGCGCCTTGTTACCGGATGGCACCTGCTGATCTGGCCTTTGTTCAGCCGTTCCGGACAATTTTTGTGTCCGGACTGATTGGCTGAGCTAACTATTGTTTGACAAGTACGCATAGCCTGTTGAGAGACACCTGATGTTGAATTCTTCCCGATCGCCAAACGACCTGAAGAGGCTTGATACAGAAGCCGGCACATCCGTGACTGTTGTGGATGGTGCTGGATCTGCTGCCGAAGCCTGGGATCGTGTGCGCCGCCGTCTGCGCGCCGAATTGGGTGAAGACGTGTTTTCAAGCTGGTTCGGCCGTCTTGAATTGCTGGAGCGCGCCGATGGTGTGGCCCATCTGTCGGTTCCGACCCGCTTTCTGAAAAGCTGGATCCAGTCCCATTACATTGACCGCGTGCGCACGCTGGTTTCCGAAGAATTGTCCGGTGTCACCGAAATTTCCCTGACTGTGCGCAATGCCCTGCATCGGGCCCTGCCACGGGCAAACATGTCCCAAGAGGCTCCTTTGTCTGCGTCCTCCCGTCCGACTGTCGAACGCGCTGCCCAGGAGCGGATGGAAGAGCGGACCCAACCGACCGAGGCCGATGGCCTGTCCGGTTCGCCGCTTGATCGCCGTCTGGCATTTTCGAGCTTTCTGGTCGGCCGCTCCAATGCCCTGGCCCATGCGGCCGCCGAACGTGTGGCACGGATCGAACGCGGTGCGCCGCCTTTGTACAATCCGCTCTATGTCCACTCCTCTGTTGGTCTTGGCAAAACCCATCTCCTCCATGCGATCGGCCACGAGGTCATCGCATCAGGTTGCCGGATGATCTATCTGACAGCCGACCGTTTCATGTATGATTTCGTCACCGCCCTGAAAGCCCAGACGGCTCTGGCCTTCAAGGAGCGTTTGCGCGGTATCGATGTCCTGATCATCGACGATGTGCAGTTTCTGCAGGGTAAATCGATCCAGCAGGAGTTCTGCCATACGCTGAATGCCCTGATCGATGCCGGCCGTCAGGTGGTTGTGGCGGCCGATCGTCCACCATCCGATCTGGAAAGCCTCGACGAGCGCGTGCGTTCGCGTCTGGCGGGCGGCCTGGTGGTCGAAATGGGCGCCCTCGACGAGGCCCTGCGTGTCAAGATCATCGATACGCGGATTGCCGCAGCCAAATTGCACCATCCCAATTTCATGGTGAGCTCGGAAGTGGTGGCCCATGTCGCCCATGTCATCACCACCAATGGCCGCGATCTCGACGGGGCGGTCAACCGCTTGCTGGCCCATTCGACCCTGACCGGTGGCGTGTTGTCGATCGAGGCCGCCGATCTGGCCATCCGCGATCTGGTGCGGGCGCGCGAGCCGCGCAAGGTCAAGATCGAGGATATCCAGAAACTGGTGGCCACCCATTACAATGTCAGCCGCGCCGATATCCTGTCATCGCGCCGCTCGGCCGGTGTGGTGAAGCCGCGACAGGTGGCGATGTATCTGTCCAAGATCCTGACCCTGCGCTCCTTGCCCGAAATCGGCCGCCGGTTCGGCGGGCGTGACCATACGACCGTCCTGCATGCCGTGCGCAAGATCGAGGCCGCTGTCGGTGCCGATCTCGGCCTGAAGGATGATGTCGAATTGCTCAAGCGGATGTTGCAGGACTGATTGTCTCGCTCCGCTCTTGAGCCGTGCTTCGGGCTGATCCTTTAGGGGGCAGCCCGTGGAGCATGTTGATGGCGCCCAATCCCCATAAAATCCTCCATCCGGCATTTTCGCTGTGGATCATCCGGCTTGCGACCGCCTAAAGCCTGCCTTTGGCTTGATCTTGAGGGGTAGTCTTGCGAAAGTGCGCCCCCATTGGTCGGGAATGGTTCTGCCCTGTTCCCTGCCTCCCGCTGAATTTGGCGCGCTGCCACAGATAGAAGAGCAAACGAAGCCATGAAGGTCACAGTCGAACGTGCGGCATTGTTGAAGTCGCTAGGCCATGTGCATCGTGTCGTCGAACGTCGGACCACGATCCCGATTCTCTCCAATGCCTTGCTGCGTGCCGAAAACGGATCGCTGCATCTGCGCGCGACCGATCTTGATCTCGAAGTCACCGAAATGCTTGGTGCCGATATCGAGGAAGCCGGTGGCACCACGGTGGCTGCCCATATGCTGCACGACATCATCCGCAAATTGCCCGATGGCGCGCAGGTCTCTTTGGAAACTTCCGGCGATAGCGGCCAGATGGTGATCCGTTCGGGACGCTCGCGGTTCACGCTGCAGACCCTCCCGGATACCGATTTCCCCGATCTGGCGGCAGGCGATATGAGCCATACGTTCTCTGTCGGTTCGGCCCAATTGCACCGTCTGATCGAAAAGACCCAGTTTGCCATTTCCACCGAGGAAACCCGCTATTACCTCAACGGTATTTTCCTGCACACGATCGATATCGAGGGCCAGACCCTGTTGCGTGCGGTGGCCACCGACGGTCACCGTCTGGCACGGGTCGAAACTCCTGCGCCGCAAGGCTCGGCCGGCATGCCCGGTATCATCATTCCGCGCAAGGCGGTCAACGAGATCATCAAGCTGGTGGAAATTGCCGGTGAAGAGGTCAAGATCGAGCTGTCGGCCAGCAAAATCCGCATGACCTTCGGCACCGTGGTACTGACCTCCAAGCTGATCGACGGCACATTCCCCGATTACCAGCGGGTGATCCCGGCCGGAAACGACAAGGTCCTGGTCACCGACAAGGCCGAATTTGCGGCAGCGGTCGACCGCGTCTCGACCATCTCGTCAGAGCGTGGCCGCGCGGTCAAACTGAGCGTGGCCGACCGCAAGTTGACCCTCTCGGTCACCAATCCCGATTCAGGGTCGGCGACCGAAGAGGTCGAGGTGGACTATGACTCCACTCCGCTCGAAATCGGCTTCAATGCCCGTTATCTTCTCGATATTACCAACCAGCTCGACAGCGACACCGCCTTTTTCAAGCTCTCGGACTCCGGTTCGCCAACCGTGATCCAGGATCGTGACGGCTCGAATGCGCTGTATGTGCTGATGCCGATGCGGGTCTGACCCGCTCGGACCCCATCAGACCATTCTGTGACAGAAGCAGCGCGGGAGGCCTTCCCCCGCTCGCTCTGCCTTAAAGGAACGCTGCATGCTTGGCCCGGCTTCTCGTCGCCTACCGATGGTTCGGCGCCTGATGCTGAGTGACTTCCGTTCCTATCGGACGCTTGATCTGGCCGTGAGCGGCCGGCTTGTTGCCTTTGTCGGCGAGAATGGCGCGGGCAAAACCAATCTGCTGGAAGCCATTTCCCTGTTTACTCCCGGGCGCGGGTTGCGCCGTGTCGATCTGAGCGAAATGGTCGCCCAGGACGGTGCGGGCGGTTTCGCTCTGTCGCTGACACTCACGGATGAGGAAGGCGATGAGCGGCGGCTGGGGACGGGCATCGACCCCGTCATGCCCGGCCAGATCGGCGCGCGCCGCTGCCGGATCGACGGAGCGGTTGTGTCCTCGGCCTCGGCCTTTGCCGATCATGTGCGGTTGGTGTGGCTGACGCCGGCCTTTGACGGATTGTTTGCAGGGTCGGCAGGTGACAGGCGGCGGTTTCTCGACCGGCTGGTGCTGGCGGTCGATCCCGATCACGGTGCGCGGGTCAATGCGCTCGAGCGGGCCCTGCGGTCCCGCAACCGCCTGTTGGAAGAGGAGCGTCCCGACGAGGCCTGGCTCGAAGCGGTCGAACGCGAGGTGGCGGAAACCGGTGTCGCCGTAGCTGCAGCCCGGCGTGAGACGGTGGCCCGACTGGCTGCGCTGATTGCCTCCACCAAGGACGAGGCTTCGGCCTTTCCCTGGGCGCATATCGCACTGGAAGGACCGATTGAATCCGAACTTGCCACCGCTGCGGCCATTGATGTCGAGGATACCTATCGCGACTGGCTCAGGGAGAGCCGCTGGCGGGATCGGGCGGCCGGGCGCACGCTGATCGGTCCGCAGGCGTCCGATCTGGTGGTCCATCACGGCCCCAAAAACATTGCGGCCTCGCGGGCGTCGACCGGCGAGCAGAAGGCCCTGCTGGTCGGGCTGGTGCTGGCCCATGCGCAATTGCTGGCCAGTATGGGCGGGGTTGCGCCGCTGGTCCTGCTGGACGAGGTGGCGGCCCATCTCGATCCGCGCCGCCGGGCGGCTTTGTTCGAACGGCTCGACAGGATGGGCGTGCAGGTGTTCATGACGGGGGCCGATCCTTTGGCCTTTGCCGATATGCCGGCCAGTGCACAGGTTTTTGTGGTGACGCCGGGCGTCGTCGCGCCTTATTTCCCCTCATAAATCCGGCTTTTTCCGGCTGTTGGCCGGCCCATGCCGTCGGGAGGCGGAAGGCGTGCGTTTAGCGCGTGAAAATTGGCGCGGTTTGGGCTATAAATGCAAGACGAATCAATATCTTCTGCCTGCCGTCCGGCAGACCAATCAAAGGCCTTTACCGATCATGACTGATGCTGAACAACGCGCCGAAGCTGAAACTGCCTATGGCGCCGATTCCATCAAGGTTTTGAAGGGGCTTGACGCTGTCCGCAAGCGCCCCGGCATGTATATCGGCGATACCGATGACGGCTCGGGCTTGCACCACATGGTCTATGAAGTGGTGGATAATGCCATCGACGAGGCCCTGGCCGGACATGCGACGGAAGTAACCGTGACGCTGAATGCCGACGGCTCCTGCACGGTGACCGATAACGGGCGCGGTATTCCGACCGATATCCACACCGAAGAGGGCATTTCGGCCGCCGAAGTGATCATGACGCAGCTGCATGCCGGCGGCAAGTTCGACCAGAATTCCTATAAAGTGTCGGGCGGTCTGCACGGCGTGGGCGTGTCGGTTGTCAACGCCCTGTCGCAATGGCTCAAATTGCGCATCTGGCGCGACGGCAAGGAACACGCAATGATGTTCCGCCACGGGGAATCGGTGGCTCCGCTCGAAGTGGTCGGCCCCGGCAATGACCGCCGTGGCACCGAGGTCAGCTTCCTGCCTTCGACCGAAACCTTCACCATGGTCGAATTCGATTACCAGACGCTCGAACACCGTCTGCGCGAACTGGCCTTCCTCAATTCCGGCGTGCACATCATCTTTACCGATAACCGCCATGCCGAGACCAAGATGGTCGATCTGTATTATGATGGCGGGCTAGAAGCCTTTGTACGCTATCTCGACCGGGCCAAAGCGCCGCTGGTGCCGGCTCCCGTGATGGTCAAATCCGAACGTGACGGCATCATGGTTGAAGCCGCCCTGTGGTGGAACGATAGCTATCACGAGCAGGTCCTCTGCTTTACCAACAACATTCCCCAGCGTGACGGCGGCACCCATCTGGCCGGTTTCCGCGCGGCCATGACCCGCCACATCACCGGCTATGCCGAAAGCTCGGGCATCACCAAAAAGGAAAAGGTCACGCTGACCGGCGATGATTGCCGCGAAGGCCTGACTGCCGTCCTGTCGGTCAAAGTGCCCGATCCGAAATTCTCCTCGCAGACCAAGGACAAGCTGGTCTCGTCCGAAGTGCGTCCGGTGGTCGAAAACCTGCTGGGCGATGCCTTGCAGACTTGGCTGGAAGAGCATCCCGCCGAGGCCAAGGCCGTGGTCGGCAAGGTGGTGGAAGCGGCCGCCGCGCGTGAAGCGGCCCGCCGCGCCCGCGAACTGACCCGCCGCAAGGGGGCGCTCGATATCGCCTCGTTGCCGGGCAAACTGGCCGACTGCCAGGAGCGCGATCCCTCCAAGGCCGAACTGTTTCTGGTCGAAGGTGACTCCGCCGGTGGTTCGGCCAAACAGGGCCGCAACCGCGAATATCAGGCAGTTCTGCCCTTGCGCGGTAAAATCCTCAATGTCGAGCGCGCGCGCTTCGACAAGATGCTCGGCTCGCAGGAAATTGGCACGCTGATCACCGCGCTGGGCACGGGGATCGGCAAAGAGGAGTTCAATGCCGACAAGCTGCGCTATCACAAAATCATCATCATGACCGATGCTGACGTCGACGGCAGCCATATTCGCACTCTGTTGTTGACCTTCTTCTTCCGGCAGATGCCGGAATTGATCGAGCGCGGCCATTTGTTCATCGCCCAGCCGCCGCTCTACAAGGTCTCGCGCTCCAAGGCGCAACAATATCTGAAGGACGAGCGCGCACTCGAGGATTACCTGATCGAACAGGGCATCGACGGGGCGCTGTTGCGTCTTGGCTCGGGCGAGGAACGCGCCGGTCTCGATCTGCGCTCGGTGCTGGAAGAAGCGCGGCTGGTCCGCAATCTGATTTCCGGCCTGCATTCACGCTACGACCACACCACGGTGGAACAGGCGGCCATCGTCGGCGCGTTGAAGCCGGTTACCGATCCTGCGACGGCCCAAAGCCAGGCCGATGCGATTGCCGTCCGTCTCAACACCCTGTCCGAGGATACCGAGCGGACATGGACCGGTCGGGTCGACGGCCAGGGTCTTGTGCTCGAACGGATCGTGCGCGGTGTGAAACAGCTGAC
>CANFLM010000058.1 GCA_947447895.1 Hyphomicrobiales bacterium
AAGTCAAAGGGATCGCCGATGGCGAAGTCGCCGCCGGCATCAAGGGCATGGACCCCGTGTCGTCCGGCCAGTTGAGCCGCGAGGAAATCGCCCTGGGCGAGGCCGATGCAGGCCACCAGTTGAAGCTGACGGTCTCCAATGTCGGCCTGCCGGAAGTGCGCCGTCGCAAGGGCCCGCGCTATACCCCGCTGTCGCGTCGCCAGGACCGTCCCAACGCGATCCTGTGGCTGCTGCGCAACCATCCCGAGTTGAAAGACGCGCAGATCATGCGTCTGGTGGGCACCACCAAAACCACGATTGCCCAGATCAAGGACCGCACACACTGGAACACCGCGACCCTGTCGCCGCTTGATCCGGTCACCATGGGCCTGTGCTCGCAGATCGATCTGGATTTTGAAGTGGCCCGCGCCGCCAAGGACCGTCCGGTGATTGCCGCCGATGGTGGCCAGACCCTGCTGCCAGCCGAAATGACCACGGCGCATGAAGCAACAAGCTCGGCGCCGCTTGATCCGTTCGGCGATTTCTCCTCCAAGCCCGTCCCTCACGACGAGCCGGAAGAGGAATATGACGCGGCATCTGTCTTCTCGAAATTGAAGACCCTCAAGACCGATCACTGAATCGGTTCGGTTTTTTAAGCCGAATATGAAGAAAGAGCGCGATTGTCTTGCGCTCTTCATCCCTCGTTAACCCAAGCTGTGGCAAGCAGGGGTCTGATTTTGGTCATTGCAGGCAGGGCAGGAATGGAAACCCATTCTTAACCCTGTTGGTTTAATCCTTGATCCAAGGGTGAACAGGCAGTGGAAACCACTGGTTAGGCCCGCACTGTGTGGCTTGAGAGGGAGCTATCTGATGTCTTATTCGTTCGATGCCTTGCGGATGTTCCGCTTCGCGGTCGCCATTGGCGCCGCATTGACGCTCGCTGCTTGTTCGTCCGACAAGACAGATGCAGACGGGCTGAATGGTGGTGCCAATAGCGGTTTTGGTGCCGGTGGTGCCGGAACCCCCGGTTCCGCACAGGATTTTGTGGTCAATGTCGGCGATCGCGTGTTCTTTGAAACCGATTCATCCGATCTGACCTCGACGGCTACCGCCACGCTCGACAAGCAGTCGCAATGGCTCAACAAATATCCGCGCTATTCGATCACCATCGAAGGCCATGCCGACGAGCGCGGCACCCGCGAATACAATTTCGCGCTGGGCGCCCGCCGTTCACAGACCGTGCGTGATTATCTGGCCTCCAAGGGTGTCTCTGCCTCGCGCATCAAGAACACATCCTTCGGCAAGGAACGCCCCGTTGCTGTCTGCGATGATATTTCGTGCTGGTCACAAAACCGCCGCGGTGTGACCGTCCTCAACGGCCAGTAAGCGCGGACCGGTCCGGCTGCTGCCCGTGGCAACAGCCGGAGGCCGCACAGAGACACAGGAGGCAGCATCTCAGGGATCGTGATCCTGACAGGTGTTGCCTCTTATTTTTGCCATGTTGCAGTGTTTGAGAAGAGGCGGATCTTGTGCCGGTAGGCCCGAGGTCCGTATTCCGAAGCCAGAGGCCACCACAATGCGCATTATTGCCAGTTTATCCCGTTTCTCGTCCATGCTGGTATTAGGCGCGGTGCTGTCCGGCGCGATGGCCGGGCCTGTCAAGGCGCAGGATGCCTCCGAAGCCTTGTTGCGGATCGGGCGGATGGAAAGCCAGATGCGGCAATTGTCCGGTCAACTCGAACAGCTGCAGTTCGAGAACAAGCGTCTGATGGACCAGCTGGCCAAATTCCAGCAGGATGTCGAATTCCGCTTTCAGGAAAGCCAGTCCAGCAAGGCCGCTCCCGCCAAAGCAGGAAACGGACAGCGCAAGAGCGATGCCTATGATCCGACCCAGCCTGCGACCGACTCGGTGGCCGCAGCAGGGCAGGGCGCAGGCCGTTCTGGCCCGCTTGATCTGACGCAATCTGGGCGTGGTGCGCCGCCTGTAGTGCCTTTCCAGCCCCAGAGCGCACCTCAGGGGCAAGCCGCGGCGGCTAGCAATCCTGTCAGTCATACCGGTTCGATTGCCCCCGCCAAGCCGACCGGCAGTTATGACGAAGCCTATTCCAAAATCCAGCAGAAGCGCTATGCCGAGGCCGAGTCAGGCTTCAAAGCCTTTTTGCAGGCCCATCCCAAAGACGCCAAAGTGCCTGAGGCGACCTATTGGCTCGGTGAAAGCTACCTGCGCCGCAACATGAATGCGGAAGCCGCCGAGCAGTTTTTGAAAATCTATCAGACCCATGCCAAAGCCAAAGTGGCCCCCGAAGGGCTGTATAAACTGGCTCTGTCGCTCAAGGGCATGAACCAGAAGGCGCAGGCCTGCGCCACCCTGGCGGAAGTCGGCCGCCGCTATCCCGCGATCGACCGCCAGTTGAAGGCCAGTGTGGATCAGGAAAGCAAGCGGCTGACCTGCTGACCCCCGATCGATCCCGGGGGAGTCTATGGAGCGTATGCCGATGAGTGGCCGGGATCCTGCGTGGTTGAAGACCGACGGGGCATCCGCTCAGACCGATGGCGTACTTGCGCTCGCTCCGAGCGATTGCGACAGCCTGTTTGAGCCTTTGCTCGCCTGCCATCATGTGCTGGTCGCGGTCTCGGGCGGGGTCGATTCCACAGTGCTGATGGTGCTGCTGCAGGATTGGGCGCAGCGGTACGGGACGAAAGCGCCCAAATTGTCGGTTGCGGTGGTCGATCACGCGTTGCGTGCCTCGTCAAAGCAGGAGGCAGAAGGGGTCTGCGCGCTGGCTGCGACACTCCTGCTCCCCGCAACGCTCCTGACATGGGACGGCGAAAAGCCCGAGACGGGTGTGCAGGCAGCAGCCCGCGAGGCCCGCTATCGTCTGCTGCTCGGCCATGCCAAAGCCATCGGTGCCGATACACTGGCATTGGCCCATCACGGCGATGACCAGAGCGAGACGGTGCTGATGCGGCTATGCGCGGGCAGTGGTCTCGATGGTCTGTCCGGAATGCAGGCACGTGTCGAGCGCGACGGGGTCGCACTGGTCCGTCCGCTTCTGGGTGTGGGCAAACACAGGCTGATTGCAACGGCGCGAGCCAGAGCAATCCCTTGGGTGGACGATCCCTCCAACCTCAATGACCGGTTCGCACGGGTAAGGTTCCGTAAGGCGGGGGCGTTTCTGGCCGAAGCGGGTCTGGATACCGTCCGGCTCAACCGGCTGGCCCAGCGTATGGCGCGGGCGCAGGATGCGCTGGAGTATATGGCCGATAGTGCCTGGCAAGAGACGGCCACTGTCGGCAATGGGCTGGTTGTGCTGTCCGGCAACCTTTTTGCCCTCCCCGAAGATATCCGGATCAGGCTGGTGATGCGGGCCTGCTCGCTGCTTGCTCCCGATGCGCCGCAGCGGCTGGAGCGGTTCGAGGTTCTGTTGGGGCGGTTGAACGGATCTGTGCTGGAGGGGGGCGCTCTGAACAGTTCTGTGGCGGGCTGCCTGGTGCGTATGCGCAAGGGGGAGTTGCGCATAATCCCGGAACCATCGCGCCGGCGCGGCAGGTCAATTCAGGCTCAAGACAAGGCTTGAACATGATTGTTCTCCGGCAACAATCCCGAATAGTCACTGATGATGACAAAAAAACATGACAATTTCCTGACATTTCCATTCTTTTTTCGGAAGATCGGAACTTTGCTGCCCTGCCTCCCCTTGGCAAGCGGCTTTGGAAAAACTAGATAAGGGTTGTAACCCCACCCGACCAGTGGCAGCGATGTCCGCATGCATGGTCCGAGAAAGGCGATCGATCGGCCCATGAACCCGAACGTACGCAATTTTGCCCTCTGGGCGATTATTTTCCTGCTGGTTTTGGCGCTCGTCACGCTGTTCCAGAACCCTTCACAGCGCACTGCGTCGCAGGATATGGGCTATGGCCAATTCCTGTCGGAAGTCGACTCCGGTCGCGTATCCAGTGTGGTGATTTCGGGTTCTGATATCCACGGCGTCCTGTCGGATGGCCGCGCCTTCCAGACTTATGCCCCCAATGACCCGACCCTTGTCAGCCGTTTGAGCCAGAAGGGTGTCAATTTCTCGGCCAAGCCGTTGACCGACGGCATGCCATGGTTTGTGGCGCTGCTGGTCAACTGGTTGCCGCTGGTCCTGTTCATTGCGGCCTGGTTTTTCCTGTCCAAGCAGATGCAGGGTGCCAATGGCAAGGCGATGGGCTTCGGCAAATCCAAGGCCAAGCTGCTGACCGAGGCGCATGGCCGCGTGACCTTCGAGGATGTGGCTGGCGTCGACGAGGCCAAGGAAGATCTCGAGGAAATCGTCGAATTCCTGCGTGATCCGCAGAAATTCCAGCGTCTGGGCGGTCGTATTCCGCGCGGTGTCTTGCTGGTTGGCCCTCCCGGCACCGGTAAGACCCTGTTGGCGCGTGCGATTGCCGGCGAGGCCAATGTGCCGTTCTTCACCATTTCGGGCTCCGATTTTGTCGAAATGTTTGTCGGTGTCGGTGCAAGCCGCGTGCGCGACATGTTCGAACAGGCCAAGAAAAACGCGCCTTGCATCATCTTTATCGATGAAATCGACGCGGTCGGCCGCCATCGCGGTGCGGGCCTCGGCGGTGGCAATGACGAGCGCGAGCAGACCCTCAACCAGTTGCTGGTCGAAATGGACGGTTTCGAGGCCAATGAGGGCGTGATCCTGATTGCAGCCACCAACCGTCCCGATGTGCTCGATCCTGCTCTGTTGCGTCCGGGACGCTTCGACCGCCAGATCATGGTGCCGAATCCCGATGTGATCGGCCGCGAGAAAATCCTGCGCGTGCATGCCCGCAAGGTGCCTTTGGCTCCCGATGTCGACCTCAAGACGGTGGCACGCGGAACGCCGGGCTTCTCTGGGGCCGATTTGATGAATCTGGTCAACGAGGCCGCCTTGCTGGCAGCCCGCCGTGGCAAGCGGATCGTCATGAATGTCGAATTCGAGGATGCCAAGGACAAGGTCATGATGGGTGCGGAACGCCGCACGCTGGTGATGACCGAGGACGAGAAGCGTCTGACCGCCTATCACGAGGCCGGACATGCGATTGTCGCTCTCAATGTGATTGCCACCGATCCGGTGCACAAAGCCACCATCATTCCGCGCGGCCGCGCATTGGGCATGGTGATGCAACTGCCCGAACGCGACAAATTGTCGATGAGCTACGAGCAGATGACCTCGCGTCTGGCCATCATGATGGGTGGTCGAGTGGCGGAAGAGCTGACCTTCGGCTCGGAAAAAGTAACTTCAGGGGCAGCCTCAGACATTGAACAGGCCACACGTCTGGCCCGCATGATGGTCACGCGCTGGGGCTTCTCGGAAGAATTGGGCAATGTGGCCTATGGCGAGAACCAGGACGAGGTCTTCCTCGGTATGTCGGTTGGTCGCCAGCAGAATGTGTCGGAAGCCACCGCCCAGAAGATCGATTCCGAAGTGCGACGCTTTGTCGAAGCCGGGCATGTGGAAGCCACCAAGATCCTCAAAAATCACGCCGATGATCTGGAAACCTTGGCGCAGGGCCTGCTCGAATACGAGACCCTGTCGGGCGACGAGATCAAGGATCTGATCAAGGGCAAGCCTCCGACCCGTGATAGCGGCAATGACAAGCCGACCCGCTCGTCTTCGGTTGTGCCGACGGCAGGGCGTGGCATGTCCTCGCGCGACAATCCCGATGCGGGCCTCGAGCCGCAGCCCCAAGGCTGATCTCAACATCTGATCTCAACAGTTGGTCTATGACAAAAGTCAAAAGCCCTTCCGCTTGCGGGAGGGCTTTTTGTTTCCGGTTACAGGCTGCAACACAAAGTGAGGATATTTTTTAACGCTTTTGCGGCAAGATGATAGTCGGGAAGGTGTCAATGGCGATCATGTCGGGCGTCGGGGGATGGCCGGATCGAGCAGGTAAAAGGTGGGCTGTTTGGGACTATGTGTCCCGCACAACGGATCATCAGGCCTGAACGGCAGGGTCATTGCGCAGAACAGTCAAAACAACAGTTTGTAGGCACTATGAAAAAATCGTATTTCGGAACCGACGGTATTCGTGGCAAGGCCAATATCGTGATCACGCCGGAACTCGCGCTGAAGGTCGGTCAGGCCGCGGGGCTGGTTTTTACGCGCGGAGCGCATCGCCATCGGGTGGTCATCGGCAAGGATACGCGTCTGTCCGGCTATATGATCGAAAACGCGATGGTGGCCGGTTTTACCTCGGTCGGGATGGATGTGATGCTGCTCGGCCCGATGCCGACGCCGGCGGTGGCGATGCTGACCCGTTCGATGCGCGCCGATCTGGGCGTGATGATTTCCGCCTCCCATAATGCCTTCGAGGACAATGGCATCAAGCTGTTCGGTCCCGATGGCTACAAGCTGTCGGATGACGAGGAGCGCGAGATTGCCTTGCTGATCGATGGAGATCTGGCCAGCCAGCGGGCCGGTTCCCAGGCTTTGGGGCGGGCCAAGCGCATTGAATCGGTGCATGCCCGCTATATCGAGGCGGCCAAGCGCAGTCTGCCGCGCAACCTTGATTTGGACGGGATGCGGATCGTGATCGATTGCGCCAATGGCGCCGGCTACAAGGTTGCGCCCGAAGCCCTGTGGGAATTGGGTGCGGAAGTGATTGCCATCGGCGTCGATCCTGACGGGTTCAACATCAATCGGGATGTCGGCTCGACCGCGCCTGCCGCCTTGGTGCAGAAGGTGCTCGAAACCCGCGCCGATATCGGCATTGCGCTGGATGGCGATGCCGACCGCGTGCTGATCGTCGATGAAAAGGGCCATGTGGTTGATGGCGACCAGGTGCTGGCGGTCATTGCCAAGGATTGGCAGGATGACAACCGTCTCTCGCGCCCCGGCATCGTCAGCACGGTCATGTCCAATCTGGGGCTGGAACGCTATCTGGCGGGGCTAGGGCTGACGCTGGAGCGCACGGCGGTGGGTGACCGCTATGTGCTCGAAATGATGCGCGAGCAGGGCTACAATCTGGGCGGCGAGCAATCGGGCCATGTGGTCTGTTCCGATTTTGGCACGACCGGTGACGGGCTTGTCTCGGCCTTGCAGGTGCTGTCAGCCGTCCGGCGCAGCGAAAGACTGGTCAGCGAGGTCTGCCATTCCTATGATCCGGTGCCGCAATTGCTCAAGAATGTCCGGTTTAAAAGCGGCAATCCGCTGGCATCCGAGAAAGTCAAACAGGCGATACGGGATGGCGAAAGCCAGCTCAAGACGGGTGGTCGCGTGCTGGTGAGGGCCTCTGGCACCGAACCACTGATCCGCGTGATGGCGGAAGGCGATGATTCCGCCCTTGTCGAAAAGACCGTCGATATGATTTGCGACGCGGTGACCGAAAGCGCGGCCTGAACGGGCGGGAGGGGTTTGGCGGTTCAAATCCTTCTTGTGCATCGGATTCCAGAAAAATTGTTCCGGTGTCCGGATGGCGGGCGGGAGGGGGCATAAGACTTTTTGTCGTGGTTCAAGGTGAGCCGTCGCTGTTTTTAATGATTGACGCGCTGCAACAACAGGCGTAGCACCGTCAGCGGGACATCCCTCCCCAACGAGGGGCGCCCATCTGTAAGGATGGAGAAAAACAGATGACACATGCAAAACCTGGCCAGAAGCCAGCCAATAACCTTTTTTCTTCCGGCCCCTGCGCCAAGCGCCCAGGCTGGACATTGCAAGCCCTCAAAGATGCCTCATTGGGCCGTTCGCATCGTGCGAAAGTGGGCAAAGCCAAACTCAAAGAAGCGATTGATCTGACCCGCTCCGTGTTGGGCGTGCCTGCCGATTACCGCATCGGCATCGTGCCTGCCTCCGATACAGGGGCCGTGGAAATGGCGATGTGGAGCCTGTTGGGCGCGCGTCCTGTCGATCTTCTCGCCTGGGAAAGCTTTGGCGAAGGCTGGGTCACCGATGCGGTGAAGCAGTTGAAGCTGAAAGATGCGCGTGTGATCAAGGCCGGTTATGGCGATATCGCCGATCTGGCGAGCGTGAATTTCGACCATGATGTGGTCTTCACCTGGAACGGCACCACCTCCGGCGTGCGCGTCCCCGACGGGGAATGGATTGCTGCCGACCGTCAGGGACTGACCATTTGCGATGCGACCTCGGCCGCTTTTGCGCAGGATCTCGATTGGGCCAAGCTCGATGTTGTCACATTCTCGTGGCAGAAAGTGCTGGGGGGCGAAGCGGCCCACGGTATGCTGATCCTGTCGCCACGTGCGGTCGAGCGGCTTGAATCCTATGTGCCGGCCTGGCCGATGCCGAAGATTTTCCGCATGACCAAAGGCGGCAAGATCATCGAGGGTATTTTCCAGGGTGAAACCATCAATACGCCTTCGATGTTGTGCGTCGAAGACTATCTGGATGCGTTGCACTGGGCGCAATCGATCGGCAACCTGTCCGGGCTGATCGCCCGTGCGGATGCCAATACCAAGGCGATCAGCGATTTTGTTGCCCGCCAGCCCGGTATCGATTTTCTGGCGCAAGATCCCAAGACCCGCTCCAACACCTCCGTCTGCCTGATCTTTACCGATCCGGCGGTCACCGCCCTGTCGGCGGACCTGCAGGCTGGCTTTGCCAAGTCGGTGGCCTCGATGCTTGAAAAAGAGGGTGTGGCCCTTGATATCGGGGCCTATCGTGATGCGCCTGCAGGCTTGCGGATCTGGTGTGGTGCAACGGTTGAAACAGCCGATGTCGAAGCTCTGACCCACTGGATCGCCTGGGCGATGGCCGAAGCCAAGGCTGCTTTGCCTGCGGCTTGAGTTGCATTGACATAGCACCTCCCCGCGGCCTGATGCCCTTGTACAGGGCGGTGTGCGGGGGGTGACAACATTCCCTTCATTTCCATGGATGGTTTTTGTCGAGCCCAACCAGGCGCAAAAACCGCTTTTGACCTATAGGATGATCATCATGGCTCCTCGCGTTCTGATTTCCGATGCCCTCTCACCTGCCGCCATTGCCATTTTCAAAGAGCGTGGCGTCGAAGTCGATTTCCAGCCCAATCTGGGCAAGGACAAAGACAAACTGGCTGAAATTATCGGCCAATATGATGGTTTAGCCATTCGTTCGGCCACCAAAGTCACTGATAAAATTCTGGCCAATGCCACCAATCTGAAAGTGGTGGGCCGTGCAGGGATCGGCGTTGACAATGTCGATATTCCAGCCGCCACTGCCAAGGGCGTGATTGTGATGAATACGCCCTTCGGCAATTCGATCACCACCGCCGAACATGCGGTTGCCATGATGTTTGCGATTGCGCGTGAAATTCCTGCCGCCGATGCCTCGACCCAGGCTGGCAAATGGGAAAAGAACCGTTTCATGGGTGTGGAAATCACCGGTAAAGTGCTCGGCATTATCGGTTGCGGCAATATCGGTTCGATTGTCGCCGATCGCGCCATCGGGTTGCGGATGCGGGTGATCGCTTTCGATCCGTTCCTGACACCGGAACGGGCGATCGATCTGGGCGTGGAGAAGGTCGAGCTGGAAGACCTGCTGGCGCGTGCCGATTTCATCACGCTGCATACGCCGATGACCGCGCAGACCAAAAACATCCTGTCGGCTGAAAACCTCGCCAAGACCAAGAAGGGCGTGCGCATCATCAATTGCGCACGTGGCGGTCTGGTCGACGAGGTGGCCTTGCGGGCCGGTCTTGATTCCGGCCATATTGCGGGTGCGGCGTTCGATGTGTTCATTACCGAGCCGGCGACCGAAAATCCGTTGTTCGGCCATCCCAACGTCATCTGCACGCCTCATTTGGGCGCATCCACCAATGAAGCGCAGGAAAATGTGGCCTTGCAGGTGGCCGAGCAGATGTCGGATTATCTGACCCGCGGCGCGATTTCGAATGCCATCAACTTCCCCTCGATCACCGCCGAGGAAGCCCCCAAGCTGAAGCCGTTCATTGCTCTGGCCGAAAAGCTCGGCTCCTTTGCCGGGCAGTTGACCGATACCGGCATCAAGGAAGTGCGCATCACCTATGAAGGCGAAGTGGCCTCGCTCAAGATCAAGGCGCTGACAGCGGCTGCGATTGCCGGTGTGTTGCGTCCGCAGTTGCAGGACGTCAACGTGGTCTCGGCCCCGATTGTCGCCAAGGACCGCGGGATTGCCATCGAGGAGATCACCCGCTCCGACGATGACAGCGATTTCGAATCGCTGATCACCCTGACCATCGTGACCGAAGAGCAGGAACGCTCGATTTCCGGCACGGTGTTCCATGATGGCAAGGCGCGCATCGTCGCCATTAAGGGGATCAAGGTCGATGCCGAATTCGGCCCTGCGATGATCTATGTCACCAATGAGGACAAGCCGGGCTTTATCGGTCGCTTTGCCGGACTGTTGGGTGAGGCGTCTGTCAATATCGCGACTTTCGCACTGGGCCGCGACGGCAAGGGCGGTTCGGCCATTGCTCTGGTCGAAGTCGACGGCGAAGTGCCGGCCGGTGTGCTCAGTGCCATCCAGGCTCTGCCGGGCGTCAAGCAGGCCAAAGCGCTGAAGTTCTGAGCGGGTTGAACGCGACTATCGGGCCCGCCGGATTGTTCCGGCGGGCTTTTTATATGCCGTGATGGTGGTGACATCATAGCCCGTCTGCGCCAAAATCGGGCAGATCTGGAACAAATAGGATGATCGGGCAATGGCGTTGCGGTTTCTGGTGGTTGAAGGCAATAACGCAACGGGGCGGGGCAACCGCCAACGGGCCTATGGCATGACGCCGGCCCAATCCTATGCCGCCGTGCTGGCTGCGGTGGAGCCGGGTGCATTGTGCGACATCGCCCTTCCCGCCGATGAGGGCTTCAACATGCCCGATGCCGCTGGGCTTGAGGGCTATGACGGGATTGTGCTGACCGGTTCCGCGTTGCATGTCTATCACGGCGGGCCGGAAATCGAACAGCAGATAGAGCTGATGCGGGCGGTCTATCGCTCACGCACTCCGGCGTTCGGGTCGTGCTGGGGCCTGCAGATCGGCGCGGCGGCGGCGGGCGGTGACATCATCCGCAATCCGGTGATGCGCGAAATCGGCTTTGCCCGCTCGATCCGCGTCAATGGGAGCGGGGCAAACCATCCTTTGCTGGCCGGGCGTCCCGTGGCCTTCGATGCGCCGGCGGTGCATCTGGATATTGTCTGTTCTCTCCCGGCCGATTGTACCATCCTGGCGTCCAACGATCTCACGCCGGTCCAGGCAGCGGAAATCCGCCATGAGGGCGGTATATTTTGGGGGGTGCAGTACCATCCCGAATTCTCGCTGGCCGAACTTGCCTCCATCCTCGGCAATCTCGGCCCGATCATGCATGACGAGGGCTTCTTCCGCACCGAAGAGGAGCATGCCCGCTATGTTGCCGATCTCTATGCGCTGCACGAGGACCGGAACCGGTTGGATCTGGCTTGGCGATTCGGTCTGGACAAGCAGGTGCTCGATACCGATGCGCGGTTGACGGAAGTCCGGAATTTTATCAATGCGCGGGTCAAACCGGTCAAATCGGCGCGCGGGCGGGCGTGACCCACGCAACGGCCCGGAATTTGGATAAAACCGTGGATATGCTCCGAAATGCTGGGCTGTTTCGTGGTCCGGCCTGTCAGAAATATGTGTGAAAGGCTTTACCAAAACGTCATGATCGGGTAACTCTCCTTCGCAAGCCCCGGCCCTTTCCGACTTGCGGAATGGCGCGGGGTTTTTTATTGGCTGGCGGCTGGTCGTCCTGTGATGTCATGGCGCGCAGCACTGAGCGGAGGATGAGAGCATGGGCAATGTTGTCGTTGTCGGCGCCCAATGGGGCGACGAAGGCAAAGGCAAAATCGTCGACTGGTTGTCGGAACAGGCCGATACGGTCGTTCGTTTCCAGGGCGGACACAATGCCGGACATACTTTGGTCATCGACGGGGCCGTCTATAAACTCTCGCTGCTGCCTTCGGGTGTGGTGCGCGAAGGTAAACTTGGCGTCATCGGCAATGGCGTGGTGCTTGATCCGCATGCCCTTGTGGCTGAAATCGACCGTTTGCAGGGGCAGGGGGTCAAAATCACCCGCGCCAATCTGCGTGTGGCCGACAATGCCGCGCTGATCCTCTCTGTGCATCGCGAACTGGATGCCCTGCGTGAAAGCGGCGCCTCGGGCGCCATCGGCACCACCAAGCGCGGCATCGGTCCGGCTTACGAGGACAAAGTCGGCCGTCGGGCGATCCGCTTCATGGATCTGGCCGATCTGAAGGCGCTTCCGGCCAAAATCGACAATCTGCTGCTGCACCACAACGCGCTGCGCCGCGGGTTCGGTCTGGCCGAATTCAAGACCGCCGATCTGGTCGAAGAGCTCGCCAGTGTGGCCGACCGCGTCCTGCCCTATATGGACACGGTCTGGAAGCTGCTGGACGAGGAACGCCGCGCCGGCAAGCGGATCCTGTTTGAAGGCGCGCAGGGTGCTTTGCTCGACATTGACCACGGCACCTATCCCTATGTCACGTCGTCGAACACGGTGGCAGGACAGGCCGCCACCGGTTCGGGCATGGGCCCGTCGCAGGTCGGCTATGTGCTGGGCATTGCCAAGGCCTATACCACGCGCGTCGGCGGCGGTCCTTTCCCGACCGAGCTGGACAACGAGATCGGCGAGAAAATCGGCGAGCGGGGCCGTGAATTCGGCACCGTGACGGGCCGCAAGCGGCGTTGCGGCTGGTTTGACGCGGTGCTGGTACGCCAGACCGTCCGGACCTCGGGGATCCACGGCATTGCCCTGACCAAGCTCGACATTCTTGATACATTCAAGGAAATCAAGATTTGCGTGCGCTACCGTCTCGACGGTGTGGAAATCGACCATCTGCCAGCCTCGCAGGATGCGCAGGCGCGTGTCGAGCCGATCTATGAAACCATCGACGGGTGGGACGGCACCACGGCAGGGGCGCGCTCATGGGTTGATTTGCCAGCCCAAGCCATCAAATATGTGCGGCGGATCGAGGAATTGATCGGCGCGCCGGTGGCCGTGCTGTCAACAAGCCCCGAACGCGATGATACGATCCTGGTTCAAAATCCGTTTGAAGCCTGAGCCTCCGGCTGTATCCTATGGGCGTTGCGGTTGCATTGAGCGGCCGCAACACCGACAGGTTGATACCGCACCGATAACAGTATGACAGCGAAAGCAAGGCATGGCTGATTATTTCCCGCTGCTCTCCCGCACCATTGCCAGTCTTGGCAACAGTACGCCTGAGCAACGGCAAATTGTCTATGATCGTGCGCGCAGCGTGGTGTCCGACCAGCTGACGGCCATCGAGCCGCCGATGGACAGCGATGCCATCAAACGCGAGCTGAGCTTGTTCGAAGCCGCGGTGATGCGGCTCGAACACGACATGCAGTCGCTCGAGGCGATCAAGCCGCAGAAACTGCCGGGCGAGACCGAGACCCGCAAGCATATTTCGGCCCGTTTGAGTGCCTTGCTGGCCAAAGCCGCCGCCGAGCGGGCCGCAACGACGCAAAACCTGCTGAGGCGGGATATCGAGCCCGCTGATCCTTCGGCAACCGACGGGGACGCCACGCCCGGCTCCGGGCAGCAATCGCATGTCACTCCCCGTGTGACCGTCGAACGCGTCCCCGAACCTGTGATCCGCGCGACCCCGCGCCCCTCCGCGCCGATGGCCCCGCAGGTTGTCGAACGCAAACGGGCGATGCCATCGATTGCCGATGCGCCCAAGCCCGATGTACCCATTCCGGATCCGTCCATTGCGGACAGTCCATTACCCGACAGCCCGCCGCCTGTCCTGCCGGAGCCTGTTATCACCTCCGATCCGCCGGAGGCAGTCTCCGATCCTGTTTCCGGTGCCGATCAGGGGGCATCCGCTCAAGAGGGCAATGCCCACGAAACGCCGCGGCCTGATGCCGATCCGTCTGCTTTGCTGGACGGTGCTGCAGGGACGTTGGAGGTTGAAGCCGATCAACAGTTGGCGGATAAGGTCGACGGGGCAGCTCCGGTTTCCGTGACCGAGGACCCGGTTGTTCCGCCATCAGCTGTCCAGAGCGCGGGCGATTCTTTGTCGCGCCTGTTGAACAAGGCGCAGGATTTCTGGCAGAAGAAGTCACCGCTGCCAGGTCCTGCGACGCCTGCTGCTGCCCCCGAGCTTCCCGCAGACCGGCCAGAGGACGAGCAGCCCAGTCTGTTTGCCGACAGTCACGTGCTGCTGCCCAATCCGGCCGCTGATGAGGCCACCCGACCGGCCCTCTCTGCCGATGCTACCGACGATCTTTTCGTCGGACCGCTATTGCCTGCAGCCGAGGTTCACGAATATCAGGAAGGCGATAATACGGCTGCGCCGGAAGTCGTTGCATCCGACATTGTCTTTTCCGATGATGCGGCGCCTGCGGCAGATGACGCGCAGGGCGAACTGCCTTTGCTTGTGCCGCCCAAGCCAGTGCCTGCCAGCGAGATCGAATTGCTCGATGATGGCCGTCCCCGTCTGGCGCAACGGCGCAAGCGGGATCGCAGCCTGTTCCGTGGTCTGGTCATGGGCCTGGCCTTTGTCTCGGTTATTGCGGCTGTGGCTGGCGCGGCCTGGGTGTTACGGGACCGTCCTGCAGATTTCGAGCAGGGCTCGACCCCCACCAGAGGTGACTTCAGTCGCAAGATCTCCGATCGCCTGCCCAGCGAGGCTGTTGTAGCATCCTCGCAACCCGGCGGGCCGGTTGTGGAAGGCGGGACGGCTGTCGCCGCAGCAGGCCAGCGTGTGATGCTGTTCGAAGAGAGCGTCGAGGGTCAGCCCGCGCCGGCACCGATCGCCGGACGTGTCACTTGGGTCCTTGAAACCATCCGTGACCAGACCGGAGCCGGCGATGTGGCCATCAAGGCCGACATCAAGGGGCTGACAGGCAGTTTGAGCGCGGCCACCATGATGATCAAGCGCAACCGCGAAACGGGTTATATGATCGAACTGACCTTTATGACGCCCGATGACGGCCCGAATGGCCGTGTGCGTGACATCGGTATACCCGAAATGCGGGCCGAGGAGGGGATGCGCGGAACCAGCCTGATGGGCCTCCCAATTCCCGTCACGGATAACGCGTTTCTGGTTGGTCTCAACAATCTGCCTGACAAGGTCGAGCAGAACCGTGATTTGCTGCGCACCCGCAACTGGATCGTCATCCCCATGCGCTTCGCCACAGGCCGCCGCGCCTGGATGATGGTTGAAAAGGGGCTCGTCGGCGATCGCGTGTTGCTCGACGCGTTCCAGGTCTGGAAGTAAACCATCGCCATGGCTGGTGCTGAATTGTTCAAAGGTTTTGGTGGGGCAAGCCCTTGGATGGGGCAAAGTCCTTTGATTGGGCAAGCCCTTTGACCTGTCAAGCCTCGGATGGCCGGAACATATCCGGCCATCTCAATCCATGGTTTTTTTGCTAAACCGGCTTTGCCATCCCCTCCGTGGCAATGCCCTCAATGCGCCGCCAGCAGGGGCGTGGAGGGGGCTTCGCGCTGGATCATCAGGCTGCGGACGGCTTCCTGCACTTTTTCAAAGGCGCGCACCTCGATCTGGCGGACGCGTTCGCGCGAGATGTTGAATTCTTCCGACAGCGCTTCCAGCGTCTCGGGGGTGTCGAGCAGGCGGCGCGCTTCGAAAATCCGGCGTTCGCGCGGATTCAGCACGGCCATCGCGTCATACAAGGCGGCGTGGCGGTTGCTGGCCTCCTCGGCCTCGACCAGAATGTGTTCCTGATTGTCGCGCTCGTCGACCAGCCAGTCCTGCCATTCGCCCTCACCCTCGCCGTCGATCCGCAAGGGCGCGTTGAGCGAGGCGTCGCCTCCCAGACGGCGGTTCATATCCACCACATCCTGCTCGCTGACACCGAGCTTGGTGGCGATGGAGGACAGATGGTCGGGTTTCAGATCACCCTCTTCCAGCGCGGAAATCTGGCTTTTGGCCTTGCGCAGGTTGAAAAACAGCTTTTTCTGGCTGGCAGTCGTGCCCATTTTGACCAGCGACCACGAGCGCAGGATATATTCCTGGATCGAGGCGCGGATCCACCACATCGCATAGGTGGCCAGACGGAAGCCTTTATCCGGCTCGAACCGTTTGACCGCCTGCATCAGGCCGACAT
>CANFLM010000059.1 GCA_947447895.1 Hyphomicrobiales bacterium
CATTGCTGGCGGCCCAAGTCTAGGGAGGAAACGCCCAAGGAGGGCATGATGGAGGAATGAACCTCGACATCACTCTTTCCTTATATTGATGCACCGCACAAAAGGCAAGCCATATTGACCTATTTTTTTATTAATTTTATAAGAATAATCGAGAAATCCTGTTGCGAAATTTTGAAAACCATCAAAATCAAGCATTTTTCACTCTTTTGTCATTATTGCGCCGCAATATATTGCTATCAACGGCCTGTTCAAGAGTGAACCCTTATTGCTGATGGAGCGTTTCAATGTTGCTGCTGACTGCCTTGTTCGAACGCGTCTCGCGCTGGTGGAACTATCGCCGGACCGTGAGTGAATTGTCCTTGCTCACAGATCGCGATCTGCATGATCTGGGACTGGACCGCAGCGAGATCAATCTGGTTGCCCGCAACGCTTCGGGTTTCTGATGATGCTTGTTTGCCTGCTCTGCGCGGTCGAGCGCGCCTTCCATTGGATGGCGCATGACCGCGGCAGCCCCCCCGACTGATCTTACTGTCTGGTGCGCAACAGGGCTATGCCGCTGGCCACCACAACCGCACCCCCGACCAGCGTCGCGGTGGTCGGCACTTCACCGAACACATAATAGCCGATCAGCCCCGCGGAAATGATCTGGGCATAGCTCATCGGCGAGACGATGGATGTCGGTGCCAGTCGCAAGGCCTGCGTCATCAACAGATGCGCCAGAGTGCCGAACAGGCTGCCACCGGCGAGCAATCCCCATTCGGTCCCAGTTAGCGGGCTCCATGTCCAGGGCAGCAGCACGGCTGTCAGGATTACTGCGACACAGCCGCTGAACAGCATCATGGTGAACGGATGCTCGCGCACGCCGATGGCCCGCGTGGTGACCTGGAAACCGGCACTCGACAGCGCCATCAGCAACGGAAACACCAGAAACAGTCCGGCATCGGGTGCTTGCGGCTGGATCGCCAGCATCACGCCGGCAAAACCCACCACAATCAGGACCCAACGCTGCATTGATGCCGTCTCTTTGAGAAAGAGGGTTGAGAGGATGACCGCAAGAAACGGGGTCGAGAAAGTGATGGCATAGGTTTGCGCCATCGGCATGAATTTAAGGCCCAGCACGATGAACACCGTCGAGCCCAGCATCAAAGTCCCGCGCCACAGATGCACTTTCAGGAACCGCGTGCGCAACAGCGATGCTCCGCCGAAAAACGGGATCAACACCAGCAAATAAAGGACCTGGAACAGATAGCGGCCCCATGACAGAAACAGCACGTCATGGCTGCGCACCAGCACTTTCAGCGTGGCATCCAGACAGACGAAGCAGACAGTGGCCAGCACCATCAACAGCCCGCCCATCATCACGGATGCAGGCGGTGGCACCGCAGGGGCGGGCATCGGAGAGGTCATCGCACGCTTTCAAAAACACGGATCAGCCGGACGGCTGTTATCTGGTGCCATAGATGCGGTCGCCCGCATCGCCCAGCCCCGGCACGATATAACCGTGATCGTTCAAATGGTCATCAATCGCCGCAGTCCAGACAGGCACCTCGGGCAAGGCAGCGTGGAATGAGACAAGTCCTTCGGGGGCGGCGAGCAGGCAGACGAAGCGGATCTCGCGCACACCCCGCTCTTTCAGACGTCTTATCGCTGCAATCGCCGAATGGCCGGTGGCCAGCATCGGATCCATCACAATCACCAGCCGTTCAGCCACATCGCTCGGCGCCTTGAAATAATATTCCACAGCCTGCAAGGTGGCTGGGTCGCGGTAGAGGCCGATATGCGCCACGCGAGCGGCTGGCACCAGTTCCAGCATGCCGTCAAGAAAACCCACACCCGCCCGCAAGATCGGTGCGAAGACCAGTTTTTTGCCCGACAGATGCGGTTGCATGGTCAGACCGAGCGGCGTTTCGACCTCGACCAGTTCGGTCGGCAGATCACGGGTCACCTCGTAACACAGCATCATGCCGATTTCGTTGAGCAATTGCCGGAAAGACTGGGTCGGGGTCGATACAGCGCGCATCAGGGTCAGCTTGTGCTGGATCAGCGGATGGTCAACCACATGCACCTTACCCATCATTGCCTGCTCCATTCCTGACTGTATGCCTGCCTAGCCTATAGTGGCAGGTTGCAGGCGTCCATCATAGGGACAAGATCATTCTGACACGGCCGATCCACAAGCGCACAACCATCACCGGATCCGCTTGTCGATCACAACTCTCTATGTTAGCTTTTTGATTAATGAAACCTTTGTTCCATTAAATGGAATTTTAGGAGCGCGCGATGACGATCCTTCATTCTGCGTCGCAGGTCTTGCGGTGCTTTTCAGACGAACGTCCGGAATTGACGTTGACCGACATTGTGGCGCTGCGTGGCGCCCCCAAAAGTTCGACCTCGCGCCTGTTGAACGCCATGCGCGATGCCGGCTTTCTCGAGGTCTCGAAAGTCGGGCGCAAATACCGGCCAGCACCACTCCTGATCCATCTCGCGCAGATCAACAAAGTCGATATGAGCCTGCTGGCGCGCGCCGATGCCGCCGTCAGCGAACTGGTCGAGGAGACCGGACATACCGGCTATGTGTCAGCCCTCGACCATCAGGATGTCATCGGGTTGACCGGACATGAGGGTCGCCAGGTGCTCAGGGTCGCGACAGTCATTGGCAGACGCTTGCAGGCCTCGGCGAGCGCCACGGGCCGCGCTTTGCTGTCGCGCATGGATGACCGCGCCATCGAAGCCCTCTACCACAAAGGCGTGGAGGCCCCGACCGAACGCGCCCCCGCGACATTGGACGAGTTGATGACGCGCATCAATCAGGTGCGCCAGTCGGGCCATTCCGAAGCCTATGACGAAACCAACCACGGCGTGGGCGCCATTGCCACCGTGGTTGTCGATCCGGCCAAAAATCTGGCCCTCAGCCTCTGCATCGCCTTTCCGGCTGCGACCATATCCCAGCAGGAACGCGAGCATATCATTGCAAGAATGAAAGAGATGACAAGCCGTCTCCAGCGGCAGTTCAATGATCATGGCCAGCCGCTGATCGACAGGGCGCGCCCCAAAAAGAGCCAGTCCGGAGTATAACCGATATGAGCCAGAGCACACCAGGATCCGACCGAACCGCAGGATCGCAAGCGATTGGGCAAATAGGCCGCTGGCGCATCGGTTTCGATATTGGCGGGACTTTTACCGATTTCATTCTCTATGACGATGCCCAGGGGGCAGTGACACTGCACAAGCGCCTGACCTCGCCGCATGACCCCTCTGAATCCGCGCTGATCGGCCTGCAGGAGTTGGTCGATATGGCCGGCATCGCCCTGTCGGATGTCAGCGAAATGATCCATGGCACCACACTCGTGACCAATGCGATTATCGAGCGCGACGGGGCAAAAGTCGGTCTGATCACCACCCTTGGTTTTCGTGACATTCTCGAAATGGGCACCGAGCAGCGTTACGACATCTATGATCTGTTTCTGGGTTTTCCCGAGCCGATGGTGCCGCGCGCCTTGCGTCTGGAAGTCAGCGAGCGGATGGACCGCGATGGCAGGATTGTTGCCGGCCTGAAAGACGACGAGGTGCTGGCGAGACTGGGCGAGCTTGCCGCACAGAATGTCTCGGCTGTGGCAGTGTGTTTTCTGCATTCCTATGCCAATCCCGCACATGAATTGCGCGTGGCGGAACTGGCACAAGAACATTATCCGCAACTGGCCTTGTCGCTGTCGCATGATGTGGTGGCCGAATTGTGGGAATACCAGCGTTGCGCCACCACCTGCGCCAATGCCTATGTCCAGCCTTTGATGGACAGCTATCTGACGCGGCTGGAAAGTGAATTGCGCCAGCGCGGCTTTGGCGGGGCGTTGCGGCTGATGCATTCGGCCGGCGGCCTGACCTCGCTCGAGACCGCGCGCCGCTTTCCGATCCGCCTGCTGGAATCGGGTCCGGCGGGGGGCGGCCTTGCCACCGCCCTGTTCGGCTTGCGCGCAGGCAAACGCGACATCATTTCCTTCGATATGGGCGGCACCACCGCCAAGGCCTGCATGATCGAGGACGGCCAGGCAGAAATCGCCCCGATGATGGAAGCCGGACGTATCCACCGTTTCAAGAAAGGGTCGGGACTGCCGATCAAGGCGCCGGTGATCGACATGATCGAGATCGGGGCGGGTGGCGGCTCGATTGCGGCAATCGACGAGGTCGGCCTGTTGCGCGTCGGCCCGCAATCGGCGGGCTCCGATCCGGGGCCCGCCTGTTACGGCATGGGCGGCCTGCAACCCACCGTCACCGATGCCAATCTGTTGCTGGGCTATTATGATCCCGGCTTCTTCCTCGGAGGCCGGATGTCGCTTGATCTGCCGGCCGCCCGTGCGGCAATGGAGCGGGTCGGCTCGCAACTCGGCCTGTCGGTCGAGGAGACAGCGGCTGGGATCCACAAGGTCGTGGTCGAAAGCATGGCCTCGGCCGCCCGGGTCTATCTGGTCGAGAAGGGCAAGGATCCGCGCAGCTATGCCATGGTCGGCTTCGGCGGTGCGGGCCCGGCCCATGTCGCCGAAGTCGCAGCCGCATTGGGTGTGCGCGAAGTCATCATTCCGCCAGCCTCGGGGGCAGCATCCGCACTGGGCTTTCTGGCTGCGCCACTAAGCTTTGAAAATGCCCGCTCGATGCCGGTCGAATTCAAGACAGGCTGGAACAGCGCGGCGGTCAACGAGATCCTCAACGGACTGGCTGCCCAGGCCATCGGCAATCTGGTCGACGCCGGGATCGCACCCGACAGCATCATCACCGAGCGCAGTGCCGATATGCGGCTGGTCGGACAGATGCACGATATTGCCGTGCCCCTGCCCGCCGGTGTGCTGGGCGATGACAGCATCACAGCCATCCGAAACGCCTTTATCGAGGTCTATTCGCGCCGGTTTACCCAGCCGCCGGAAGACGCCCGCATCGAGGCGATCAATTTCCGCGTGCGCTGCTCCGGCCCGACCCCGCAACTCTCGCTGGTGGCCGAGCAGGACGACACCCGCACCACCGCGCTCAAAGGCACGCGCGAGGCCTATTTCGACCACGCTTTTGTCACCACGCCGGTCTATGACCGCTATGCCCTCAAACCCGGCACCAGCCTCGAAGGGCCGGCGATCATCGAGGAGCGCGAGGCCACCACGGTCATCACGCCGCGTGACCGGGTCAGCATCGACGAGGTCGGCAATCTGCGCATCAGCATCGGCGCCCAAGACCAGGCCAGGATCATGATCCCTGCCGATATGCCGATGGCCCAGGCCATCGGCGTGATCGAAAGCGATCCGATCGCGCTCGAAATCATGTGGAGCCGTCTGGTCAATGTCGTCGAGGAAATGTGGCTGACGGTATGCCGCACGGCCTTCTCGCTGGTCATTTCCGAATCGCAGGATTTTGCCTGCGAATTGCTTGATGCGACGGGAGAAACGCTGGCCCATTCGCCGCGTGCCATGCCGGTGTTCAACCTGACCCTGCCGCTTGCCGTCAAAGCGCTGCTCGAGCGCTATCCGCCCGAAACCCTGCGCGAAGGCGATGTGCTGGTCACCAATGATCCGTGGCTGTGTGCGGGCCATCTGTTCGATATTGCGGTGGTCACGCCATGCTTCAGACAGGGCAAGCTGGTCGGCCTGCTCGGCACGGTCGGGCATGTGTCCGACATCGGCGGCACCAAGGATTCCCTCAGGGCCCGCGAAATCTACGAGGAAGGCTTCCAGATACCGCCCATGAAGCTGTTCGAGGCGGGCGTGCCCAATGAATCACTCTATCGCTTGCTGGCCGAGAATGTCCGCAACAGTGACCAGGTGATCGGCGATCTGAACTCCTTCGTCGGCGCCAACCGCCTGGGTGCGGAACGGCTGTTGTCCTTCATGGCCGATTACGGCATGGAAGATTTGCGCGCCCTCGCGCATGTGGTGCAGGACCGTTCCGAACAGGCGATGCGCCAGGCCATCCGCGCCATTCCCGATGGCGTCTACCATTCGACCATCCAGAACAATCCGCTGGGCGAGGTGCTGACCTATCCGGTGGCGGTAACCGTCAAAGGCGACGAGATCGAAGTCGATTTTGCCGGAGCCCCGCCGCAACTGCCGCGCGGCGGCCTCAACTCGACACTGAACTACACGGCAGCGCATGCGACCTACCCGCTCAAATGTATGCTGACCCCTTCGGTGCGCGGCAATGCCGGTTGCTACCGGCCGTTCACCGTCAAGGCGCCCGAGGGCTCGATCCTCAATCCCAAGCGTCCGGCCTCGGTCAATATCCGGACCCGCACGGGCTGGTATATCGCCCCCAACATCTTCCGGGCTCTGGCCGATGCGGCGTCCGATCAGGTACAGGCCTTTACCGGCCTGCCGGTGGCCGCCAATATTTACGGCCAGACCGCGGACGGCACGATCTATAGCGACCTTTTGTTTGTCGGTGGCGGACAGGGCGCATCATCCCAGCATGACGGCAAGTCGGGCCTGCTCTGGCCGACTTCGGCGGCCAATACCTCGATCGAATTGTTCGAGACGCGTGTGCCGGTGCTGGTGATCGAGAAAACCTATCTGGAGGATTCGGGCGGGTCCGGCCAGCAGCGCGGCGGGCTAGGCCAGCGTATCCGCTTCAGAAAGCTCGATGCCGACCGGCAGACCACGCTCGTTTCGGTCTATCCCGAAGGGGTGGGCAACCCGACAGAAGGTCTGTTCGGCGGCCATGCGGGGGGAGAAGCCCGCGGCATTGTGACCGACCCGCAAGGCCGGTTGCTGCATGATTGCGGCACGGGCGATCTGGTGAGCTTGAACAATCCCGACGAAATTGTTGAAATTGTCATTGCAGGCGGAGCCGGTTTCGGCGACCCTCGCCAACGCAAGACGGAATTGGTGATCAATGATCTGGCCAATGGCCTGATCTCGAAGGATACGGCCTTGCGCGATTACGGCGTGCAGAGCTGACCCATTCAGAGCCCGAATGTGAAGGGGCACATTCGGAGTGGCAACTGACAATCCCTCTGGTGAAGGCAGGAGTATAGCATGAAACAGTTCAAGTCCTTGTGGCGGTGGGTTGCCATGGCCACGGTGTTGGGAGCCGTCAGCACGGCTGTCGTGCCGCAGGCGCAGGCGCAAACCGCGCCGCGCAAAATTCTGGTTGTGGCGAGCAACCAGGATGTTCCGAATTTCGATCCGCATGTAGCCACCGGCTATTCGCCCTCGGCCCTGCTGCGCAATCTCTATGATCCGCTGGTCCGCGTCGAAGGCAATCCGCCCCAGGTCAAGCCGAATCTGGCCGAGTCCTTCACGGTCACTCCCGACGGCATGGAATATGTGTTCAAGCTCGATGCCAAGGCCAAATTCAACGATGGTTCGCCTGTCACGGCCGAAGCCGTCAAATATTCGTTTGACCGTCTGGTCCGTCTGAAAAAGGGCAATGCCTGGATGATTGCCGGCATTGTCGATGAAAGCTCGGTGAGCGTGATCGATGCCAAGACCGTGAAGATCAAACTGGCCAAACCCTTTGTCGCCTTCCCGCATGTGCTGCCGTGGCTGTTTATCGTCAATCCGAAACTGGTCGAAGAGAACAAAGGCAGCGATGACGGCCAGACATGGCTGAAGTCCAACATTGCCGGTTCCGGTGCATTCATGCTCAAGCGGGCCGAGCCGGGCAATCTCTACGAACTGGAAAAGGTCGCAAGCCCTTGGAAAAGCGGTGGCGGCAACCTGACGGGCGCGATCTGGCGCATCATCCGCGAAACCTCCAACCAGCGTCTGGCCGTGCAGCGCGGCGAAGCCCATATGGCACTGGACCTGACCAGCGAGGATATGGATGCGCTGAAAGACAAGCCGGGCGTGGTTTCGGTGATCGAGCCTGAATTCCGCACCTTCTCGATCAAGCTCAACACCGAACACGGTCCGCTGGCCGACATCAACCTGCGCAAGGCGATTTCCTATGCCTTCAACTATCAGGCCATGCTGGATACCGCAGGTTATGCCCAGTTGATGGTTGGCCCGCTGCCCAACGGCATTTTCGGGCATGATCCCAAGCTGGCCGTACCGACCACCGATCTGGACAAGGCCAAGGACTTCCTGGCCAAATCCAAAGTGCCGAATGGCGGCATCAAACTGACCATGGTGCATGTGTCTGGCCTTGAACAGCAACGCCGCATCGCGCTGGTTCTGCTCGACAGCCTGAAGAAGCTCAATATCGAGCTCGACATCAAGCCGATGGTCTGGCCCGATATGGTGGCTTCGACAGCCTCGCCCGACAAGATGGCGGATTTCTTCCCCGTCTACCAGACCGCCAATTACGGCGATCCCGACAACATCGCCTTTGCCGCCTACCATTCCTCGCGCAACGGCAACTGGCAGAACCCCGTCTACAAGAGCCCCAAGGTCGATGCCCTGATCCTGGCCGGTCGCGCGGAAACCGATCAGGCCAAGCGTCAGGCCATCTATCTCGAGATGCAGAAGCAGATCGTTGAGGATGCGCCCGATATTTTCGGCGTGCTGGAAAAACGCAAACTGGCGTTGCGCAGCGACGTGCAGGGCTTCATCTTCACACCTGTGGCCAGCAATGCAGTGGAATTCTTCCCGCTGTCCCTCAAATAAGCCGCAAGGCACGGGGCGCGGATTGCCGCGCCCCTGTTGCCGGACCAGTCACAGCAGATGATCAAATTCATTCTCCGTCGTCTTGTTCTGCTTGTTCCGGTCTTTGTCGGGCTGACCCTGCTTGTCTTTACAATTTCGCATATCCTGCCGGGTGATCCGGTCAAACTGGCGGCAGGCCCGCAAGCCACCGCCGAAGAGATCGCCTCGCTGACCCGCGAATTCGGGATGGACCGCCCGCTGCCCCAACAATATTGGCACTATGCCACCGGCCTGCTGCAGGGCGATTGGGGGCAATCGGTCCTGACGCGCCGGCCCGTCGCCGCCGATCTGAAAATCTATCTGCCGGCCACCCTCGAGTTGGTGTTTGCGGCAATCCTTCTGGCCATCCTCATCGGAATTCCGGCCGGACTGCTGTCCGCCATCACCGCCAATCGCTGGCCCGATTATCTGACCCGTATCCTCTCGCTGGCCTCGATTGCCATGCCGCGCTTTTTCCTCGCACTTGTTCTGCAGCTGGTCTTTGCGATGTCGCTGGCATGGTTGCCGCTGAACGGACGCTTTCCGATCATCGATCTGCCGCCGCCCACCGTCACGGGCATGCTGACCATCGACAGCCTGCTGGCCGGCGACTGGCTGGCCTTCACCACCAGTTGCGAGCATCTGCTGATGCCGGCGCTGGCGATGAGCCTGTCGCCCTTGGCCACCATTACCCGCATGATGCGGGCGTCGACGCTGGATGTGTTGCAACAGGATTATGTGCTGACCGAACGCGCGCTGGGCCTGTCGCAATCGCTGATCATTCTGAAATATGTGCTGCGCAATGCCTTCTCTTCGACCCTGACGGTGATCGGTCTCTATATCGGCTGGCTGTTGAGCGGGTCTGTGCTGGTGGAGACGGTGTTTGATTGGCCCGGGATCGGCCTTTATGCCACCAAGGCTATCGTAACGCAGGATTTCATGCCGGTGATGGGAGTGACCCTGTCGATCGGCTTCATCTTCGTGCTGGTCAATCTGGTGATCGACCTGCTCTATGGGGTCATCAGTCCCAAGGTGCGCTACCAATGAGCCTGCCCGTCGCCGCCCCTCCCTCCCGCTGGCAGAACTGGCAGCGCAGCCTCTACCGGTTCCGCCAGAGCGGCCTGTCGATTGCCGGATTGTGCATCGTGCTGGTGCTGCTGGTGATCGCGATTGGCGGTTCGTGGATCGTACCGTTTCCCGACCATATCAGCGGCGGCATCAATACGGCGGCGCGGTTCAAACCGCCCTCCTCCCTCTACTGGTTCGGCACCAACGAGTTGGGACAGGATGTGTTTACGCTGGTGATGGCGGGAGCACGCGTCTCGCTGATCGCCGGATTTGGCGTGGTCATGATTGCAGCCATTCTCGGCGGTCTGATCGGCGCATTGGCTGGCTATGCCGGCGGCTGGATCGACGATGTGCTGATGCGGCTGACCGACCTGATGCTGACCCTGCCCTCGCTGATTCTGGCGATGGCGATTGCCGCGGCGCTTGGCGCGGGCCTGGACAATATGGTGTTTGCGATTTCGATGTCATGGTGGCCGGGCTTCGCCCGTTTGGTGCGCGGCGAGGTGATCGCCAAGAAGGAGGACCTGTTTGTGCAGGCCGCCCGCGCTTTGGGGGCATCCGACAGCCGTATTCTGTTCCGGCATGTGCTGCCCAATGTGATGTCGCCGGTCATCATCAAAATGTCGCTGGACATGGGCTTTGCGATATTGGCGGTGGCGGCACTGGGCTTTATCGGCATCGGCGTGAAACCGCCGACACCGGAATGGGGATCCCTGCTGTCCCTCGCCCGCGGCTATCTGCCCGATTACTGGTGGACCGCGATTTTTCCGGGGCTCGCCATTTTCTTTGCCGTGTTGGGTTTCAACCTGCTGGGTGACGGCCTGCGCGACCTGTTCGATCCGAAAGCGAGGCGCTGACATGGCCCTGCTGTCGATCGAGAACCTGCATTTGAGCATCCCGTCTTTCGAGGGCGAGGCGCAGATCCTGAACGGCGTCGATCTCTCGGTCGAACGCGGGCAGATCTGCGGGTTGGTGGGTGAAACCGGCTGCGGCAAATCCCTGACCGGCCTGTCGGTCTCCAAACTGGTCGCCTCCCCGCCCGCCCGCTACAGGCAAGGCGCGATCCGTTTTGACGGGCAGGATATTCTGGGCCTTTCAGAGGGCGCGATGCGCGCCTTGCGCGGCCGTCGCATCGGCATGATTTTTCAGGACCCGACCACCAATCTCAACCCGCTGTTCCGCATCGGCGAACAGATGGTCGATGTCGCCCTGCACAGCATGGGCGCCAACCGCTGGAGCCGCAGCGCCTTGAGCGAAGCGCGTGCCAGAGCCATTGCGATGCTGGAGCGCGTCGGGATTCAGGATGCCCATAACCGGCTGGATGATTATCCGCACCAGTTTTCGGGAGGCATGCGCCAGCGTGTGCTGATCGCCATGGCTCTGATCGGCCGCCCCGATCTGCTGATCGCCGACGAACCGACCACTGCGCTGGATGTGTCGGTGCAGGCACAGATCCTGCAACTGCTGTTCGACATCGTGCGCGAGGACAATATCGCCGTCTTGCTCATCACCCATAATCTGGGCGTGGTGGCGCGGCTGTGCACCCATGTGGCGGTCATGTATGCCGGACGCATTATCGAGCGTGGGACAATGGCGGATGTTTTCAACCAGCCAAGCCATCCCTACACCAGAGCCTTGCTGAATGCGGTGCCTACCCAAAAAACCCGCAAGGGCACGTTGCAAGGCCTGGGAGGCAGTGTGCCTGATCCCTATCTGCCGCATCCAGGTTGCCGCTTTGCGCCACGCTGCGCCATAGCCGAAGCGCGATGCCGCGACGCCGTGCCGTCCGAAACCGATCTGGGGCACGCCCATGCCGTGGCCTGCATCAAAGCGGGAGACCCCGCCTGATGTTGGAGGTCAAGGGCCTGAGCAAGATCTATCCGGCACGGCGCGGCAGTCCCGCGGTCACCGCGCTGGACGATGTCAGTTTCACCATTGCCGCCAATTCGGCTTTCGGTGTTGTCGGGGAATCGGGATCGGGAAAAACCACGCTGACGCGCTGCCTGATCGGGCTGGAACAGCCGAGCCATGGCGAAATGCTGTTTGAAGGCCGCGATATTGCGCGTTTGAAACCATCCGAGATGCGCGAGATGCGCGCGCGGATCCAGATCGTGTTTCAGGATCCCTATGCCTCGCTCAATCCGCGCATGAGCGCGCAGGACATTATCGGCGAGCCTCTGCTGATCCATCATGACCGCTTGCAGCTCTCAGCCCGCGCGCGCACGGACCGGGTGGTTGAACTGCTCGAGCGCGTCGGGCTGGGCGTCAGGCATCTGCACCGCTATCCGCATGAATTCTCGGGCGGACAACGCCAGCGCATCGGCATCGCACGCGCTTTGGCGGTCAAACCGGATATGCTGATTCTGGACGAGCCGACCTCCGCGCTCGATGTCTCGGTACAGGCGCAAATCCTCAACCTGCTGGTCGAGCTGCAGGACAGTCTGAAACTGAGCTATCTGTTCATCTCGCATGACCTCGGCGTGGTGCGCTATATCTGCGACAGGGCCTTGTTGCTGCTGCATGGCAGGGTGATCGAGGAAGGTCCGGTCGACCAGGTATTCGACCATCCGCAAAGCGATTACGCCCGCCGCCTGATTGCCGCCATCCCCGATGTCGACCCGACCCAATCGCTGCATCTGGCGCGTTGAGCAAGCTTGTTGGGCCTGTCGAACCAGCCGCCCGGGATCGAATGGCTTTCTTTCAGGCTGTTGAGGGCCAAGGGTCAAACCCGCTTGACCAGACGGGTTCGAAGATCCTGGACACTTTCAATGGTGCAATCAAAAAGGTTGTGCTTTGAAAAAATAGACCCGTTCGTTCCTTATCGGACCTGACATTCAAAGAAACGGCCTTAACGCGAGCACCCACCCGCCAAAAAAAAGTCCGCCATTGCTGGCGGCCCAAGTCTAGGGAGGAAACGCCCAAGGAGGGCATAGTGGAGGTCGGAACCTCAACACCAATGAAGCTAGAATATTTGTGCGCCGCAACATAATCAAGGATTATTCTCTCTTTTCTGCCTGTATTTTAATCAAAATATGAAAAAAGTTTAAGCAACAGAGAAAATCCCTGCCATTTTCCGACAAACAGCGCTTGCATATCTGCTCCGCACTGTTAGGTTAGCTCATTGACAGTGGGCTAAGGCTCAGGTCTGGGGAGGAACATAGAGGCTCACAAGAGTCCGGAGCGCACGTCATGTGCGCTCTTTCTTTTTTGGGCTATGGTCGGAGAGGTTTTCGTGATCTCTTGTTTCCCGATCCGGTCTTTCCCAATCTTTCGTGTGGCACCCATGACCCAATTCGGCATCATCCAGTCTCCGCTCAGCCAGACACTGACAGAGGACGGAATTACCATTGAAATCATCATCTTCCGTGATGAGGACGAGGATGAATGGACACTCGAAATTCTTGATCACAACGACGGCTCGACCATCTGGGAAGATGGCTTTGACACCGAGGAAGACGCCTTGGAAGAAGCCCTGCGCGCCGTCGAGGAAGACGGTATCGCCTCATTTGCCAAGGCGCTGGCCATCAACGTGCATTAACGCGGCAGGAGCCCCCTGATTCGGGATCTGCCCTGCTTGTTCAAACGGAGCAGTATTTAACTGTTGCCGGAGACGAGCCTGCAACACTGTCCGCCCCGGCAGGTTGCGCAAACGGGTGACCCCAAAGGGTCCTCTCGCACCGACCGTCTGGCCCCGTACATCGCACGCGCAGGCCTATCCCCGGATGATGAGTTGGTGGGGAATGATCTTGTCAACCGGCTCCTTCAAGCGCAGGCTTGCCTCGTTCGGGCTGTCCAGCATGGATGTCAGCACCGAAATGACGGCATCCCCGATCAGTTCGTAGGGTATGCGCACGGCACTCAGCCATTGGGCGATCCATTGGTTGAGCGGACCGTCATCGAAGCTGATCAGGGTCATATCATGCGGAATGGCGAGCCCTGTTCCGCTGGCCTGCTTATAGGCGCCATAGGCCAACAGATCGCTCAGGCACACCACCACATCGGGTCGCACAGGCTGGGCCAGCACCTGCTGCATCGCCTGTTCGCCGATCCGCAAATGGTCAAGGCCGGAGCTGCCGAATTGGCGGACCGGGTGCAAGCCTTTGCCTGATTGTTGCAGGCGGTCCAGAAAGCCCTGCAAGCGCTCCCGCCCCGCGCTGTAGACCAGCGAGGCATGGATGACCGCAATATCCTGCCAGCCTTGTGACAGGCAATAATCGGCCACATCACGCCCCGCTGCGGCATTGTCGATCCCGACATAGGGAAAGCTTGAACGCACGGGATCGCGGCGGTTGACGAACACGAGCGGGATCCCCGCTTGCCGGAATTCATCCAGCTTGGGGCTTGGCACCGCCACCACCATGATGACCGCCCTCACCCGCAAGGCTTCCATCTCGCGCAGATATTCATCCTGGATATCGGCCTGCTCATGCGTATCGCAGAGCAGCATCACATAGCCGTTCCCCCGCAGCGCATGTTCGATCGACGAGGCAATGGCCGCCATGGTGGGATTGCCCAGATTGGCCGCCAGCACCGCAATGATCTGCGTGGTGCCCTTGCGCAGGGCCCGCCCGGCACTTTGCGGGCGGTAATCCAGATCCGCCACCGCCTTGCGCACCGCCAGCACGGTCGTGGCCGCAATTTTGACAGGCGCGCCATTGACCACCCGCGAGACGGTTGCAATCGATACTCCCGCCCGCTTGGCAACCGAAGCCAGCGTCGCATGGGAATGGTGACCAGGGGATCGGGGTGTTTTGTTCATGGTCCGGCCCGTTCTCGTCTCATCACGCGCTTTCACCACGCCTTAAACACAGAATATGCTTGCCCGAAATTCAGGAACGATGCTAGCATAATGCAAACGTTTACATAAACCATCACAAATTGAAAGGCCGGTTCCATTACGACGGATCAACCGGCAAAAGGGAGGGGAGACGACGACGCCGGTTCATGGCCAGACTGCGCCATATGCGCTGTCAAAAAGCCCGGAAGCGCACAAGCAATTCTCTCTTTCCAACCGATCGAAGACCCGCTGCAGTTCATCATGCTGCCGGCGGTTTGAACGCATAAGGACCCAGGATGAGCCAACCAGTCTTGAAATTCGCCGCCATCGGGCTTGATCACCGCCATATCTATGACCAGGTCACCAGCCTGCTGGACATTGGTGCGGAATGTGTCGGTTTCTGGTCGCGCGACGAGGCGATGCCTTTGCAGGGCTTCATGGAGAAGTTTCCGCATATTCCGCGCGTCAAGGAACGGGCACAATTGCTCGAGGACGAGAGTATCCATCTCATCACCTGCGCGGCGATCCCCAACGAGCGCGCTGATCTTGCCATCGAGGCGATGCGGCATGGCAAGGATTTCATGGTCGACAAACCCGGCCTGACCACGTTCGAACAGCTCGAAGCGGTGCGCAAGGTCCAGAAGGAAACCGGACGGATTTTCTCGATCGATTTCACTGAACGTTTCGAGGTGCGCTCGACGACGCGGGCGGGTGAACTCGTCAAAGCCGGCGCCATCGGACAGGTTGTCCACACCGCAGGTCTGGGCCCGCACCGGCTCAACCGCCATTTGCGGCCGCAATGGTTTTTCGACAAACAGGCCTATGGCGGAATTCTGGTCGATATCGGCTCTCATCAATTCGACCAGTTTCTCTATTTCACCGATTCATCCGATGCGCGGATCACCGCGGCACGCGTCGCCAACCGCGCCCATCCGGCCGATACCGGCCTCGAAGATCTCGGCGAGGTGATGATCGAGAGCGACAATGCCTCGGGCTATTTCCGCGTCGACTGGTTTACCCCCGACGGCTTGAACACGTGG
>CANFLM010000060.1 GCA_947447895.1 Hyphomicrobiales bacterium
GTGGCGAACACGAAGTAACGCTGGGTGTTGAGCGACATACCGGCGGTATACATGTGATGCGCCCACACGACGAAGCCGACGGCACCGATGCCGACCATCGCATAGGCCATGCCGAGATAGCCGAACACCGGCTTTTTCGAGAAGGTCGAGACGATGTGGCTGATGATGCCGAAGCCCGGCAGGATCATGATGTACACTTCAGGGTGGCCGAAGAACCAGAACAGGTGCTGGTAGAGCAGCAAATCGCCGCCATTGGCCGGATCGAAGAAGGACGTGCCGAAGTTACGGTCGGTCAGCAGCATGGTGATCGCACCGGCCAGAACCGGCAGCGACAGCAGCAGCAGGAAGGCGGTGACCAGCATCGACCAGGCAAACAGCGGCATTTTGTGCATGGTCATGCCGGGTGCACGCATGTTCAGAATGGTGGTGATGAAGTTGATCGCGCCCAAAATCGAGGAGGCGCCTGCCAGATGCAGCGACAGAATACCGAAATCGAGCGCAGGGCCGGGATGGCCCGAGGTCGAGAGGGGCGGATACACTGTCCAGCCGCCACCGAAACCGTTGGAACCGGGAGCGCCTTCGACGAACAGGGACATCAGCAGGAGGGTGAATGAGGCCGGCAGCAACCAGAACGAGATGTTGTTCATGCGCGGGAAGGCCATATCGGGCGCGCCGATCATCAGCGGTACGAACCAGTTGCCGAAGCCGCCGATCACGGCAGGCATCACGACGAAGAACACCATGATCAGTCCGTGGCCGGTCACCACGACGTTATAGGCTTGCGGATCGGTGAAATATTGCAGGCCGGGCTCCTGAAGCTCAAGGCGCATCAGGATCGACAATGCGCCACCGATAATCCCCGCAAACAGCGCGAATATCAGATAGAGCGTGCCAATGTCTTTATGGTTGGTGGAGAGCATCCAGCGGCGCCATCCGGTTGGATGGGCGTGGTGATCAGCGTGAGCATCGGTTGCATGTGCCATGGTCATATGTCCCGGGGTCGTCTCTTTACTCAGGTGTCCCGATATTCTCGGGATGTCTCAACAAAAGTATCGAGTGCGGATACTACAGATAAGGATGATGTCGAAGTCTTATTGGTTGGAGGCAGGCAGCGAGGCCACCTGCTTCAGGCCGTCCTCGTTGGAGGCGAATTTCTTTTTCGCTTCAACCAGCCACTCGGCATATTTCTCGGGGCTGACAATCCGAACAGCGATCGGCATGAATGCATGGTTCTGGCCGCACAGGCGCGAGCACTGGCCGTAATAGACGCCTTCCTTGTCGGTCTTGAACCAGGTCTGGTTCATGCGGCCCGGCACGGCATCCATGCGGATCCCGAACGAGGAGACCGCGAAGTTGTGGATCACGTCGGCGCCCAGAACCTGCACGACAATGGTTTTGCCGGCTGGCAGGACCAGTTCGTTGTCAACAGCCAGCAGAGCAGGCTGCTTGGCCTTCACGGCATCTTCGCGCGACATCATGTAGCTGTCGAAAGCAAAACCGCCATTCTGGTCCTGGCCATATTCATAGGACCAGTACCACTGGTGGCCGATCGCCTTCACCGTAATGTCGGGCTTTGGCAGTTCGATCTGCAAACGCAGCAGCTTGAAAGACGGGATCGCGAGATACACCAAAATCAAGCAGGGGATCAGGATCCAGGCGACTTCCAGAAGCGTGTTGTGGGTGAGTTTGGAAGGAACAGGATTGGCCTTCTCGTTGAACTTCACCATCACATAGATCAGCAGACCCAATACGAACAGCGAGATCGCGGTGATCACCCAGATCAGGATGTCATGCAGATCATTGATGTCGCGCGCCACTTCGGTCACGGGCGGCTGCATGTTCATCTGCCACATGCTTGGCTCGCCAATACCGGCCAATGCAGGCTCGAGAGTGGCAGACGCTGCCAAAACGAGACCGAGCGCGATCAGCGCCAAACGGTTCCAGAAACGGATCATGATACTTTATTCTCCCAAGCTCATCGGATTTGCATCCGCAACACACTTGTTTCATTCCAGTCTGTCAAAACCACAAAGAAACCTCGAGCGCAACGCAGATGCGATAGAAAATGCACATTTATGTTACTAAATGTGCCGATTAACAGTTCCGTCAAGTCAGACTTAGGGTCAGGACGCATTTTCTCAAGGCAGAGAAGGATTGGCCTGTCTTGTCTTGACAACGGCTTTCGAGCGTGTTCCCACCTACTTCCAAGAAATGAGGTCCCCTCAACAGGAGGATCCCGTTGAATCACAGCTTCGGATCATCTGACATGGCATTTTATAAGCCAATCCTTCGGCAATGTATATTGGCGATCGTGACGGCACTGCTGACACTCGGTCTTCCGGGCTATTCCGGATCGGGTTTCGGACTGTTCGGAACCGGTCAAGTGCAGGCGCAGACGGCATCAGGGATGGGCCTGCGCGGAAGTTTCGGCGATTGGAGCCTGCGTTGCGAGCCCTATTCGGCCTCCTCCAGCCTGTCATCCTCCTCCGTGAATATGGCGCCGCCCAAAGAAAGCTGTGCACTGTTGCAGACATTCGCCGATGAAAAGCGGCCCGATCTGACTTTGACTGTGATGATTTTGCGTCATCTGGACACCGGCAAGTTTATTTTGCGTGTTCTGGCGCCGCTGAATGTCAACCTGATCCGCCGTCTTGGCCTCAAAATCGACAAGGTCGATCTGGGCCGCGCCGATTTTACCCGTTGCGACCGCATGGGCTGTCTGGCCGATGTGCCGTTTGACGAGATGCTGTTTACCCAGTTCAAATCGGGACAGATCGGTATTTTTACTTACTATATGGCTGGCAGGGATATGTTGCCGAATGGTGAGGGTGTCGGTTTTCCGTTGAATTTGAACGGATTTGATGCTGGCATGCAGGCGATCCCGGAAGCGAAATGATCGGCATGGCTTTCCGGGCCGCCCATGATGTAAAACCAGTCAGGGATCGGATTGGATCGACAGGCTGGGGACTAACACTGCCAATCCGGCAAAGACGAGCAAAGGGAACGCTCTCGATGAAGGCTTTGAAACCGCAAATGCTGCACGGATTGCCACTTTCTGGCCGCCAGTTGTGCAATCTGGTTCTTGTTGTCGGGCTTGGCTTGGGCCTGTCGGCCTGTAACAGCCTAGGTTTGGGAGGCTCGTCCTCTAAACCGGCCACCAGCGAGAGTGGAAGCGGCAGTTCGGGCTTCTCCTTCAGCAATATCCTTTACGGCGGCTCTGTTCCCCCTTCACGGCCGCCCGAGGAGGAGGATCCCGAGTGTCCGGCTCCGATCTACACGGCGGATGACAGCGTGATTCGGGTCGGCACAGACTCTGTCCGCCACCAGATTTCCATCGTGAATGTGGCGCGTGAATGCCGCATCGTCGAGGGCAAGCTGATGATTGCCGTTGGCGTCGAGGCCCGTGTCCTGCTCGGTCCCGCGGGCAGTGCTGGCACCTATTCGACACCCGTGCAGATTGTTATGAAGCGTGGCACCAAGATTGTGGCCTCGCGCACGGTACGCGGCTCGGTGACCATTCCTGCAGGCGGTTCGATGGGCCAGATCGTCGTGGTTGAAAAGGATTTCTCGGTGCCGAAAGACGGTGATGAATTGATGATCACGGTCAATCTCAAAGGCGGCGAGCCAACGGCGACGCCTGCCGCGAAAAAGAAAGCCCGCTAAAAGCCGGCTTTCTCATCAGACTGCTTTGCGCCGGTCATGCCATTGGGTGGGTAAAGTGACCCACTGATGGTTTGGCTTGTGCCTGTGGTTGTCACCCCACATCGAACGATGGATCAACAGGCCCAATCGCGGATCGGGCTTGCCGGTCAGCCGGCCTAAAACGGGCAGCAGTCCCGCTTCCGCCACCCGCCACAGCGAGCCGCGCCCCGCTAATCGGGTCAGACCGATATCAGTCGGCTCGGCAGTGGCCAGATGGGCGTTGAGATCGGACAGCCACGGACCGCTCGGGATCATGCCGGGGGTCACGACCAGCCACCAATCCGAACGCGCGACTTGCCCTGCTGCCGAAATCAGGGCATTGCGCGGGCCTTCTGCCACAACCACCTTGCATCCGGCGGCATCGCTCATCCGTTCCATCGCTTCCGACAGTTCGGGCGTGACCAAGACCGCATCGCGGATGACCCCCTCGGCGACGCCTGCCACACAGGCGCTCAGGGTGTCCAGCAAGGCCGGTTCGTCATGGGTCAGAGGCAGGATAAGGCTGATCATGCTTTGTCCTAGCCGATTTCGGGCCGTTTGGCATGCCTAAATAATGGCTTGAAATCAGCCGCGACTCCCTGCATGTTCACTTTATGTTCCTTTTACGCGACATCCCATAAGGTGAGCCATGCCCTCCATCAAAATGTCCGCGAAAAGCCGTCCTGTCCCGCCCGTCCTGCCCCCGCAGGGCTTTTCGAGCTTTGACCATGACGGGTCCGCTGAGGTCATGGGTGACCATCCTGCCAAAGCGGTTGTGGTGGCTGAGCGGCGGCGCGGGCGCGGGGCCCTGTCGAATGGAAGCGGCCGGCTGGAGCCGGTCTCGCGTGTCATCGAGGATGACGGCTGGGACAGCCTGTCGGGTCTCGAGGCCTTCAAAACGGTTGTGACGGTTGAAAAACCCAAAGTGATCATCACCCGCAACCAATCGCCCGATATTTCCTTCGACCGTTCGATCAATCCCTATCGGGGCTGCGAGCATGGCTGTGTCTATTGTTTCGCGCGGCCCACCCATGCCTATATGGGCCTGTCGGCGGGGCTGGATTTCGAAACACGGCTGTTTGCCAAGCACGGGGCCGGTGCGTTGCTGGAGCGGGAGCTCTCGGCCCCTGGTTATCAGCCGCGCATGATTGCAATCGGTACCAATACCGACCCCTATCAGCCGATCGAGCGCGAGCACCGTGTCATGCGCGAGGTGCTGGAAGTGCTGGCCAAGGCCAACCATCCGGTCGGGATTGTCACCAAATCGGCACTGGTCTTGCGCGATCTGGATTTGCTGGCCCCGATGGCGGCCAAGGGTTTGGTCAAGGTCGCGCTGTCGGTCACCACGCTGGATGCCCAGCTGGCCCGCCGGATGGAGCCGCGCGCCGCCACACCCGCCAAACGGCTCGATGCCTTGCGGCAATTATCCGAGGCGGGCGTGCCCACCATGGTGATGGTGGCCCCGATCATTCCCGCGCTCAACGATGCAGAAATCGAGGATATTCTCGATTGCTCGCAGACGGCAGGGGTGCAGGAGGCCGGCTATGTCCTGCTGAGATTGCCGCACGAGTTGCGCGATCTGTTCCGCGAATGGTTGCTGGAGCATTATCCGGGAAAATTGCGCCATATCCTGTCGCTGGTCCAGTCGACGCGCGGCGGCAAAGATTACGACGCCCGTTGGGGCGTGCGCCAGACTGGCGAGGGGGCCTATGCCGCATTGATCGCCAAACGCTTCCAGTTGGCCTGCCAGCGATCGGGGATCAACAAAAACCGCTCGAAATTGCGCAATGACCTGTTCGTCGCCCCTGTGCCGCAAGGGGGGCAGTTATCGCTGTTTTAATCGGTTTTTGGCCTGTGTCGGTCTGTGCTAGAACGGTGTTATGAAAAGCCGAGCACCCAAACCGAAAACGGTCAAATCCGCGCCTGATTTTGCGCGCGAGCAGACTTTGCTCTCGGCTGGCCTCCACCAGATCGCGGGTGTGGACGAAGTCGGCCGCGGCCCACTGGCTGGTCCTGTCGTGGCGGCGGCGGTTATTCTTGATCCCGACAATCTTCCGTCAGGCCTCAATGATTCCAAAACCCTGTCGGCAGCCCGCCGCGATGCACTTTATCTCGAGATCATGCGCCATGCCCATGTGGCGGTGGCCAGCGTGCCTGCCGCTGTCATCGACCGCATCAATATCCGGCAGGCGACCCTGCTGGCGATGACGCGCGCCGTCAACGCGCTCGCTGTCCCGCCCGATCATGTGCTGGTGGATGGCCGCGATGTACCGCCTCTGCCCTGTACAGGCGAGGCTTTGATCGGCGGGGATGGCAAAAGCCTGTCGATTGCCGCGGCCTCCATCATCGCCAAAGTCACCCGCGACCGGTTGATGGAGCGGTTGTCAGAGCATGATCCGCGTTACGGATATGCGTCCCATGCGGGTTACGGCACTGCGGTCCATCTGGCGGCTTTGGAGCAATACGGACCGAGCCCGGATCACCGCATGAGCTTCGCGCCGCTCAAAAATCGCGAGCCGCAAGGCTAACCGATTGTTAACCATATCGAAATTGCGCAGCCGATTTCCCTGTCCGCAGTCTGTTGGGGCGGCCAATCTTTAGCTCCTCTTTACCTTGTCCCGCCATGGTGGGGTCATCAATTCCAGATGGTGACCCTTTATGACCCAATCCCAGCGCGCACAGGCCAAATCCAATATCAGGGCGTTCAAAACCAGCCTGAAAGCGCATGAGGCGTTTGAAAAACAGGATTTGGAACTTGATACGGTCCGTCTGGGGGACTGTCTGGCAGAGCTGGCAAAGCTGCCCGATGCCAGTGTCGATCTGGTTTTTGCCGATCCGCCCTATAATCTGCAGCTGGAGGGCGCTTTGTCGCGCCCCGATCAAACTCTGGTCGATGCGGTTGATGACGATTGGGATAAATTCGCCAGTTTTGCCGATTATGATGCCTTCACCCGCGCCTGGCTGAAGGAATGCCGGCGGGTGATGAAGCCCGAGGCGACCTTGTGGGTGATCGGCTCCTATCACAATATTTTCCGGGTCGGGGTTGCGATGCAGGATCTCGGCTTCTGGGTTCTCAATGATATTGTCTGGCGCAAGGCCAATCCGATGCCGAATTTCCGCGGACGTCGTTTCACCAATGCGCATGAAACACTGATCTGGGCCTCGCGCTCGCAACAGGTCAAGAATTACACATTCCATTACGAGGCCCTGAAGGCCGGCAATGAGGATGTGCAGATGCGTTCGGACTGGTTCATTCCTCTGTGCACGGGCGGCGAACGGTTGAAGGACGGGGCAGGCCGCAAGGCACACCCGACCCAAAAACCCGAGGGCTTGCTGGCACGGGTGATGCTCGCGTCCTCCAATTCCGGCGATATCGTGCTGGATCCGTTTTTCGGGACCGGCACCACCGGCGCGGTGGCCAAACGGCTGGGCCGCCATTTTATCGGGATTGAACGCGATCCCGATTATGCCAGAATTGCGGCCGAGCGGATTGCCCAGATCGAGCCTTTGGCCGATCCGGTTGTGGCTTTGGGTCCGACCCGCCGTTCCGAGCCGCGCGTGCCGTTTGCCAGCTTGATCGAGGCGGGATTGATCACGCCGGGCGATATCCTGTGGGATTCCAAACGCCGCTATCAGGCTATGGTGCGACCCGATGGCGCACTGGCCTATGAGCAGATTATCGGCTCCATCCACAAGATCGGCGCCCTGGCGCAAGGATTGCCGGCCTGTAATGGCTGGACATTCTGGCATGTCGAGCGCGATGGCCGGTTGCAGCTGATCGATGAATTGCGTCGGGATATGCGGCAAATTATGGCAGCCGCCTGATCAAATCACCATCATTGCGCCCTCAACTGGCCGCAATGCTTTGGCAACTTTCTCCTGTCTCGGGTCTTTGGACATCCGTCAGCTTCGCCGGCGAACCAGCCGGTTTTCGGTAGGCAAAGGCCTGATGTGACCCAGTCAGCAGGAGGAAAGATTTTATGTCGCTCATTACCCGGTCCAGTGCCCGTCAGTTTCGTCCGTCCGGATCTTCTCCTGCCTCAGTCAGGGCGGGGATCGCCGCCTTGATCGTGCTGGGCTCTGTCGGTCTGGCGCAAGCCCAGACCCAGCCGCCGGCCATGCCGGTTCAGCCTGCACCCGTTCAGGGACAGGTCACTGTCCCCGAAGATAATAGTGCACCACGGCAGGACCGTATGGGCGAGCGTGGTCCATCGGGCATGATGGCCGGCGGTATGCCGCTGATGATGTTTTGCAATGAACAAAGTGAATTGTCCCCCCGCTTTATCAAGCGTTTTGAAAAGACCGTACAGATAAAGCCCGACCAGCGCGCTGATTTCGATGCCTTGAAGGCCGCTGTCACCAAAGCCGATCAGATTTTCAAAACGGCCTGCCCAAGCAAAACAGAATTGGGTGATTTTACGCCGGTAGCCCACCTGGCGCGGATAGAAAAAACCGCCCAAGCCACGGTGGATGCGATGAAACTGGTGCGGCCGCCTTTCGACAGTCTCTACGCCAAACTGGATGACAAGCAGCGCGACCGTCTGCGCTGGATGCCCCATGAGGGCGGCAGTTCGCCCTTGGGCTGGATGCAGCGGATGCGCGAAGGGGTGCATCACTTCTTCGATCAGGACCGCTAAGCTTTTGTTCTCAACCGAGAGACCCCTTTGTCCGGACATTTTATCCGGGCAGGGGGGCCTCAGAGATTGTCCAGACCAAGCGCAATCGCTTTGACCATGATAGTGGGCAGAGCCTCGCCCGATAGAGCCTGGCGAGGCGTAAACCGCATGCCTTCGGGTGCCTCTGTGCCCAGCGGGGCTTGGGCAATATAGACCCGCAGCACCAGCGGAAAATGGGTAAACACATGCCGGACGGGCGGCAGAACCTGCTGCCAATTCAGTTCCAGAGGGGCATGGGCCGTGTCTTTGGTCGGGTCAGTTGCCTCGGCATCCCAATGGGTTGTCGGAATTTCACTCATGCCGCCGAGTAGGCCCTTGTCGGGGCGGGTGCGTAGCAGAACCGCACCATCGGCCCTTAGGCACATAAACGCCGCGCCATAACGGGTTTCCCGGCTCTTTTTCGGAAGTTTTCGTGGAAAAGTCGCCTCGTCGCCCGATTTGTTTCCCGCGCAATGGCCGCGGACCGGGCACAAGAAACAGCTGGGGGAGCGCGGCGTACACAGGGTGGCTCCCAGATCCATCATGGCCTGGGCATAATCGCCGCTGCGCTCATGCGGGGTCAGTTGTTCGGCACGCTGCTTGATGGCGGGCTTGGACAGCGGTAGCGGTTGTTCGATGCGGAACAGGCGGGTGATCACCCTTTCGACATTGCCATCCACGACCACGGCGCGCTCGTCAAAGGCGATCGCCATGATGGCGCTGGCAGTATAGTCGCCAATGCCGGGAAGGGCTTTCAAGCTGTTATAATCTCTGGGAAATTCTCCCTGATACTGCGTGCTGACCTGTTTGGCGCAGGCATGCAGATTGCGGGCACGCGAATAATAGCCTAGACCCGCCCATGCGCTCATGACCTGTTCGGTGGGGGCCGAGGCGAGGCTTTCAACGGTCGGAAACAGCCGTAGAAAGGTCTCGAAATAGGGTTTGACCGCCTGCACGGTGGTCTGCTGCAGCATCACTTCCGACAGCCAGACGCGATAGGGATCGGCTTGTTCATGCGGCAAAGCGCGCCATGGCAACACCCGTCTGGCCTGATCATACCAGTCCAGCAACAAGGCGGCATGGGGCGCGGAGGCAGGTTTGGGCTTTGAGTCCGAGGCGGAAGGCTTTATCATGGGAATATTAATAGCGTTGAGGGTTGGTTTCGCCAACTCTCCAGCAAAAGATTGGTGCGTCTTTGGCAATCAAACCCAGCGCGGGCAAGACAAACAGCAAATCCGGTCCCAAACCGCTGGCCGAATTGCTGGAAAATTGTTTGCAGCCGATCATGGCGGCGCAGGGCTTTGCCTCGACCGATATTATCACCGGCTGGCCGGAAATTATCGGAGACAAGCTGGCAGAATTCTCGCGTCCGGTCAAAATCGAATGGCCCAGACGCCGCACCTATGCCGATGACGGGCAGGGGGGAGAGGCCGCAACGCTGGTGTTGAAGGTTGAAAGTGCTTTCGCCCTCGATATCCAGCATATGCTGCCGGTGCTGATCGAGCGGGTTAATGCCCGCTATGGCTGGCGCTGCATCGGCAAGATTGTCATCAAACAGGGGCCTGTCCCCAAACGGGTTCATGCCGCACCGCGCCGCAGTCTCGATCCCGCGATGATCGAGCAGGCGAGCCAGCGGATCGGGACGATCGAGGACGAGGGCCTGCGCGATGCGCTGGTCCGGCTCGGGGCGGGAATTTTGTCCGATACCCACAAAAACGACAAAACAGCCTGAAATGAGCGTTACAGAGGCTCCATCCGGTCGGTCTTGAAGGGTTGCTTTTGGCCTTTTGTCGAGTGCTGAGTGCTGTTGATGGTCGGACATCCCTTGAAAAACATACGATCCCTCATTGATCCCGCTTGCTCTCGGGCGGTCTCTGGTTCATGAAATGGACCTGAATGATAGGAGAAGCCCATGTTAAGCCGTCGTGACCTTTCAAAATCAGCTCTGGCCCTTGGCCTGTCCACGCTTGTGCTGGGCACCGATGCCAAAGCCGAACCCAAATTCAGCGCCGAGGCACTGGCCGTTGCGGGTCCGCTGGGTGATGTCGTGATGGGCAAAGAGGATGCCAAGGTCACGATTTATGAATATGCCTCGCTGACCTGCTCGCATTGTGCGGCGTTCCATGCCGATGTCTGGCCTAAATTGAAGGAAAAATACATCGAAACCGGCAAGGTTCGTTTTATTTTGCGCGAATTCCCGCTCGATCCTCTGGCCGTGGCCGGTTTCATGCTGTCGCGCTGCAATGGCAATGAGCGGTTCTACCCGATCACCGATCTTCTGTTCAGTACCCAAAAGACCTGGGCCTATGCCGACAAACCCGCCGAAGCCCTGCAAACTTTGATGCGTCAGGCCGGTTTCACACAGGAAAGTTTTGAAGCCTGCTTGAAAAACCAGTCGATTTATGACGCGGTGATTGCGGTGCGTGCTCGTGGCGGCAAGGATTTCCAGATCGATGCAACACCGACTTTCTTTATCAACGGCCAGATGTATCGCGGGGCTATGACGATTGAGGAACTCGATAAGGCGATTGTTGCGTTGTTGTGATCGGTTCATTTGCGGCTCTCCTGATGTGAGGGGATCGCGATGAAACTGACGCGCCTCAAGCTTATCGGCTTCAAATCCTTCGTCGAGCCGACCGAATTCCTGATCGAACCCGGACTGACCGGCGTTGTCGGTCCTAATGGCTGCGGAAAATCCAATCTGGTCGAGGCCCTGCGCTGGGTGATGGGCGAAAGCTCCTACAAATCCCTGCGCGCCTCGGGCATGGATGATGTGATTTTTTCCGGGTCCGGTCACCGTCCCAGCCGCAACATGGCGGAAGTGTCGCTGCATCTCGACAACCGCTCGCGCACTGCGCCCGCGGCATTCAACGATCTCGACCAGATCGAAGTCAGCCGGCGCATCGAACGCGAAGCCGGGTCGCATTACCGCGTCAATGCGCGCGAGGTGCGCGCGAGGGATGTCCAGCTGCTGTTTGCCGATGCCGCCACCGGTGCGCGCTCGCATGCGATGGTGCGTCAGGGGCAGATCGGCGAGATCATTGCGGCAAAGCCGCAGGCCCGACGACGGATTCTGGAGGATGCGGCGGGCATTGCCGGTCTCCATTCGCGCCGTCACGAGGCCGAATTGCGGTTGAAGGCTGCCGAGGACAATATCCGGCGCGTCGATGACGTCCTCAACCAGATCAACGAGCAGATCGATGGCTTGAAACGGCAATCGCGGCAGGCGGCCCGCTACCGCAATGTGGCGTCAGATATCCGTAAAATCGAATCCCTGCTGCTGTTCCGGGCTTGGCAGGCCGCCGCAGAGGCTTTGTCCGAGGCCGAGCGCACCCATGCCGGCTCTCTTTCGACGGTCCAGACCCATGCGCTGGTGCAGGCAGCAACAGCCAAGGATCAGGCGGTGCTGGCGGCTGGCATGGGTCCGCTGCGCGATGCGGAAGTGGCGGCGGCGGCAGGTTTGCAACGCCTGACTTTGGCTCGTGAGGCGCTAGAGGGCGAGGAGCGGCGCGCCAAGCAGCGTGCGGTTGAGCTGGAGCGGCGCGAGACAGAATTGCGCCGCGATCTCGAGCGCGAGGATACCGTGCGCAGCGATGCCGATACGGCTTTGTCCCTTCTGGCCACTGAAGACGAGGCTTTGGTGAATGAGGCGGCGGCGGCCGAAAGCCTGTCGCGGGATTCAACCGACGTGCTGCGCGAGCGTGAAGCGGCCAAGGTCCGGACGGAAACGGCCTTGCAGGATTTGCGGGCCAAAGTCGCTGATCTGTCTGCCCGCTATGCTGCAGCCCAGCGGGCTGTGGCTGACGAACAGGGCCGTGAGCAGCGCATCAGGGCCGATCTGGCCCACAAGACCCAGGAACAGCAGCAGGTCTCGGCCCTGACCGGGCTTGATGACGAATTCGTGCAAGCCAGCCAGGCGCTGGAACAGGCCGAGGAGGCCGCAAAGGGCAGCGAGGCCCTGGCGGAAACCGCCCGTCAGCAGCTGCAGGCCATGCGCCAGAACGAGCAGGATGCCCGCAAGCCGCTGGAAGAGGCCGACAGGACCGCGCAGAGGCTGGACACCGAAGTGCGGACCTTGTCGAAATTGCTGGCCGGTGGTGATGCCGGCGGTTTCAGGACCATTCTGGCCGATATCGCGGTAACCGAAGGCTATGAAACCGCTTTGGGCGCGGTGCTGGGCGATGATCTGGAAGCATCGCTCGATGCCGAGGCGCCGCGCCGCTGGTCCGAACGGCTTGTTTCGCAAGCAACCGATGATCCGGCCTTGCCCGAGGGGGTTGAATCGCTGGCCAGCCAGATCAAGGCACCGCCGGCCTTGAACCGCCGTTTACAACAGATCGGGTTGGTCACGCATGAGCAGGGCGAGGCCCTGTTCCCGCGACTACAGACCGGACAACGGCTGGTCAGCCTGCTGGGCCATGTCTGGCGGTGGGACGGGCTGCAAAGCGAAGCCGGCGCGCCGACTGCGGCGGCCTTGCGTCTGGTCGAAAAGAACCGGCTGGCCTCGGTCGAGCTGGCCTCCCAAGCCGCCAGAAACGAATCGCAACGGTTGCGACAGCTGTTTGAAAGCGCGCAGGCCGCCGTGCAGACCGCCGTTCAGGCCGAGGTGACGGCTCTTGCCGCCTTGCGCCAGGACAGGCAGGCCGCTGAACAATGGCGCGGCAAGGTGGGAAACCTGCAACGCCGCTTGTCCGATCTGGCCACCCAGCGGGCAACCGTCGGGGAAGCCGTGGCCCGTTTGTCGGCCCAGCTTGGCGAGGCCGAGGAGCGGCTGGCGGTGCTTTTGCAGCAAAAACAGGCTGTTGAACCCGATCCGGCCGTGGACGAGGCTTTGAAAGACGCGATTGTGGAGGCCGATAAGGCCCGCCAGCTTGCGGCAGAGGCGCAGGCCAGTCTGGCCTCGCTCGAGCGCGAAGCCGCCTTCCGCAGTCGCCGCCGCGCCTCGATTGCCCATGAGCGGCAATCCTGGGCGGAGCGCATCAACCGCTCCGAAACCCAGAAAGCCGAAATCATGGCCCGTCTCGACGGGACGGTGATCGAACGCCGGCAACTGGCCGAGGCGCCCGATCTGTTCCAGGAACAACGGCGCAGGCTGACCAACGAGATCGAGGCGGCGGAAAGCAGCCGCCGTGCCGCAGCCGACCAGATGGCCGAGGCCGAAACCGCACTGGCGGTGGCCGACCGGCAGGCCCGCGAGGCCCTGGCCGATCTGGCGCAGGCGCGCGAAAATGCCGCCCGGCTGGAAGCGCGGCTGGAAGCGGCCCGCGAGGTGCTGCAACAGGCACGCCGGACCATCGTCGAGCGCCTCGAGATCGAACCGGAGGGGTTGGCCCCGCAACTGGCGGCCGATGGCGCAATCAGCACCCAGCCGATTGCCGAGATGGAAGCGCGGCTGGAGCGGCTGCGCGAGGATCGCGAACGTCTGGGTGCGGTCAATCTGCGCGCCGAGGATGAATTGTCGGAAATCGAGGCGCGGCAAGCCGCGCTGGATGCCGAAAAGACCGATCTGATCGAGGCGATCCGCCGCCTGCGCGGGGCCATCGGCTCGCTCAACCGCGAGGGGCGCGAACGGCTGCTGGCGGCCTTTACCGAGGTGCAGGGGCATTTCGAGCGGTTGTTCAGCCTGTTGTTCGGTGGCGGCACGGCCAAACTCGAACTGGTCGAATCAGATGATCCGCTGGAGGCCGGTCTGGAAATTCTGGCGCATCCGCCCGGCAAGAAGCCGCAGACAATGACCTTGCTGTCGGGTGGTGAGCAGGCTTTGACGGCGATTTCGCTGATTTTCGCGGTGTTTTTGACCAATCCCTCGCCGATTTGCGTGCTCGACGAAGTGGACGCCCCGCTCGATGATGCCAATGTCGAGCGCTATTGTGACCTGTTGCGCGAAATGGCCAAAACCACCGAGACGCGATTCGTTGTGATCACCCATAATCCGATCACCATGGCCCGGATGGACCGGCTTTACGGGGTCACTATGGCAGAACGCGGCGTCAGCCAGCTTGTTTCGGTCGATTTGGGCGAGGCCGCGAGCTTTGTGGAAGCCGTTTAGCCCTGATAACAGGGCACAAAACACCATCATTAAGTTGAATGACCTCGCAGACCTTTCGTGCGGGGGTGAAAAATCAATATTTTTCAATAAGTTAGTCAATGCCTCTGTCGCCTTGACAGGGGGTGTGCCGAAAACTATGTTACGCGCGATTTATAAGGGCGTCTCGGTGTTTCGGTGAGTCATGCGTCAATCCGGTTTTCGGACCAGAATGGGGGTGTGACACAATTATTTTGGCTTGGCTCATACATTCGTGGCTTTCCACGCAGAGGTAGTCGTGTCAGAAGAAGAGTCGGAACGCTTGAAAGACCAGAACTTGCGGGAACGGCTTGACAGATTGTCAGGCGCTCTCGAAAGGAAACAGTCTGAAGACGAGACGAACAAGCGACGGGATGATCTGACCGCAGGCTCGGCCGGCGAGACAGGCAAAGCGATGGCCCTCGGGTTTCGCATTATCTCGGAGCTTGTGGCTGGTGTTGTTGTCGGGGCATTGCTCGGCTGGCAGATCGACGAATGGTCTGGTATGCGGCCTTTGTTCCTGATTGTGTTTTTGATGCTCGGCACAGCTGCCGGCTTCTGGAACATGATCAAACTGGGTTTGGGAAAGACGCCTTCGGGGTCCGGACCGGACAAAATAATTTAGTGGTACTTCTCGGGGACGGTCCAGTCCTGATCCGGCGGGTATATGACGAGACGGGTGGACCCACCCAAACCGAGTGTAGACAGGCCCAATCCGGGCAGGGAGCGCAACGTGGCGGCTGAGAGCGAAGCGGGGATCGATCCGATCCACCAGTTCATCATTACCCCGATGGCCCA
>CANFLM010000061.1 GCA_947447895.1 Hyphomicrobiales bacterium
GCATCAAAGCCCGCCGAAATCAGGATCAGGTCGGGGTGGAAATCGTTGAGGCGCGGGATGATCACGCTTTCCATCGCCTCGCGGAAGTGGTCGGACCCGTCACCGGCGCGCAAGGGCGCATTGACGATGGTGTTGAAATCGCCGCGCTCGCGCACAGCACCCGTGCCAGGATAAAGCGGCATTTCATGGGTCGAGCAATACATCACACTCTTGTCGGCCCAGAAAATATCCTGCGATCCGTTGCCGTGATGGACATCCCAGTCGACGATTGCCACACGTTCGGCGCCGTGCACGGTCTGGGCATGGCGGGCGGCAATGGCGACATGGTTGAAAAAGCAAAAGCCCATCGCGGTGCTGCGCTCGGCATGATGGCCGGGCGGGCGGCTGGCGACAAAGGCATTGGCGACCTTGCCGGTCATCACCTCGTCCACCGCAAGGGTCGCGCCGCCCACTGTGCGCATCACCGCTTCCCATGTGCCCGGTGACATCGTGGTATCGCCGTCAAGCCGCACCAGGCCGTCTTGCGGGCTGGCCTCTTCCAGAGCCTCGATATAGTCGGCTGGGTGGCACAGCCGCACGCTGTCGAGCGAGCCCATCGGGGCCTGTTCGCGTGACAGATGCGAAAAGCGTTCATGCTCGAGGATCCGTTCGACCACGCGGATGCGATCGGCCCGTTCGGGATGGCCCGGGGGTGTTTCGTGGCGGGCAAAGGCAGAATGGCTGACAAGCAGGGTGGACACGGTGGCAATCCCTTCCGCTGTGGATCAGGTGTACAGATCAGCTGTGAGAATAAATACGCTGTTGCGGAATGAACAGGACAATCTCGTCTCCTTTGGCAATCATGCCCTCGCGCTCGACCCGCACCACCACGCCGCGCTTGTGCCTGGCGAGCTTGGGAAAGGCGAGGCCATGGCCGGGGTGGTGCTGCTCTATAATCTCGGCCGGATAGCGACAGGGCGCGTTTTCGAGATCGACAATCAGTGTCGCCCCCGACGAGAACATCAACCGGGTTGAAGGCGGCAGCAGGGTCAGATCGGGAATATCGGAGATCAGCAGGTTGGCCCCGACCCATTGCGGAGGCAGAACCGGAATATCGAGCGCTTTGGCGATATCGGCCAGTTCCTCGACGGAGACCAGTGACAGTTGCCGGGAATTGGCCACCGGTGTGCCGCGCTTGTACTGGTTGAGCATCCGGCTGTCGGACAGGCGGTTGCGTGAGGCATGGCAATCTCCCTCGATCCCGTCAAAGGTAATGACCAGACGGTCAGATTCGGGCTTTTCCAGACCACTTTCGCGCTTCGGGCTTGAAAAACACGCCCTGACCCGCCCGGTCAAACTGAGCTTCTTCAAAATCGACATCAGCCATTATTCCTTTGCCATAAACCATCATTCTATCGCAAAGGAGGTCATGTCGCTAGATGAGTTGGCGCTCTCAATCGTGATCACGCAGACAGGCAGGCAGCGGATGCTCGGGGCGTTTGATGGCCTTGGGCTTGATCTGCTGGGCCGCTGCGGCCACGGCCGCCAGTCCGATGGTGCCGTGCTGGAATGAATTCGGGGTAGGGGGGGTAGGCGCACTGGCTTGCTGCTGTGCGGGTTGGCTGGTGTGCTGTTTCATGTGTTTCACCCTGATCGTTTCTGGCTGACGCTGTGAAAGCCTGCCTCAGCCGATTGGACACAAACTACGTGGACGATTCTTAATCGCCGATGAATGAGCAGCAGTCCGATCGTCCCATATTTCGGGAATTTTGAAAACTGCTTGTGCTGGCCGGCCGCAATTGCATAATCTAGGCAAGCGCCGCCTTGTCCTGCGCGACCAAATTATTTTGTAAATGGGGTAACATCATGGCCAATGATCCGAGTCTGGTTAAACTAGCGGCTCATGAGATTGTCGATCTGCTGGCAATCGGTGCGGTAACCCCTGTCGATCTTCTCGATACGCTGGAGGCGCGGATTGCCAAGGTCGATCCGCTGGTCAATGCCCTGCCGACCCTGTGTTTCGACCGCGCCCGCACCCATGCGCATGAATTGATGAAGCAACCGCCGGTCGAGCGCGGACGGCTTGGCGGCATGCCGATCCCGATCAAGGATCTGACCGAGGTGGCAGCGGTGCGCACCACCTATGGCTCTCCGATCTTCAAGGACCACGTCCCCATGACCTCCGATGTGCTGGTGCACACCATCGAGGATGAGGGCGGGGTGATCTATGCCAAGTCCAATACGCCGGAATTCGGGGCGGGTGCCAATACCTTCAACGAGGTGTTCGGTGCCACGCGCAATCCGTGGAACACCAAACTGTCTGCTGCGGGCTCCTCCGGCGGCGCGGCCGTGGCTTTGGCGACCGGCATGGCATGGCTGGCGCATGGCTCCGATATGGGGGGGTCATTGCGCAATCCCGCCAGTTTCTGCGGTGTGGTCGGTCTGCGTCCGAGCCCGGGCCGTGTCGCCACCGATCCCGGCAACAAGGTGGACCGCTTGCTGAGCGTCGAAGGACCGATGGCCCGCAATGTCGAGGATGTCGCGCTGTTTTTCGATGCGATGCTGGGGGAGAGCCCGCGTGACCCTGTCTCGCTGCCGCGCCCGATCGGCGACAGCTATCTCACGGCGGCCCGTTCCAACTGGGTGCCGGAAAAAGTGGCCTTCTCCGCTGATCTGGGCATCACGCCGGTCGATCCCGAAGTTGCCGAGATTTGCCGCAAAGCTGCTTACAAATTGCAGGATGCCGGTGTGACGGTGGTGGATGACCATCCCGATCTTTCCGAAGCGCATGATTGCTTCGGCGTGTTGCGCGCCATGAGCTTTGCCACATCGCATGCCGGAAAACTGGTGACCCATCGTGACCAGCTCAAGCCGGAAGTGATCTGGAACATCGAAAAGGGACTGGCTCTGCCGATGAGCGATGTCGTGCGCGCCGAAGCCCAGCGTGCCGCGATGATCCAGCGCACCAATGCGTTTTTTGATGAATATGATCTGCTGTTATGCCCCGCGACAATCGTGGCGGCTTTTCCGGTCGAACAACGCTATCTGGAAACGTGCAACGGCCATACCTTCGCCAATTACGTCGAATGGCTCGGCATTGTCTATGCGATCACACTGACAACGGCTCCGGCCCTGTCCATGCCTTGCGGCTTTACCAGGGACGGGCGTCCTGTCGGATTGCAGGTGGTGGCGCGGCCCCGTCGCGAGGCGAAATTGCTGGCCGGTGCCAAGCTGATCGAAACGGTGCTGGGCCAGCTGATGCCCGCCCCGATCGATCCCAAAGTCACACATCTCTGATACGCTGCCCGGGATTTCTTGATAGGCTGGCTTTCAGGGTGACGCTGAAAAAGGCTGCAGGTTGGAGTGTTTGCGCTCCCACATCAATGCGTGGCGGACCATTTCGTCCAGGGATTCATGGCGCGGCTGCCAGCCGAGATCGCGGCGCAAGGCCTGGCCATCGGCGATGATGGAAGCCGGATCACCCGGCCGTCGTCCGGCGCGCTGCACGGTGAAATCCACGCCCGAGATGCGTTTGACGCTGTCGATCACCTCGAGCACGGAAGCCCCGCGTCCATAGGCGCAATTATAGACCGAAAACGCTTCCGGGTTGTGCCGCAGATGATCGAGCCCGCACAGATGGGCGGCAACCAGATCGCTGACATGGATATAATCGCGGATACAGGTGCCGTCAGGGGTCGGATAATCGGTGCCGAACAGGCTCATATGCGGGCGCAGCCCCAGGGCCGTTTCCACCGCCACTTTGATCAGATGGGTGGCATTGCGCCCCGATTGGCCGGACCGGCCTTGCGGGTCGGCCCCCGCCACATTGAAATAGCGTAACACCAGTGCCTTGAAGTCATGGGCGGCGGCGGTGTCGCGCAGCATCCACTCCACCATCAGTTTGGATGTTCCGTAGGGCGAAATCGGTTTCTGCTCGCTCGTTTCATGCAGCGCAACGCCCGAGGTTTCGCCGTAGACCGCCGCTGTCGAGGAAAAGATGAAGCGGCTAATGCCGTGCCTGACGCAGGCGCTGATGAGGTGGTGCGCTTTCACTGTATTGTTGAGGTAATAGCCGAGCGGATCGGTCATGGAATCCGGCACCACGATCCGGGCCGCAAAATGGATGACGGCATCAATCCTGTGGGTGGTCAAAATCCGGTCGAGCAGGGCGTCATCACCGATATCGCCCAGCACGAATGGCACATCGGGCAGCAGGCGGTCGCGCAATCCGGTCGACAGGTCATCAAGGACCACCACCGCCTCGCCGCGATCATGAAGGGCGAGCACCATATGGCTGCCGATATAACCTGCGCCGCCTGTGACCAGAACCGCCATGGCCTATCCTTGAAAATTCGAGTGCAGATGATCGCAATACAAAAAAGCCGCACTTGGGTGAAGTGCGGCTTGTTGATGGTGGATTGTCAGGGCCTGTTAGCCGGCATTGCGACCCGAAAAGCGATTGAAGCCAGCCAGCAAGGCGACACCGAGAGCAATCTTGACCGCGGTGGAAGGCAGGAAGGGCACGACACCCACGGTCCAGGCCTGTTCAAAGCCGATGACCGAGCCAAGATAGGCAAAGCCGAGGCCAAACATCAGGACATGGCCACCGACCATCATCGCGGACAGGCCGAGCCATGAACGGGCAAGGCCCCGATCAGCCATCAGGCCGGCAAAAGCGGCGGCGGCGACGAAACCGAGCAGATAACCGCCTGTCGGACCCATCATGTAGCTGAGGCCGATGCCGCGTTCCGGCGTATCGGCGAACACCGGCAGGCCAGCCGCGCCTTCAAGCAGATAGGCCACAACAATCGCCACGCCCATGCGCAGGCCGCACGTGGCGGCCAGCAGCAGCACCACAAGGGTCTGCATCGTCATCGGCACTGGCGTGAAAGGCACTTTGAGTTTGGCAGACAGGGTCAGCAAAACGGTTCCGAGCAAAACCACGCTCGCATTGCGCAGCATGACAGCACCACGGCTCTCTTGAGACAGTGCTTTCGTCATCACTGACAGGATAGATTTGGTTGTCATCGGAAACCTCGATTTGCAAAAACCCGAATTTGTTTGTCGCGTCAGGCCACACAGATGCAGTATGACGGCTCAAGAATAGACTGGCAAGACCATGCTTGAGCCACTTTTCTACACGAAGTCACCCAGCTGCGCAAAGGTGTTGCGGCTTGTTCCTTGGACCAATGGAGCCTGACCGATGGCCGAAGATCTTGTATTTGACCGCGATGCTGTGCCTGATCCGGCGCGGCTGGAACAGATTTCGCCACTGGTGCGGCGTCTGGTGGCCAATAATGGCGGGCCGTTTACCTCGACGGGCACCTGCACCTATCTGGTCGGGCATGGCAGCGTGACGGTGATCGATCCGGGCCCCGATGATCCGGCCCACCAGGCTTTGCTGTTGTCGACCCTCAAGGACGAGCGAATCGACCGGATCGTGCTGACCCACACCCATCGCGACCATGCCGATGGTGTTGCCGCACTCAAACAAGCAACGGGGGCCAAGGTCTATGGTTGCGGTCCGCATGTGGCGGCGCGCGAATTGGGGGCAGGGGAGGCGCATCCGATGGATTCCAGCGCCAATCGCGACTATCGGCCGGACCGACAACTCTTCGATGCCGATGTGCTGGACGCCCCCGACCACCAGCTGGAAGCGGTGTTTACCCCCGGCCATACCGCCAACCATCTCGCCTTTGCGCTCAAACAGGACGGCCTGTTGTTTTCCGGCGATCATGTCATGGCCTGGTCGACCAGCATCGTGGCGCCTCCTGATGGGTCGATGGGCGATTACATGGCCTCGCTGGATAAATTGGGACAGCGCGGGGAAACAACCTATTGGCCCGGCCATGGCGGACCGGTCAAAGAACCGCATCGCTTTGTCCGCGCGCTGGTCCACCATCGCCGGATGCGCGAAGCCTCGATCCTCAACCGGGTCGAGCAGGGCGATCGCACCACCGCGGAGATTGTGGCCGCCATCTATCAGAACCTTGATCAACGTCTGATCAAGGCGGCAAGGCTGTCGGTTTTCGCCCATCTCGAGGATCTGCATCAGCGCGGTCTGGTACGGATCGAGGGCGATCTGCATCTCGACGGTCAATTCGTGCCCAGAGGCTGAGCTCTTATTGCCGGTCGGGCGGGCTGACCTGCCAGATCAGCAGTCCAGGCGGTTCGGCGCGCGCCGTCGTGCGGCCCTTGCCTTGGGGCGGAGGTTCCCCCGCAGGCAAGAGCCCCTCGATACTCTCACCGCGCAACAGGCGTGCTGTGACCGATGATCCCTTGCGGGTTTCGGGATCCGGGCTGTTGCACAACACCACATATTCGGCTCCGGTCTGACCCAGATAGTCCCTGAAGGCTGTCTGATCGCCCCCGAAAGCCCCGCTGGTCCGGATCACCGCCTCGGCAAGCCGGTGAGATGGCGCGGAGGTGACGGAATGGCCAGTCATCACCAACACGGGAATCGCCAGATCGAGAGGCGCGGCCACGACCCCTCGGCTTTGTCTTTTCAAGACTTCGAAATCCTCCGGCCTGTCACATTTCAAAACCCTCGGAGGTACGAAGGGCATGGGTGCCTCGATCGGAACAAGTGCAAAGCCGATGGCTTTCATGGCCAGAGGCACGGCGGCCAACAGGCCCAGACCCACGCCCAATCGCTCAAGCGGCAGCCTGGCTTTGTCCAAGGCCATTGCGGTGCCGAGACCGATCAAGGGGGCCGCAAAAATACTTGGATAGGGACTGGAGGGAAGCATCATTGCGGCCATGACACAACTGGTCAGCAAACCGCCTCCCAGCAGGACAAATTGGGCATGGCTGAAACGGTGGCGGAGGATGAAGAGTGTCAGCCCACCCCCCAGAATGGGTCCAAGCATCATTGCAAACCCAAAGGTGCCGCCCGATCCCGCCGCAACCGATTGGACCTGCGGGGCAAGCCGCAACCAGATCGACCTCCATTCCGCGGCCCGCTCGCCAAAGGGATTGTAGAGGCAGGTCGGGTCATAGGCCAAGCCGAGCATCAGCCCGAAAATCACAGGAAAAAACATCAGCCGGAAGCGGTGCTCAGCCGTTTCCGGGCGTTGCAATCCGATCAGTGTCAGGCTTGTAACGGTGCTGGCCAGAAGCATCACGATCAGGTTGAAACCGAGCGCATCGCAGGCCGGATAGAACACCCGTTCGGGAGCCGTTTGGACCAGAAGCAGGCCAAGGGCGCCCAGGCTGGCCGAGAGCAGGAAGCTGGTCCATTCGCGCCGGTATCCATGTTCGATATAGCGCATTGTTACCACAAGTCCGCTGATCGCCATCAAGGGCAGGGTCTCTTTCCCGATTGCCAGAGAGAGGGCGATCAGCAGGCCCGCAACGGCGGCGCGTCGGGCCGTCCCGTCCAGTCGCAAGCAGGCATAAAGTCCGGCAAAGGCCAAAAGGATCTGGAGATTGTCATGGTGGATGTGTCCGGGGTGAAAGGGCACCAGGGCCGGATGGGCCGAAAGGGCCAAATAGAGCAGTGCGAACAGACCGCTGGCGCGGTTGTACAGGGCTTTGCCTGCGGCATAGGCCAGCCAGAGCATCGGCAGCAGCAGCGCCAAGGGCCAGAGATATTGCATCAGCCACAGGGCTTTTTCGATACCGGCAAAGGGTTTGATTTCAAGTACAACCAAAGCCAGCGCGCCATCGAGCAGGCGCGACCAATGGCTGTCCAGACCGAGCGGTGGCGCAATGCGTGGTTCGCGCAGGTCATACCAGCTTTTGGGATCAGCATCGGGCAGAGCGAGCAGATCCTTGACCTGTTTGAGACGCAACATATCGTCTTGGTCACCCAATCGGCCGTTAAGAAAGGACGAGTTACTATCCGCCAGTATGGGCCCTATCGCGATCGCGGCAGCGACAATCCACACAATCAGGCTGTACCAGCGCAAATGTCCGGTCAGATGCCGGTCAAGGCGTGTTGAAAAATCCATGTAAAAACAATCAGTCTAAAAAGGGACAGGAAAAAAGGATCCACAAGAGCAAGCCCATCGCTGACGCGATACGAACACAACAGACAAAATTCTGAAAAAATCTATTTAGCCGATCCATGGTCGGAGCGATAGGATTTGAACCTACGACCCCCTCGTCCCGAACGAGGTGCGCTACCAGACTGCGCTACGCTCCGACTTGGATTGCTCTTCCCATTTATAACGCCAGCTGAAAGACACGGCAAGTCAGAGGGGGTAGCACCGGCGCAGCTGTGAGAGAATCAGTGATGTGAATTGATACCGGTATAGGACATGCAGCCGATCTGGATCGATTGCCTGCGCCATCCTGTCTGGCCCGGGCCTGCCCAAATGAGGCTGTCGCTCTGTTCGATTGGTTTTGATCCGCCGTCTGGGAATGATTTTACCAAGAATGCAAGTTCCCCGTTGCAAGCGCACGCGGTCCCGACTATGGTCCGCCCGCTTGAAGGCATAATGGGGCGTCGCCAAGCGGTAAGGCAGTGGATTTTGATTCCACCATGCGGAGGTTCGAATCCTCCCGCCCCAGCCACAGCATTTCCGGTTTGCGGATGGTTTCCCACAGACAGCGTTTTTCGCCGGGCTTTTGACCCGCCTTGCCGTGCGTCCAATCCATTTCGTATTTTATATTAGACTTTAGTCTAATAATCTCTGAATTTTTGGTCTTCGAACCGTCCTGTGACGACTGCTGGAGCCTGTTTGGTATGACTTGCAATCCTGAATTGTGGGACGAGCGCAAAAATATGTAACCCGCTCTGTGTTGTGAGCGATGTCTGGAATAGACACGATAATACAATTGGTTATGCGGAGTGTTTGTCCCGGCCTATGAGGGCATTGGTGCCGGATTGGGCCTGTTAGTGGGTGGGGATACACTAATTATGGTAACGAAAGCGGGTAATTTTCAACGGCGATCAAATCATCAATATTCAACCTCAGGACGCAAAACGATGCGGAATTCAAACAGCATCGAAATCGGACGCGTCGGTGGTTTCTGGGGGTTTCGTAGTGAAACCCGGTTTCTTAATCGGGAGGTTGAAGATGATTGTGAGTGGTTCGGTCAAATTTTTTAACGAGGAACGCGGCTACGGTTTTGTTTTGCCAGACCAGCCTTTGGGGGATGCTTTTTTTCACATTGCCAGTCTGCGCAAGATGGGGATACCGCGGGTTATTCCAGGACAGCGCGCGGTCTTCGAGATCTCGATTGCGCCTGGACGCGGATTGCGGGTCGAACGGTTTTTTCTGATCCATTCTGGGGCGCCGGAACAATGCGCTCTTGAAGCGGAATTGCTGAGCAGTCTGACACAGGTCCGCGGCGAGATTGCGACACCGCCCTTACCAGCTGCACAGGGCCAAGCCTCTGAGGCCCAGGATCAGGTCAATGCACCTGATCAGGCCAAAGTCCCACCCGAGGGCAACAGCGCCCTGTGTGCGGCATAGAAGACTTTCTCAAGGCTTGAAGCAGGTCGGTAATCAGGTTGACGTTGGGTCGATCCTGCCAATGGTACCGGTTTCAAGCCAAGGATGCGCCTTCGACTGTGAAGGATTGTCAAGCATCGTGAATGGTTTTGCTTCATCACGGATTGATTTCGGCTTTAGCGCGTCATTTTCAAAAAACTCTTGCTCGGGCCATTCGGTATCTGATCAGGGACTATTTTAAAACGCAGCATTTTTCACTTTTGATATCATTCCCACAACGGATGCAGCCGCTCTTATCACAAGGGCGGCTGCATTTTGGGCTGCGGTACCATTTGTTACTGTTGTTCTGTTGTTAAGTCCGTGAAGCGATGGGTAGTCCTACCACTTGTGTGTCCACTCGTGATCCGCTATACAGTCTCATGCCTTGATGATGCGTTGTGTTTTTGAATTCGATCGTCAGGTTTCGGCAGAGCGTATTTTCCTGATCACGGTTTTTCTTGGATGTCAGTGGTTTCTGGGGCCAGAAAACATCGCGGTTTTGCTGTGTTGTCGTTGATTTGTAACATTTTGAGAGAGCCGGGTTCTGCGTGATCAACGTCGCCATCATAGAAGACGATAAAGTGTTCCTCGAACGCGTCAGTGCGGTGATCGGCCAGTCGAGCTATTGCAAGCTGGTCGGAGTTGCGCATGATTTCGAGAGCGGAACCAGACTGATCAAGGAAACCGCCATCCATGTCTGCATTGTCGATCTCGGCCTGCCCGATGGGGATGGCTGCGATCTGATCGCCATGGGGCGGGCATTGGGCCTGTCCACCAATTTCGTGACCCTGTCGGTGTTCGGCGATGACAATCATGTCATGCGGGCGATCGAGGCGGGGGCCGTGGGCTATGTGCTCAAGGACGACCCCGAAGACTACATCATCAACTCCATCATCGCGGTCAATAATGGTGGCTCTGTCATCAATCCGATGGTGGCCCGCAATATTTTGCAAAAACTGCTGGGAACATCCAGCCCTGCACCGGCCGTCGAGCATGTGCCCAATGACGATGTGCCGACGCTGAGCGAGCGGGAACGGCAGGTTCTGGAACTGTTGTCGCGCGGATCTACCATTACCAGTATCGCGACCTCCCTGAATATTTCGACCCACACAGTCAACATGCACTTGCGCTCGATCTATCGCAGGCTTGCCGTTAACTCGCGTTCAGAGGCAATTTATGTTGCAAATCAAAAGGGTATTATTAGCCTTTAGCGCGAGCATCATCGGGCCGTTTCTGGTTTTCGCCATTTTGTACCCGCATGACACCGCCTTGCAGGGGCAGCAATTCCAGATCTCTTCCGGCACGCTGACGATGGAGCCCTGTCAGGCCAATTTCAAGCCCGCGCCCAAAAAACACGTGACCTTGCCCTACAAGCAGGATGTGTTCGAGGACGGTTTGAAGTGCTACCGTTTTGAAACCGAATTGCCCGACATCAACCGCATTCCTGTCGATCACGCCATCAAGCTAATGATCGGCGTTCTGGGCCGCGCATACGAGATTTCCCTCAATGGCCATGTGCTCGATCGCTATGCGGCCTCCGACGAGCATTACAGAATCAACCGGCTGCAGCCCTATTCAACGCTCTTGTATGATTCCCTGCTCAATAGCGGAACCAATACCCTGACCGTCCGTTATTCGACGCGCGATATGGTGATTGCGGTATCGCAGATTTCGATCGGCTCGCAGGGGGTGATCGATTCCGAAGTCCGTTTCTACGAGTTTTTCAGCAATACAATGATCAATTCCATGACCTTCTTGCTGGTCATGCTGGGTCTGTTTTTATTCTGGTTCAATTCGGTCTTTCCCAACGAACGTTTGCTGGGCCTGTCTGGACGAGCCATGCTGCTGACGGCCACGTTGATGATTGTGCAAATGGCCACTAAAATTCCGTCTGAATTCTATCCCTTATGGCGTGGAATGGTGGTCGGGCTGATCGGTTTGCTGGTGTCGGGAGCGGTCGAATTCTTGCGCGAATATTCCGGCCAGCGCGTGCGTGGCAACGAGCAAAAGATTGTCCTCATCTATGTGACCATTCTGTCGTTTCTGGCTTTTGCCTTCAACGATGCTGTGGCCAGCAAAGTCAGCATGCTGGGCGTCGGGTTTTTGCTGACCTATTGTTTCACCTCTTTGATGTGGATGCTGTTCAGGGGCAGTCTGCTCCAGTCCAAGATCGGTGCGCTCTATTTCGCCTGCTTCATGATCACCGACACCATGTTTTTGCGGGATTTCATGGTGTTGCCTGGCAATTCCAGCATGTTCGACGGCGTCAAACGGCTGCTAGAGATCCCGCCGTTTTTGCAGGAAGAGATCTTTTTTTCGCCCTCTGCTTTGATGCTGTTGCTGTTCTCGATGATGGCGGTGGTGATCCAGCGCTATCAGGGGGCGCGCGAATATGAGGAGGCCGAGGCTGTCCGGATTTATGGTGCCTTGGCGCAAAGCGAGGCGGAACTGCGCACGGTGCTGGGCCAGCAGCATGCGGTGGAAAGTGCGCAAGTGGTGCAGAGTGAACGCCAGCGTCTGCTGCTGGAAATCCACGACGGGATCGGTATGCAGCTTGCCGATGGCTATCGCCGCGCCAGCGAGGGCAGGCTGACGAGCGCGCAATTCGCCGATGTTTTCCAATATTGTATCGATGACATGCGCCTGATCATGGATTGCATTTCAATGCGTCCGCGGGCCGAAATGGAAGTGATCCTCGGCTCGCTGTTGCATCGCCTGCAGCCGCGGCTTGCCAAATCCGGTATCGGGGTCGATTACCGCCCCTTCAAACGCCAGCAGGCGCATCTGGGTCTGTCGGATGTGCAATGCCTGCATGCGGGGCGTATCGTGCAGGAATGTCTGATTGCCGCCTTGCAGCATCAGGCCTGCAATCGGGTGGTGCTGGTGCTGCGCGAAAGTGCCCGCGGCATTTTCATCTATGCCCACGACAACGGTGCACCCTATGCAGGACAGGATGGCGAGGTGCGCCGCGCCCAGCAGGCCGAACTCCGCAAACGGGCAGCCTCATTGGGGAGCAACATCCGCTTCCATCATGGCGACCACGGCCATGCCACCGCACTGCTCTATCGTTTCGGCAAATAGCGGGACCGGGTGAGGCCTGATGGCGTTCAGAGGCCGAACGGTTCGATATCATCGGCGCGGCTATAGGCTGCAGACAGGACATCGCCGAATGTGTTGGCCAGCAGGATGAGAGCGGCGATCAGCGAAAAGCGGTTGCGCTGCATGATGGTTGAAGACATCGGAAAGCTCCCTAACGCTTGTCGGACGGCATATTCAGGCCGAATGCCCCACATGGAACAACAAAGATCAATTTCTCTGATAAATCTGGCATACCAGATGCCATATGCCAATTCTATTGCTGCATTGCAGCTAGAGCATTTTTGCATTGCATCGTATAAAACCAGTACTAATTTGCGTATAAACAACTCTAGAAAAACTTTTTTATCTCATCAATATCAATGGCTTGTAAGTGCTGTCCGTATAGGTCTCCTGCATTGACAGTTGGCATTTGGTATGCCAACTATTTAGAACAGATGGGATTGTCGGATCAGGCGTTTGATCTGTCCGTTCCGGCTCTGGCCACCTTCTCGCGCCAGCGGGCGGTCAGGCTGGTCGGGAGACGGCCGTGGCGGGCAAAACGCGTTTGCAAGCCAGGATCTGTTGCGTTGTCTCATTGACCGACTGTGACAAAACCGTACAACATCCACTGAGCAACTCACACTGATGTGAGACACAAGATTGCGGAGGAACAGCTGATGAGCGAGGCTTCGACCCCTAATGCCGGCCAAGAGCGCGAACTGACAGACGGCTTCCATCTCGTCATCGACGCGTTGAAGCTCAATGGCGTGGAAACAATCTACCACGTCCCCGGCATTCCTGTGACCGATCTGGGCCGCATGGCACAGGCTGCGGGCATCCGGGTGATCTCGTTCCGCCACGAGCAGAATGCCGGCAATGCGGCCGCCATCGCCGGCTATCTGACCCAGAAGGCGGGCATCTGTCTGACCGTGTCCGCACCGGGCTTTTTGAACGGCCTGACGGCTCTGGCCAATGCCACCACCAACTGTTTCCCGATGATCCTGATCTCCGGTTCCTCGGAGCGCGAAATTGTCGATCTGCAGCAGGGCGATTACGAGGAAATGGACCAACTGGCCATTGCCAAGCCTTTGTGCAAAGCGGCGTTCCGTGTGCTGCATGCCGCCGATATCGGCATAGCGGTCGCCCGCGCCATCCGCGCTGCGGTTTCGGGCCGTCCGGGCGGGGTCTATCTCGATCTGCCGGCCAAACTGTTCTCGCAGGTGATGGATGCCGAAAAGGGTGCGCAATCGCTGGTCAAGGTGATTGATGCCGCACCTGCCCAAATTCCTGCGCCTTCGGCCATCAAGCGGGCTCTGGATGTCCTGGCTTCGGCCAAGCGTCCGCTGGTCATCCTCGGCAAGGGCGCGGCCTATGCCCAGGTCGATGACACGATCCGCGCCTTCATTGAAACAAGCGGCGTTCCTTTCTTGCAGATGAGCATGGCCAAGGGCCTCTTGCCTGATACGCACCCCCAATCGGCGGGGGCGGCCCGCTCCACCGTGTTGAAAGAGGCGGATGTGGTGATGCTGGTCGGCGCGCGCCTGAACTGGCTGCTGTCGCACGGCAAGGGCAAGACCTGGGGCGATGCGCCCAAAAAATTCATCCAGATCGACATCGAGCCGAAGGAGATGGATTCCAACATCGAGATCGTTGCGCCTGTGGTCGGCGATATCGGGTCCTGCGTCTCGGCACTGCTGGACGGTATGGGCGCGAATTGGACCAAACCACCCTCCGACTGGATGGCGACGATTGCCGCCAAGCGCGACGAGAATATCGCCAAAATGGCCCCGCGTCTGATGAACAACAATTCCCCGATGGATTTCCACGGCGCGTTGGGCGCGCTCCGGACCGTGGTCAAAGAGCGGCCCGACCTGATCCTGATCAATGAAGGGGCCAACACGCTCGATCTGGCCCGCGGGATCATCGACATGTACCAGCCGCGCAAGCGTCTGGATGTCGGGACTTGGGGTGTCATGGGCATCGGCATGGGCTATGCGGTGGCGGCCGCGATCGAGACGGGCAAGCCCGTGCTGGCGGTCGAGGGCGACAGCGCCTTCGGTTTCTCCGGCATGGAGGTGGAAACGATCTGCCGTTACAACCTGCCGGTCTGTATCGTGATCTTCAACAACAGCGGCATTTACCGCGGCACCGATGTCAACACCAATGGAAGCGATCCGGCAACCACCGTCTTTGTCCGGGATTCCCGCTACGACAAGATGATGGAAGCTTTTGGCGGGGTCGGCGTCAATGCCACCAGCCCCGATGAATTGTTGCGCGCTGTCAATGCGGCCATCGACTCCGGCAAGCCGACCCTGATCAATGCGGTCATCGATCCGGCGGCAGGCACCGAGAGCGGCCGCATCGGAAACCTCAACCCGCAAAGCGTGGTCAAAAAGAAATAACGGAGACGATCGATGAGCAAGGCACTTGAAGGGGTTAAAATCCTCGATTTTACCCATGTCCAATCCGGCCCCACCTGCACCCAGTTGCTGGCATGGTTCGGTGCCGATGTGATCAAGGTGGAGCGTCCGGGCACCGGCGACATTACCCGCGGCCAGTTGCAGGATATTCCCAATGTGGACAGCCTGTATTTCACCATGCTGAACCACAACAAACGCTCGATCACGCTCGACACCAAAAACCCGTCGGGCAAGGAAGTGCTCGAGCATCTGATCA
>CANFLM010000062.1 GCA_947447895.1 Hyphomicrobiales bacterium
AGCCGTGGGACGGTCGACCCCCAGGAAACCTACTTTGTAGGTGGGCGCCGTGATGACCGAGTCCACGGACTCAACCAGTGACAGCTCCCTTAAGGATCGATAAGGCCCCGGGGAATACTGTTGTCCTCACGAACCCAACAGCCCCGCATTCCCAAGATAGGCCTTCTTGCGTGCTTTCACCAGAGCCAAGTTGAGTATTTATGCGAAAGAGATCGCGCATACAGGCTGTTTTCAGTCCTTGCGTCCGTTCATCAACAGTCTGGCCACCGCTTCAACCCGGTTGGCGGCGTCATCGACGGCCTGCACGGCGACCGTGACATCATGCTCATGGGCCTCGCGCAACTGCGCCAGCTGCGCTTCCAGAGCCGTAATCTTCTCGCGCATTTCGGCGCGCTCATCGAGGCAGGCAATCGCCGACATGACGGTCAGGCGGCTGTCGCCGATCTCGCCGAAGGCCTGGCGCATATCGTCGATCCGCCGGTCCAGCTCGGCGGCCAGCGCCATCAGATGTGCTTCCTGGCCGTCATCGCAGGCAATGCGGTAGATTTTGTCGGCAATGGTAACGGTGACCTGCCCCATGTTCAGGCCAAGCTCCCTGAAGCTGGATTATCCGATGGATGGCCTTCGGATGAAGCCGGTTTTTCGGTGGATTTCTCGTCGCCCAGCACTTTTTTGATGCTGCGGGTGACGGTGGTCAAGCGTTTGTCGACCTCGCGATTGGCCTGGGCCAGCCGTTCGGCCCGTGCCATGGCGGCATCCAGTTCTCCCGCCAGTCGGGCGCGGTCGTCCTGCATCAAGGCCAGTTCGGCAGCCAGCGTATCGGTGCTGCCCGCGGCTTTGAGACGGCGGTCGGCGGCCGATTCCAGCCCGCCCAAGGCTGCCCGCAGCCTTGCCAGTGATTGCCCCAGTGCCGGTGAATTGACCTGTGTCGCCACGTATAATCCCTGTTTGGGGTCCAGTCCTGACAGCAAAGCCACCAAAGCCAAATCCCGGTTATGCCACTGTCATGTTCCCTGACTAGCATAAATCCATGGTCTCGGAAATCATAGTCCTGCATGGAACGATGGGCAGATCCCGGGTTTTTGCCTGATCCCGGCGGTTTTTGACGTTATTTGGTGGACAGGGTCGCAAACTTTGCATCGCAGACGCTGTCCTGCGTCTATCAGCGCATTGACAGGCTTAGGCGAGGTGTTATCAGGAGCGCATTGCGGCAAAATGACGATGTCAGGACAGGGGTAGATCATGGGCGCTCATTCACACGGCCAGCTGATGGCCAATGCCATCCGTTCTCTTGCCATGGATGGTGTGGAAAAAGCCAAATCCGGACATCCGGGCCTCCCGATGGGTGCTGCCGATGTGGCGACCGTGCTGTTTACCCGCTTTCTCTCTTTCGATCCCTCCGACCCCCATTGGCTGGACCGTGACCGTTTTATCCTGTCGGCCGGACACGGCTCGATGCTGCTCTACGCCCTGCTGTATCTGACCGGCGTCAAGGGCATGACCCTCGACGAGCTGAAAAATTTCCGCCAGATGGGCTCGAAGACCCCCGGCCATCCCGAACATGGCCATACCCTCGGAGTAGAAATGACCACCGGCCCCTTGGGGCAGGGCATTTCCTCCTCGGTCGGCATGGCACTGGCCGAGCGGATGCTCAATGCCCGTTTCGGTCAGGATCTGGTCAACCATCACACCTATGTGCTGGCCTCCGATGGCGATCTGATGGAAGGTATTTCGCAGGAAGCGATTGCGCTGGCCGGCCATTTGCGGCTGTCTCGCCTGATCGTCCTGTGGGACGACAACGGCATTTCGATCGACGGTCCTTTGTCGATTGCCGACTCGGTCGACCAGCCCGCCCGTTTCAGATCGGCAGGCTGGAATACGTTGCAGGTGGACGGCCATGACCACGAGGCGATCGCTGCTGCCATCACCGCCGCGCAACATTCCGATCGTCCGACGCTGATCGCCTGCAAAACGGTGATCGGTTTCGGGGCGCCCAAGCGGGCGGGGACCTCCAAGGCGCATGGAGAACCGCTGGGTGCCGAAGAGCTGGCCGGTGCCAAGGCCGCTCTGGGCCTCTCGCCGGAGCCGTTCCATGTCGAGCCTGACATTCTGGCCGCCTGGCGCAAGGTGGGCGAACGGTCCCATACTGCCCGTCAGGCCTGGCAGAAGCGGTTGCAAGAGGCTGAAGCCGGTTTGCGCGCCGAATTCGAGCGCACCATGGGCGGCACTTTGCCTGCCGCGCTGCCTGCGGCTCTGGCAGCCTATAAAGCCAAATTGTTCGCCGAACCGGTCAGTGTCGCCACCCGCAAGGCATCCGAAATGGCGCTGGAAGCCATTACGGCCGTGATGCCCGAGCTGGTGCTGGGCTCGGCCGATCTGACGCCCTCCAACAATACCCGCGTCAAAGCCGCCCACGATATCAAGCCGGGCGATTTCGCCGGCGGCTATATCCATTACGGCATCCGCGAACACGGCATGGCCGCCGCGATGAACGGCATGGCCCTGCATGGCGGTTTCGTGCCCGCAGGTGCCACCTTCATGGTGTTTACCGATTATTGCCGTCCGTCGATCCGTCTGGCGGCTTTGATGGGCTTGCGGGTGATCTATGTGATGACTCATGATTCTATCGGTCTGGGCGAGGATGGTCCGACCCATCAGCCGGTCGAGCATCTGGCCGCTTTGCGGGCTATTCCGAACCTTCTGGTTCTGCGTCCCGCCGATGTGGTGGAAACCGCCGAGGCCTGGGAAGTGGCTCTGGCTCATACCAGTGGTCCGAGCCTATTGGCCCTGACCCGCCAGAACTTGCGGCAGATGCGCCATGATGGCGATCTGGCCCATCATACCGGACAGGGCGCCTACGAGCTGGTTCCCGCCAAGGGCGAGGCACAGGTATCGCTGTTCGCCACCGGTTCGGAAATCGAAATTGCCGTCGATGCCCAGTCCATGCTGGCTGAAAAGGGCATTTCGGCCCGTGTCGTGTCGGTACCGTCGATGGAACTGTTCGCCCAGGCCCACGCAGCCGTGCGCAAGGCGGTGATCGGTCAGGCCAAAGTGAATGTGGCGATCGAGGCCGGGATCCGCATGGGCTGGGACAGCGTGATCGGCTCGGACGGACTGTTTATCGGGATGTCAGGCTTCGGCGCCAGCGCGCCTTACAAGGAACTTTATGCCCATTTCGGCATCACCGCCGAGGCTGTTGTCGCCGCTGTGACCAATCAGGGGCACTGAGCCGTTTCGAGAGAATGCCACAGGTTTAGCCCCAGAGGAGAGAAGATCATGACCCTTCGCGTTGCCATTAACGGATTTGGCCGGATTGGCCGTAATGTCTTGCGTGCCATCATTGAGTCAGGCCGGACCGATATCGAAGTGGTCAGCATCAATGATCTGGGGCCGGTGGAAACCAATGCGCATCTGTTCCGCTTCGACTCGGTGCATGGCCGTTTCAACGGCGAGGTCAAAGTGGCCGGCGACACGATCGATGTCGGCCGCGGCCCGATCAAGGTGACGGCCGTCCGCAACCCTGCCGAATTGCCGCACAAGGAATTGGGCGTCGATATCGCGATGGAATGCACCGGGATTTTCACCTCGCGCGCCCAGGCGGCTCTGCATCTTGATGCCGGCGCCAAGCGCGTGCTGGTGTCCGCCCCTGCCGACGGGGCCGATCTGACGGTGGTCTATGGCGTCAACCACCAGAAACTGACCAAGGACCATCTGGTCGTCTCCAACGCCTCTTGCACCACCAATTGCCTCGCGCCTGTCGCAAAGGTTCTGCACGAGCTGGTGGGCATCGAGCGCGGCATGATGACCACGATCCATTCCTATACCGGTGACCAGCCGACGCTGGACACGATGCACAAGGATCTTTACCGCGGTCGCGCGGCGGCTTTGTCGATGATCCCGACCTCGACCGGTGCCGCAAAGGCGGTCGGGCTGGTGCTGCCGGAATTGAACGGCAAGCTCGACGGCGGGGCGATCCGCGTGCCGACCCCGAATGTCTCGGTTGTCGATCTGAAATTCGTTGCCAAGCGCGCCACCTCCAAGGATGAAATCAACGCCGCCATCAAGGCCGCTGCCGAAGGCCCGATGAAGGGTATTCTCGGGTTTACCACGGCGGCCAATGTGTCGATCGACTTCAACCATGACAGCCATTCCTCGATCTTCCACATGGACCAGACCAAGGTCATGGAAGGCACGCTGGTGTCGATCCTGTCCTGGTATGACAACGAGTGGGGTTTCTCCAACCGCATGTCCGACACGGCTGTGGCCATGGGCCGGCTGATCTGAACAGCGTGATCCGCTGCCGGCCACCGGCAGCGGACAGGTCTTTGCAAAGCGGGGGTTCGGGTTATGACGGCTTTTCACACTCTTGATGATGCCCAAGTGGCTGGAAAACGCGTGCTGGTTCGGGTCGATCTGAATGTGCCGATGGACCAGGGCCGCGTGTCCGATGCGACGCGGCTCGACCGGATTTTGCCGACCCTGCGCGAATTGTCCTCCAAAGGGGCCAAGGTCATCTTGCTGGCGCATTTCGGCCGCCCCAGAGGCGTGGATCCGAGCCAGTCGCTCGCCCCGATTGCCAAGGCGCTGGCCGAGCATCTGGGCCAGCCCGTCGGTTTTGCCGCTGATTGCATCGGCCCACAAGCCAAAGTGGCGGTCGATGCCATGGCCCATGGCGATGTTCTGTGTCTGGAAAACACCCGTTTCCATGCTGGCGAGGAAAAGAACGATCCGGCCTTTGTGAAAGATCTGGCCGCCAATGGCGATCTGTTCGTCAATGATGCCTTTTCTGCTGCCCATCGCGCCCATGCCTCGACCGAAGGGTTGGCGCATGTGCTGCCGGCTTTTGCCGGACGCACCATGCAGGCGGAAATCGAAGCCCTGTCAAAGGCGCTCGAAAAGCCCGACCATCCGGTCATCGCGGTGGTGGGCGGTGCGAAAGTATCGACCAAGCTCGATCTGCTGGGCAATCTGGTCAGCAAGGTCGATGTGCTTGTGATTGCCGGCGGCATGGCCAATACGTTTCTGGCGGCCAAGGGCGTGCATGTCGGCAAATCCCTGTGCGAGCATGATCTGGTCGGTACGGCGCGCGATATTCTGGCCAAGGCCGACGCCGCCCGCTGCGCCATCGTTCTGCCGGTGGACGTGACGGTGGCCCGCGAGTTCAAGGCCCATGCCGAAAACCGCATCACCGGCATCGATGATGTGCGCGATGACGAGATGATCCTCGACATCGGTCCGGCCAGCATCAAGGATGTGGCTGCGCGTCTGGCGCAGGCCAAAACTCTGGTCTGGAACGGCCCTTTCGGCGCGTTCGAGCTGGCCCCGTTCGACCGTGGCACCACGGGTGTGGCACAGGAAGCCGGACGTCTGGCCAAAAGCGGTGCCTTGCTGGCGGTGGCAGGCGGCGGCGATACGGTCTCCGCGCTCAACCATGCCGGAGTGGCCGACGACTTTACCTATGTATCGACAGCAGGCGGGGCGTTTCTGGAATGGCTTGAAGGCAAGCCTCTGCCGGGCGTTGATGCGCTGCGTAAACACTGAACCCGTAACAATCCAACACCTGGGAGACCCCGTATGGCCCGTATTACCTTGCGACAGCTGCTCGATCATGCCGCCGAACACGGCTATGGCGTTCCGGCGTTCAACATCAACAATATGGAACAGGCTCTGGCGATCATGGCGGCTGCCGATGCGACCGACGCGCCGGTCATCATCCAAGCCTCGCGCGGGGCGCGCCAATACGCCAATGACATTATGCTCAAGCACATGATGGATGCGGTCACCGAAATCTATCCGCATATTCCGGTCTGTTTGCATCTCGACCACGGCAACGAAGCCGCGACCTGCATGACGGCGATCCAGTCCGGCTTTACCTCGGTGATGATGGATGGTTCGCTGAAGGCCGACGGCAAGACCCCTGCCGATTGGGATTACAATGTCGGCGTCACCAAGGCCGTGACCGATATGGCGCATTTGGGCGGCATTTCGGTGGAAGGTGAATTGGGTGTGCTCGGTTCGCTCGAAACCGGCGAGGGCGACAAGGAAGACGGCCACGGGGCCGAAGGCAAGCTGTCGCATGACCAGTTGCTGACCGATCCCGACGAGGCGGTCAAATTCGTGCAGGCCACGCAGGTTGACGCGCTGGCCATCGCCATGGGCACCTCGCACGGCGCCTATAAATTCTCGCGCAAGCCAGACGGCGCCATTCTGGCGATGCATGTGATCGAGGAAATCCACCGCCGCCTGCCGAACATGCATCTGGTGATGCACGGCTCTTCCTCGGTGCCGCAGGATTTGCAGGACATCATCAACACCTATGGCGGCAAAATGCCGCAGACATGGGGCGTGCCTGTCGAAGAAATCCAGCGCGGCATCAAGCACGGCGTCCGCAAGATCAACATCGACACCGACAACCGCATGGCGATGACCGGCCAGATCCGCAAAGTGCTGGCCGAACATCCCGGCGAGTTCGATCCGCGCAAATATCTGAAGCCCGCGATGGATGCGATGACCAAGCTGTGTAAGCAGCGGCTGGAAGAATTCAACACCGCCGGTCAGGCCTCCAAAATCGGCAAGATCATCACCGTGGCCGACATGGCCAAACGCTACGCCAAGGGCGAGCTGGTGCCGAAAATCGGCTGATTTGGGTTTTCAGGATTTGATTTTGAAGCGTCCGGGGCTTGCTCCGGGCGCTTTTTTTGTTGGGTTAACGCACCAGCCTCTTTCCAATGGCCTCATCCCCCATTCTTTCATTTGGCCTTTGGCGTGGTTTGCGCTATCAAGCGGCTATGTCCCAGCATCAACGCCTGCTTCTCATTGCTCCTGCTTTTGCCACGCCCGAGGAATTGCTTCCCTCGCTTGAGGCGGCCTTGTCGGCTGGCCGGATCGATGCCGTGGTCGTGCCTTTGCCGGAAGGCGATGACCGTTCACTGATCAATTTTGTCAAATCTGTCGCCCCGATCGTGCAGGAGGCCAATGCGGCCTTGCTGCTGCAGGACCACATGAATCTGGTCACCCGTTCCGGTGCGGATGGGGTGCATCTGACCAAGCCGGAGATGCTGGAAGAGGCCTTGGCGCTGTTGCGTCCGCAGGAGCGGATTGTCGGTTGCGCAGGGCTGCGCGCCCGCCATGATGCGATGGAAGTGGCCGAAGCGGGCTGTGATTATGTGATGTTCGGCGAGCCCTTTGCCGATGGCGGGCATTTGCCCCTGTCCTCGGTGCTCGAGCGTTCGCAATGGTGGTCGGAAGTGTTCCAGACCCCCTGCGTGACCTTTGTGTCGACCCTTGATGATGTCGAAGCCGCGACCGCGACGGGGACCGAGTTTGTTGCGCTGGGTGCCGGTGTGTTCGATGCCCCCCAAGGCGTGGCCGCAGCCGTCAAGCAGGCTCTGGAAACCATCACGGCCACACCTGCGTCCGAACGCTGAGGGCGGGCGGCGACAATGTGGGCGGTTGCAGGGCTTACATTAAGGCCGCTTTAACCGCTTGGGCTTAGCCTTGCCATTGGATTGCCATGTTTGCTGTCCATTGAACCCGCGACCCCCGTGCTACCGCTCTTTCAATCTGTTCCCGATCCTTGCCTCTAGCCGATGAGTTGACCCTATGATCCGTTCGCCCCTGATGACCGTGATGGTTGATTCCGTCATGAAAGCTGCCAAAAGCCTGCGGCGCGATTTCGGCGAGGTCGAGAATTTGCAGGTCTCGCGCAAGGGTCCGGGCGATTTCGTGTCTTTGGCCGACAAGCGCGCCGAAGAAATCATGCATGATTCCCTGCTCAAGGCGCGACCCGATATTGGTTTCGTGATGGAAGAAGGCGGCGTGGTGGTGGGCAAGGACCCCGAACACCGCTGGCATATCGACCCGCTTGACGGCACCACCAATTTTCTGCACGGCATCCCGCATTTCTGCGTCTCGGTCGGGCTGGAAAAGAACGGCGTCATCATTGCCGGCGTGATCTATGATCCGGGCAAGGACGAGATGTTTATCGCCGAACGCGGCAAGGGTGCTTTCCTGAACAACCGCCGCCTGCGCGTCTCCGGCCGTATCGACAGCTATGATGCGGTGTTCGCGACGGGAATTCCGACCATTTCCAAGCCCCGCCATCCGGTCTTTCTGAAGCAGTTGGCGGCCGTGATGACCAAAACCGCCGGCGTGCGCCGGATGGGTGCGGCAGCCCTCGATCTCGCTTATGTGGCGGCTGGCCGTTGCGATGCCTATTGGGAAGAAGGCCTGAATTCCTGGGATATTGCCGCAGGCATCTGCATCGTGCGTGAAGCCGGTGGCTTTGTCAGCGATTTCCAGGGCCGTGACACCATGCTCGACAGCGGATCGCTGGTCTGCGGCAACGAGGCGATGCACAAGGTCATGCTGGATCTGTTGAAAGAGACCGAGACAGTCTGATCGTCTATCGGCTTGATCGGGGTGCGGAATCGCGGCCTAATGGGTCCATGCGCCTGTTCGTGTGACGGTTGAGCCAGCTTGTCTGATGTCAGCTTGTGTACTTGCAAGGAGGTTTGATGCGCCCGACAACCAATACGGATCACATCCGGCGTGTGGCTGCGGCAGCCCGGCTTGACCCCTTGTCGCGGCCCGGCCTCTATCTGGTCCGCATGGGTGTTTTTGTCGTGCTGGCCGGGCTGATCGCCTTCATCCTGATCAAGCCGATCCAGACCGCTTTCATGGCCAATCCCGGGTTGAACGGGCTGATCGTCGGCGTGCTGGTTCTGGGTATTCTGCTGGCCTTCCGGCAGGTGGTGCGTTTGTTTCCGGAAATCCGCTGGATCAATGACTGGGCCAATGGGACCGTGCTGCCTGTCGGCGATGATCCTGTCCTGCTGGCGACGGTGGCCCGCAGCATCGGACCGACAACCGCGCCCAAGCGCGTATCCTCGCAAGGGTTGCGCACCATGCTGGATTCGGTCGGGCTGAGGCTCGACGAGGCCCGCGATGTCAGCCGCTATCTGACAGGCCTGCTGATCTTTCTCGGGCTGCTCGGCACGTTCTGGGGTCTGCTAGAAACCGTCACCTCGGTCGGAAAAGTCATCCAGTCGATGAAAAGCGGCAATGACGCCGCCTTGATGTTCGAGGAGCTGAAGTCCGGTCTGGCCGCCCCCTTGCAGGGCATGGGCATTTCGTTCTCGTCCTCGCTGTTCGGTCTGGCAGGCTCGCTGGTGCTCGGTTTTCTGGATTTGCAGTCCGGTCAGGCGCAAAACCGCTTCTACAACGAGTTGGAAGACTGGCTGGCCGAAACGCTGGTCGATGTCGCCACGAGCGGCGAAACACCGCAACTGGCGGTCGAGGGTCTGGCCCGCGGGATCAATCTGCTGGTGGACCAGATGCGCCAGGAACAGCAGATGCTGCGCGATTGGGTCGAGGCGCAAGCGGCGCGTGATGCCGGCGTCGAAGCCCTGTTGCGGCAATTGGCCGAGCGCGGGGGCAAGTTGTGAGCATCCTGCGCCAGCGGCGTCGGCAAGGCGGCATCGATTACTGGCCCGGCTTTGTCGATGCGCTGTCGACCCTTGTGCTGGCCATCGTGTTCCTGCTGTCTGTCTTCATGGTCGCGCAGTTTTTTCTCAGCCGTCAGGTCACCGATAAAGACGCGGCTTTGTCGCGTCTGAACCGCCAGATTGCCGATCTGACCGATTTATTGGCGCTGGAGAGATCGGGACGCCGGCAGGCCGAGGACAATCTGTCCGCTTTGTCCGCCACTTTGCAATCTGTCGAACAGGAACGCGACCGGTTGAAGGCGGGGGCGGGGATGAATATTCCGCCGATCAATCCCAAGGATCCCTTGCGCAACCTGCCGAGCGAGGCGCAGGCGCAGATCGACATTCTCAACCAGCAGATTGCCGCCTTGCGCCGGCAGCTGGCGGCATTGGAAGCGGCACTGGATGCGTCCGAGGCGCGCGATCGGGAATCCCAGGCCCGCATCAGCGATCTGGGCCAGCGGTTGAACGTGGCACTGGCGCAGAAGGTGCAGGAACTCGCACGTTACCGCTCGGATTTCTTCGGCCGTTTGCGGCAGATATTGGGTTCGCGCCAGGATATCCGGGTGGTGGGTGACCGCTTCGTGTTCCAGTCCGAAGTGCTGTTCGATAGCGGGCAGGCGGCGATTGCGCCGGCTGGCCGTGGCGAGCTGGACCAGTTGGCGGCGGCCATTGTGGTGCTTGAAAAAGAAATTCCCGCCGATATTGCCTGGGTGTTGCGGGTGGACGGCCATACCGACCGGCGTCCGGTCTCGGCGCAGGGCCAGTTCAAGTCGAATTGGGATCTCTCGAGCGCGCGTTCGATTGCCGTGGTGCAATATCTGATCGACAAAGGCGTGTCGCCGACCCGTCTGGTCGCCGCCGGTTTTGGCGAGTTCCAGCCGATCGATCTGGGCAATAGCGACGAGGCCCTGCGGCGCAACCGCCGGATCGAATTGAAGCTGACGGAACGCTGAGCGGTCCGGACCGCTTTTAAGCCTGCTCTGCTGCCCTGCCGGACTGGTTGAATTGCAATTCCGCCAGCCGGGCATAAAGGCCGCCCTTGGCCACCAATGTGGCATGGGTGCCCTCTTCGACAATCCGGCCCTTTTCCATCACCAGAATCCGGTCGCAACCCAGCACGGTGGCCAGCCGATGCGCGATCACCAGCGTGGTCCGGCCTTCCATCAGCCCGTCAAGGGCGGCTTGGACCAGTGTTTCGCTTTCGGCATCCAGCGCCGAGGTGGCTTCGTCAAGCAGCAGAATGGGGGCATCGCGCAGGATGGCACGGGCAATGGCGATGCGCTGGCGCTGGCCGCCCGACAGGGTGACGCCGCGTTCACCGATCATCGTGTCATAGGCTTCGGGCCATTCGCGCACGAACCGGTCAACCTCGGCAAGCTTGGCGGCGGCTTCGATTTGCGCGTCGGTGGCCTCGGGGCGGCCAAAGCGGATATTTTCGCGGATAGTGGCGGCAAAAATCACCGATTCTTGTGGCACATAGCTTAACCGGTCGCGCAAGGCCGACGGATCGACCGCGCGCACGTCGCAACCGTCAATCCTCACCTCGCCACGCCCGGCATCATAAAAGCGAAGGATCAGCTGCATCACCGTGCTTTTGCCTGCGCCCGAGGGGCCGACAAGCGCGACGCGTTCGCCCTGTTTGAGGGCAAAGCCGACGCCTTGCAGCACCGGTTGATCCGGCCGGCCGGGATAGGCGAATTCCACCTGATCAAATGCCAGCGTGCCCAAAGGCGGGTTGGGCAGGGGCAGCGGTTCGGCAGGGGCCTCGATCCTTGGCGTGATCGACAGGATGTCGGCCAGACGGCCGGCCGCCCCGGCTGCGGCGCTGATTTCGCCCCAGACCTGCGACAATTCGCCCAGGGCCCCGGCGGAAAACACGGCATAGAGCACGAATTGGGAGAGTCTGCCGCCGCTCATCCGGTTGGTGAGGACTTCCTGCGCGCCCCACCATAAGACCCCGACCACCGAGGTAAAGATCAGGAAAATGGCCACGGCTGTCAGCAGGGCCCGAGCGCCGGTTGAATCACGGGCGGTGGCAAAGGCATCCTCGACGGCATGGTTGAAGCGGGTGCGTGTCGCCCCTTCGGCGGTAAAGGCCTGCGTCACCTGCATCGCGCCGATGGCTTCGGTGGCAAAGGCGGAGGCGTCGGCCAGACGGTCCTGGGCATCGCGCGAGCGGCGGCGCACAGCGCGGCCCGACAGCACCAAAGGCAGCACGATCACCGGAATGGCCACCAGCACAAGGCCCGAGAGATGCGGGCTGGTGATCACCATCATCGAAATCGCGCCGATGAACAGAACGAAATTGCGCAGGGCAATGGAGGCCGAAGAGCCGAAGGCGGATTTGATCTGCGTCGTGTCGGCCGTCAGCCGCGAGACGATCTCGCCACTGCGGGTCATGTCGTAAAAGGCGGCATCCAGCTTGGTCAGATGGGCGAACACCGCGATGCGGATATCGGCTACCACGCGCTCGCCCAGCGTCATCACCAGATAATAGCGGCTGGCGCTGGCCAGGGCCAACATGCTGACAACGGCAATCATCACCAGAAAATAACGGTCGATCAGATCGGCTCCGGCAGAGGAGAAGCCGAAATCGATCATCCGGCGGACTGCGAGAGGGATGATCAGCGTCGCGGTCGATGCCATGATCAGGGCAACCAGCGCTGCGGCAATGCGGCCTTTATAGCGCAATGCAAAAGGAATCAGAGGCTTCAGGGCTGCGAGGGAGGCCCGGTCGGGGCGTGCCGATGCTGTCGAAGACGCCGTCGTTTGATCATGTGCTGTCATGGGGACTTGTTTGATCTTTCTGGGCCCGCTTGTCCAGTTTCTTTGCCGGCCGGAGCAAAGATGTCCACGGATCAGCGCAAGTTTTTCACTTACGACTTGTCATCCCCCTCTGGCTGGGGTATAGCCTGCGGCCTTCACATGCAGACGCGTTTGCCGACAGGATTTTCTGTCCGGACGGACCGGCGAGGGACGATCATGAAGGCCGATATTCATCCAGACTACCACACCATCACCGTTGTCATGACGGATGGCACCGAATTCACCACCCGCTCCACCTGGGGCAAGCCCGGTGACAAAATGCAGCTCGATATTGATCCGAACTCCCATCCGGCTTGGACGGGCGGTTCGCAGCAGCTGCTCGACCGTGCAGGTCGCGTCTCGCGCTTCAACAAGAAGTTCGAGAGCTTCGGTCTCGGCACCAAATAACACAGCCACCCCGTCCGGTCCGCCGGACGTCAGGCTGTTTTCCGGCACAAAGCCGATCGGGCCAAAGCAGCAATGCTTTGGCTTTTTGGCGTTGGTCGGTGTGTTGTGGATGGTAAACCGCCGGGATTATTTGGGGTAAAGGCTCGTCACATTGGCCCCGAAGGCCGAGCGCAGGGTGTCATGCTGGGCTGCCACCGGATTGTCGACAGCGTTTTCGGGCTCGAACCGCTGGGACGAGGGCGCATCGATATGGCGGATGCGCTTTTGCAACCGCAACGAGCGCGCGATCAGCTGGCGCAATTCGGGCGGAAGCTGTTCGAACATATCGGGGCTGGATTGGCTGGCGGGTTCGTGATGGATCCGGCATTTCTGGCTGGCCGCTTCTTCCATCGTCATCTCGCCGCATGAAACGGCCCGATAGACCAGCAACCACGAGGCAATCTGCATCAGCCGGGTGGTGAGGCGCATGCTTTCGGTCGAATAGGTCAAGGCGACAATGCGCGGCAGAAAGCGCGATTGCTCTCGCCCGGGCCCGTCGAGAAAGGCAGCCGCCTCTTCCACCAGTGCCATACCCTCGTCAAACAGGGCCTGAAAGGCACGGGACATCGCAAAAGGATCGCCAAAGGCGACCGTTGAGAACCTGGTGTCCCGATTGTTCATTTGATCCATAACCATGAGCGCCTGAATTGAGAGTGCTGTTCTAACCGTTTCATCTCCCCCATGCTTCTATCTTGCGCTGTTAGGGTTAATGCTATGGCCTCGAAAACGGGACCGGATGCCGCCTTGGCTGCGGCATGATGGCCCAGCATGAGCGGGCCATCGCGCCCCTCTCCTTGGTTTGGCTTCAGGTGGGGCAGTTTTTAACCATGACGGGCTAAATCCGGGATCGACTATCTGAAAAAGCTGTCGGCAGACTTGCGCGAGGCTTCCTTGGCGTGGCGGGCCTGTTTCAGCCGCTCGATCTCCATTTCCAGCCATTGCATCCGCTCGCCCAATTCCTCGATGGACAGGCTCGACAGGTCCTGCCCCAGCACATGGGCCGGCGTGGTCTTGCGTGTGTCGTCCTCGGTGATCATGCTCAACCCCGCAACTACTGACGATAAGGGAATATTAAAACCTCAAACCATGCCGACATGCAAATGGCAGGCAATAAATATCAAGAATGATTTGCAGGAATCCGGCGGGCATTCTATAAAGACCGATATACCCGAAATTCCGAATGTGATTTTTGGGGCTTTCGCCGGTGACGCGGGCGGGAGCACCTGAAAACCTGTTTGACCATCCCGTCTGTCCGGACGGGTCCTGTTTGAGGTTTCCGATATGAAACCCCGCATTTGGGCCAAACCGGATGCGAGCGACCAATGAGCGAGGAGAAAAGGCGATGAGCCAGAGTCCGCTGATGCCTAAAGCCACTGCCGTGTGGCTGGTTGATAATACAGCACTGACCTTCGAGCAGATTGCAGATTTCTGCAAATTGCACCCGCTTGAAGTCAAAGGGATCGCCGATGGCGAAGTCGCCGCCGGCATCAAGGGCATGGACCCCGTGTCGTCCGGCCAGTTGAGCCGCGAGGAAATCGCCCTGGGCGAGGCCGATGCAGGCCACCAGTTGAAGC
>CANFLM010000063.1 GCA_947447895.1 Hyphomicrobiales bacterium
CCAAACCGTCCTCGGTTAAAGTGATCATCGGGGTCCGTGATCCCGCCGGCGCCAAGAAAGCCTATAAATATTCCGAGGCCGTGGCCGGCGGCGTGACAATCGCCCGAAATCTGGTCAACGAACCCCCCAATGTCCTGACGCCAACCGCGTTTGCCAAGCAGGCGGCCGAATTGTCCAAATTAGGTGTCGATGTCGATATTCTGGACGAGAAGCAACTCGGCAAAATCGGCATGCGCGCCTTGCTGGCTGTCGGACAGGGATCGCGGCAGGAAAGCCGTGTGGTGATCATGCGTTGGCATGGTGACAAATCCGCCAAGGGTAAAAAGAGCAAGCCTCTGGCCTTTATCGGCAAAGGTGTGGTGTTCGATACCGGCGGGATCTCCATCAAACCGGCTGCGGGGATGGAAGATATGAAGGGCGATATGGCTGGCGCTGCTTGCGTTGTTGGCCTCATGCATGCACTGGCGGCCCGCAAGGCCAAAGTGGATGCGATCGGCGTGATCGGACTGGTCGAAAATATGCCGGACGGCAACGCCCAGCGGCCAGGCGATATTGTGAAATCCTATGACGGCCAGACCATCGAGATCATCAATACCGATGCTGAAGGCCGCCTTGTGCTATGCGATCTGCTCGCTTATGTGCGCGATCACTATAAGCCTGCTTTCATGATCAATCTGGCAACGCTGACAGGTGCTATTCTGGTGGCTTTGGGGCAGGAGAATGCCGGCCTGTTCTCGACCGATGACGGCTTGTCGGACCGTCTGACCGTGTCGGGCCGCGCGACGGGTGAAACCGTCTGGCGCATGCCGCTCGGTCCAGCCTATGACAAGATGATTGATAGTCGCTTTGCCGACATGAAAAACACCGGCGGCCGCTTTGCCGGCTCGATCACGGCCGCGCAATTCCTTCGCCGTTTTGTTGGGGATGTGCCATGGGCGCATCTTGATATTGCCGGGACCGGCATGTCCTCGCCCAACAGCGATATCAACCAGAGTTGGGGATCCGGTTGGGGTGTGCGCCTGTTGGACCGTCTGGTGCATGACTATCACGAATAGGATCTGTTTACACTGCGATGACCCAAATCTGGTTCTACCATCTGCAAACCAAGCCGCTTGAAGCCAGTCTGCCGCGATTGCTCGAAATTGCGGTAGAACGTGATGTGAACCTTGTTGTCCAGTCCCCCTCAAGCGAGCGGATCGATGCGCTGGACCAGCTGTTATGGACCTATAGCGAGGAGGGCTTTTTGCCGCATGGACGTGAGGGCGATCCGTCGATCGAAGCCGATCCTGTGGTTCTGGCGACCAGTGAGGCGAATCCCAATCACGCCACGATGAGGATTTTGCTGGATCAGGCTCCGTTTCCAGTCAATTTCGCCGATTATGATCGCGTCATGATCATGTTTGACGGCAATGATGAGGCCGCTTTGGCCCATGCCAGACTGCAATGGAAGCAGGCCATGGGCTTTGGGGTCGAGCTGTCATACTGGCAACAGGGTGAAACGGGCGGTTGGGAGAAAAAACATGAGCACAAACAGAATGGTTAGTCCGGTTTTCTCATGTCTATTGCGTTGGACAGTACCCGTGCTGGCCGCGTGTTGGCTGGCGGGCTGCATCACGTCCTCTAAACCGCCAGAACCAGTGATCCAGCCTCTGCCGGTGGTTGATCCGAATCCGTTCGGTCCGGTGGTGGGCGAGGATGGCCGTTGCAAGGGCGCGCCCAGCATCGATCTGGCCAATCTGAAAACCCGCACGAGCGATACGGCACTGGTCGGTATCAGCGAATGCGAATTGGTTGCCCTCAAAGGCGAGCCGTTGAGCGTGCAAAGTGGCTCCAGCCCGACCGCCAAGCGCGAAACAACCATTCTCTACATGGAGGCGACAGGCAAAGCGGTCTATCTGTTTGCCAATAACCAAATGGTTCGCGTGGTGCGCGGTAACGCGCAATAAATAAGACAGCGCGGTAATGCGCAATATGGCTTAGCTTGCCGCTTCCAGTTGTTCGGACAGGCTGAGCCATTCTTCCTCTGCGGCATTCAAAGCGCGTTGGACCTCGCCGCGTTGGGCTGACAGCGTGGCTGCTTTGGAGGGATCCCGGCTGAAGGCATCGGGTGCGGCAAGGGCCTGATCGATTTTGCTGATCAGCGTCTGGAATTTGTCCATTTTGGCTGCTGCCGCCTCGATTTTACGGCGCAATCCTGCCAGATCGACCTTTTTCGGGGCGGCTTCCTTGGCTTTTTGAGCGGCTTCTTGCGCCAGTTTCTGCTCGCTTTTGGGAGCGGGCGGCTTGGCGGGGCCATCCAGCACCAATTGCCGGTAGAGATCGAGATCGCCATCAAAGGGCGCGACAGTGCCGTTATTGACCAGCCAGAGACGGTCGGCACAGGCCTCGATCAGAAAGCGGTCATGCGAGATCAGGATGACCGCGCCTTCATAATCATTGATGGCTTCCATCAGGGCCAAACGCGAATCGATGTCGAGATGGTTGGTCGGTTCATCGAGAATCAGCATATGCGGGCCTTCAAAGGCCGCTAGTCCCATCATCAAACGGGCTTTCTCTCCACCAGACAGGCGGGCGACCGGCGTATCGGCCTTGGCACCGGGAAATCCCATACGGGCACAACGGGCGCGGATTTTGGCTTCGGTGCCATCGGGCATCCGGTCTGCGACATGACGAAACGGCGTGGCCGCTTCCGACAATTCATCAAGCTGGTGCTGGGCGAAATAGCCCACTTTGAGTTTGCTGGAGCGCCGGAACGTGCCGCCCATCGCCGCCAACTTTCCGGCGATCAGCTTGGCGAAGGTCGATTTGCCGTTGCCGTTGGAGCCGAGCAGGCCGATACGGTCATCGTCGGCGATTACCAGATTGAGCCGCTTCAGGATGGCCTTGTCGCCATAACCGGTCGAAACATCATCCATGGCAATGATCGGCGGTGCCAAAGGCCGTTCGGGAGAAGGCATATCGAAAGGCAGCACATCTGAATCGATGATGGTGGCGACAGGAGCCATTTTTTCAAGGCGTTTGACACGCGATTGCGCCTGTCTGGCTTTCGAGGCCTTGGCTTTGAAACGGTCGACAAAAGCCTGCAGATGCCGGCGTTCATCTTCCTGCTTTTTCTTCAATTTGAGTTGCAGGGCCTGCTTTTCGGCGCGCTGTTTCTCGAAATTGTCGTAGCCGCCGCGATAGAGGTTCAGTTTGCCCTGATCGAGATGCAGGATGTGGTCGACCGACTGGTTGAGCAGATCGCGGTCATGGCTGATGACCAAAGCCATATGCGGATAGCGCGCCAGATATTCCATCAGCCACAGCGTGCCTTCGAGATCGAGATAGTTGGTCGGTTCGTCAAGCAGCAGCAGATCGGGTTCTGCAAACAGCACCGCCGCCAGCGCGACACGCATCCGCCAGCCACCCGAAAAGGACGAGCAGGGGCGGGCTTGCGCCTCGCTGTCGAACCCGAGACCGTGCAGCACCGAGGCCGCACGCGCCGGCGCGGCATGGGCCTCGATATCAACAAGCCGGATCTGGATTTCGGCAATCCGCGCCGGATCGGTGGCTGTTTCGGCTTCCGCCAGCAAAGCGGCCCGTTCGGTCGCAGCAGCCAGAACGACTTCGAGCAGGGTTTCGGGCCCCGAGGGCGCTTCCTGGGCGACAGCACCGATTCGCATGCCGCGCCCGATGGTGATCGATCCCGATTCGCCCGATAATTCGCCCTGGATCATGCGGAACAGCGTGGTTTTGCCGGTTCCGTTGCGACCGACAAAGCCAATCCGGCCATCAGGGGGAAGGGCGACGCTGGTGTGATCGAACAACAAGCGGGCGCCGAGGCGATAGGTCACATCATTGATATGGAGCATGCCTTGGGTTTTGCAGCATCAAAAACCATTGTGCAAGCAACAGTTTCGCGATTCTTGTATGAATTATTGAAACTGAGGCTTGATCCTGCGGCCCTAAGGGCGTAGAGGATCACACGTCGGAGCTGATCCGGCATGATTATTTGGTTCCCGGGGTATAGCGCAGCCTGGTAGCGCATCTGGTTTGGGACCAGAGGGTCGTGGGTTCAAATCCTACTGCCCCGACCAAATAGTCTCTGGGTTCTTCCCCTGCCACAGGTCTTCCTTTAGGATTGGCAGGGATCGCAGAGCAGGGAAGGCAATCCGACATGACAGCACGCATCTCCCGTCCAGCCCGCACAGCCATGCAATCCGGTACGGCCAAGACCCATCGCTGGCTGCTTGAATTCGTGCCCGAGTCCCCCCGCGCGATCGATCCTTTGATGGGTTGGACCTCTTCCTCGGAAACATTGACGCAGCTGAAACTCTGGTTCGACACCCGCGATGAAGCGGAGGCCTATGCCCGCGCCCATGGCCTGGCCTTCGTTGTTGACGAGCCCAAAGAGGCATCACGCCGCACCGTTTCCTATTCCGACAATTTCAAATATACCCGCATCGGCCAGTGGACCCACTGAACGGTTCCAAATTTGGCCCCTTAGCTCAGCTGGATAGAGCAACGGATTTCTACTCCGTCGGTCGGGAGTTCGAATCTCTCAGGGGTCGCCACCTTCGTGCTGCTGTTTGAAACCTGCGTTTGGCCGATTGCATCGTGCCGATGATTGGATCATAAGCATCGTTCTATCGCCTCGGTGAGGCAGAACGCACGAATTGCGGGCGGTGACAGATGAACGGCACAACACACCACACCACAGGTTGGACGGCGAAATGCCTTGAATGGGCCGATAAGAGCCACGTTCTTGCAGTTCTTATGCTGCTCGTGATGGGGATCGTGATGTTTGCCCCCGGCATCGCCACCTTGCAGCCGATGGACCGCGACGAGCCGCGCTTTGCCCAAGCCAGCAAGCAGATGATGGAAAGCGGCGATTATGTCGATATCCGCTTCCAGGATGAGGCCCGTCACAAAAAGCCGGTCGGTATTTACTGGTTGCAGGTCGCCAGTGTCGAACTGGGTTCATGGGCGGGCATCAGCGAGGCCCAAAGCCAGATCTGGCTTTATCGGATGCCATCGCTGCTCGGAGCCTTGCTGACCCTGTTGGGAACCTATGTGGCCGGCTTGGCTTTTTTGAGCCGGCGAGCGGCCTTCATGGCGGCTATTCTGACCGGATCGACCATTTTGCTGGGCGTCGAAGCGCGTCTGGCCAAAACCGACGCTGTGCTGACCGCCACCATTGTCTGGGCCTTTGCCGTGATGCTGCATGCCTTCCAGCAATGGCGCAGGGATGACCGGATCAAGACAACCGACCACGCGATGCCGTTCGGCTTTATCCTGTGTTTCTGGGGTGTTCTGGCACTCAGCCTGTTGGTCAAGGGCCCGATCCTGCCGATCCTTATGGCTCTGGCCCTTGCCGTGGTGTGGCTGTTGCAGCGTGATCTCGGCTGGTTCAAAACCATCACACCCTTTTGGGGGCCGATCCTGACCCTGTTGCTGGTTCTGCCGTGGTTTGTTGCCATCATGATGAAAAGCGGCGGCGAATTTTTCTCGGCCTCGGTCGGGCAGGACATGATGTCGAAAGTCGCTGGCGCCCAGGAGCGTCACGGTGGCCCGCCCGGCACCTATCTGCTGGTTTTCTTCGGGACGGCCTGGCCTTTGGCCCCCTTATTCTGTCTTTCCGTGCCATTCATCTGGCGTCACAGGCGCGATGCGGTTGTGCTGTTTCTGCTGGGCTGGATTTTGCCGTTCTGGATCATTCTCGAACTGGTGCCGACAAAATTGCCGCATTATGTGCTGCCGCTCTATCCGGCGATGGCCTTGCTGGTCTGCCTTGCCGCCGAACGCGGGATGATTTCGGTGGCTGGGTGGGGTGTCAAACTGGCGATGGCGGGATTGGTCTTGCCCGTTATCGTGCTGCTGGCCGGTTTGACAGGCGGTTCGCTGTGGCTGGGGGATCAACTTCCCGTGATGGCTCTGCTGGTCCTGCTGCTGGCCTTGTGGCCGGTGATCGAGGCCGCTCGCGCGCTCCACAAGGGGTTGATCGCCCAAACCGGCCTTCTGGCTTTTGCCGCCATGGTGCTGGTGTCTGTGGCGGTCTATATGGCGGGCAGTCCGGTGTTGCAATCCATCCGCATTTCCGACCGTCTGGCCCAAGCAATGGAAAAGCCGGATTGCGGCGACAAGCATCTGGCGATGCTCGGTTATTCCGAGCCCAGTCTGGTCTTTCTGACCCGCACCGATCTGCAATTCCTGCCGGCACGGGCCATGGTTTCTTTCCTGCAGCAGCCGGGATGCCGGATTGCCGGTGTGACGGGCAACCAAATGAAGGATTTCGAGGCTGCGCGCTTGGCGGCGGGGCTGGATCTGGTCCCAGTCGAAGTGGTCAAAGGCTTCAATATTAACGGTGGTAAAAGGTTGGAAGTGTCCATTTTCGCCCGGCGTGATAATCATGCGCTCGAACAAAAGCCGGAGGCGAGCAAACCATGACGACAGCAGATCATCCATTGCGCCTTTCGGTCGTGGTTCCCGTGCGCAACGAGGAGGGGAATGTCGAACCCCTGATCAATGAAATTATTGCAGCCTGCCAATCGGTTGGTACCTATGAAATCATTTATGTCGATGACGGATCGACCGATATGACCCTGAAACGTCTGCAGGAACTCAAAGCCAAACTGCCGATGTTGCGGGTGCTGCACCATCAAAGCTCGTGCGGTCAAAGTGCAGCCGTGCGCTCGGGTGTGAAAGTCGCTTTGGGTGATGTGATCGCCACACTGGATGGCGATGGCCAGAACAATCCGGCTTATATTCCGCAAATGCTGACGCAGATCGAAAGCAATCCGCAGGTTGGCATGGTGGCGGGCCAACGGGTCGGGCGCAAGGATACCGGTTTCAAACGCTGGCAATCGCGCACAGCAAACCGCGTGCGGGCCTGGGTGCTGAAAGATTCAACCCGCGATACCGGTTGCGGCTTGAAAGCGATCATGCGCGATGTCTATCTTTCCTTGCCCTATTTCGATGCCCTGCACCGGTTCATGCCCGCTCTGGTGGTGCGCGAGGGTTACCTTGTCAGCCATGTCGATGTGACCGATCGGCCCCGCTATACGGGCGTGTCCAATTACGGCTTTTTTGACCGGCTCTGGGTCGGCATCAAGGATCTGATCGGCGTGGCTTGGTTGATTTCCCGCCGCAGAAAAATTCCGACCGTCACGGAGATTGTCTGATGCTGGCTTTTTCCAACGGCCTTGTCGACTATTTCTATGATGTATTCGTGGTCCGCTTCGATTTCTGGCTGGCCTTCGGCATTGTCGCGCAATTGCTGTTTACCGCCCGCTTTATCGTGCAATGGATTGCTTCGGAACGGGCCGGAAAAAGCGTGATCCCATTTGCTTTCTGGATTTTTTCGATTGTCGGCGGCGGTATGACGCTGGTCTACGGTTTCCAGAAGCGCGAACCGATCATTATCATGGGCCAGATTTTGGCGGTCACCATTTATGTCCGCAATATCATACTGATCCTTCGCAAACCGAAATCTGCCGAAGGGTCGTCCTCATGATCGGTCGGAATGGGTATTCTGGCTATGCCCGCTGATCCAGTGATAGGTGATCTGTCTGATTTGGCGCGAGTGCAGACGGCGTCTTTCGAGATGTTGCACAATGGCGCAAAGGATCGGCGTTCAGCTTTCCACACACCGGTTTTCGTCTCGCTGGGTCTGGATGGCCGTCCATTGTCGCGTGTCATTGTGCTGCGGGCGTGCGAACCCTTGCAGAGATCATTGCGTTTCCATACCGATTGCCGTTCCCCCAAGGTGGAGCAGATCAGACATGATCCGCGCGTGTCCTTTACCTTTTATGATCCCGCCGCAAAAGTGCAAATCCGCTGCGAGGGGCAGGCTGTGGTGCACCATCAAGACGATGTCGCGGCCAAGGCGTGGGACATGTCACAGCGTATGAGCAGGATGTGCTACGGCACCGCGCCTGCGCCCGGTCAGGTGATTGCACAACCGGATGATTTCGCCTTGCCCGCCGATGACGATGCAATCGCAGCCGGAGAGCAGCATTTTTGTGCCGTGGTCACACGGGTGACCACGTTGGAATGGTTGTGGCTGGGCCATGGCGGACACCGCCGTGCCCGTTTCATCTGGGATGCGAACGGGCAGGCCGAGGCCGTGTGGCTGGTGCCGTAATCCGAAGACTAAATCAGCCTTTGGTGGCGTGCATCCGTGCAAATCCCGCAGCCAGATCAGCCTGCAGATCCACCACATCCTCGAAGCCGATTTGCAGCCGCAAGGCAGGGCCAGCCGGCTTCCACTGGGTCACGGTGCGATAGGTCGAACAATCGAACGGCACGATCAGGCTTTCGAACCCGCCCCAGGAATAGCCCATGCCGAACAGTTCCAATCCGTCGAGCATGGCGGCAACCGCCTTGTCGGAGACGGGGTTGAGGATGATGGAAAACAGTCCCGACGAGCCCGAGAAATGCGCTTTCCACACCTCGTGCCCGGGGCATTCGGGAAATGCCGGATGCAGGACGGTGTGGACTTCGGGGCGGGCTTTCAACCAATGGGCCATCGCCAGTCCCTGACGCTCGGCCTCCTTGAGACGCAGCAGCATGGAGCGCATGCCACGCAAAGCGAGGAACATATCTTCCGGCCCCGCGCAAATCGCCATCACGTCATAGGTGTCGCGCAATCTCTTCCAGTGGCTTTCATTGGCCGTCACCATGCCGAGCAACAGATCGGAATGGCCGCCCAGATATTTTGTGCCGGCCTCGATCGCAATATCGACGCCGTTTTCATGCGGCGGGAAAAACAGCGGGGTGGCCCAGGTATTGTCCATGATGACGCTGATGCCATGCTTGTGCGCGACCTTGGAAATGGCCGGCACATCCTGCACCTCGAAGCTTTGCGAGCCGGGTGATTCCGTGAACACAACGCTGGTATTGGGTTTGATGAGCGCTTCGATGCCCGCGCCGATCATGGGATCGAAATAGGTGGTCTCCACGCCGTAACGCTTCAGAAAATCCTCGCAAAAGACCCGGGTCGGCCGGTAGACGCTGTCGGTCATCAGCACATGGTCGCCGGCTTTGGTCACCGCCATCAGGGCCAGCGCAACCGCCGCGAGACCCGATGGCACAGCCACCGAACCTGCCGCACCGGAAATTTCGGCCCAAGCCTCGTTGAGCGAGTCGGCCGTTGGCGTGCCTTTGGTGCCGTAAGTGTAGCGTTGCTCGCGCTTGTAGAGCGCATCGACCGAAGGATAGAGCACAGTCGATCCGCGGTAGATCGGGGTGTTGACGAAGCCGAACTGCTCGTCAGGATGGCGGCCGGCATGGGCCATGGTTGTGCGGATGGAACGATGGTTGGATTTCGGAGGGTGCGATGACATGGAAAACCTCTGTTTCATCCACAAAGATCAAGACTTGTGAATCTCTATAAAAATCGGAGCCTGATTTGAGGGCATAGCATGGATAAAGGTCAAGCAAGCGGATGAAATTTTTCTCGAAAGTGCCGAAATTTTGATAGGAATGCGTTTTTTGCGTGTCGGCATTGCTCATAGAGCTTGACCTCATGGCCAATCTCTAATGAGATAGATGCCAGTTCAGATGGTGATGTGCAGGCTAGAACAGCAGGCTCATGACCGTTTGGGTTTTTTCACTTAGGGGAGATGAATATGAAAAAATGGGTCGCGACTGCAGCGCTGGTTGCAGGGGCTTTGATGGGTGCGTCGATGGCGTCAGCTGGCACGCTGGACACTGTGAAGTCCAAGGGCCAGGTTGTTTGCGGTCATGGTCAGGGCCTTGCCGGTTTCGCTTTGCCAGATGCCCAGGGCGTTTGGAGAGGTCTTGATTCCGATGTGTGCCGCGCTCTTGCTGCTGCCATCTTCAATGATCCGAACAAGGTGAAGGTTGTTCCTTTGACCTCGAAGGATCGTTTTACCGCCCTTCAGTCCGGTGAAATCGATGTTCTGTCGCGCAACACCACCTGGACCCTGTCACGCGAAGCGTCGCTGGGCCTCGAATTTGCGGGCATCAACTATTATGACGGTCAGGGCTTCATGGTCCGCAAGAGCCTGAAACTGGCTTCGGCCAAGGAACTCAGCGGCGCATCGGTTTGCGTGCAGCAGGGCACCACCACCGAACTCAATCTGGCTGACTTCTTCCGCGCCAACAAGCTGGAACTGAAGTCGGTGACCTTTGCTACCAACGACGAAACCACCAAGGCCTATGATGCCGGCCGTTGCGACGCGCTGACCACCGATGCCTCGGGTCTCTATTCCGAGCGTCTGCGTCTGGCAAAGCCTGATGACCACATTGTTCTGCCGGAAATCATTTCGAAAGAGCCGCTCGGCCCGTCCGTCCGCAAGGGCGATGACCAGTGGCTCGACGTTGTGAAATGGACCCAGTTTGTTCTGGTCACTGCCGAAGAACTCGGCGTCACCCAGGCCAATGTCGAAGCGATGCTGAAGTCCGAAAATCCGGAAATCAAGCGTCTGCTCGGCACCGAAGGCAAGTTCGGTGAATCGCTCGGCCTGACCAATGACTGGGGCTACCGGATCATCAAGCATGTCGGCAATTACGGCGAAAGCTTCGAGCGCAATGTCGGCCAGGGTTCGCCTCTCAAGATTGCACGCGGCTTGAATGCCCTCTGGAACAAGGGCGGCCTGCAATACGCTCCGCCGATCCGCTAATCAAAACAAGGGCGCGGCATCATAGGGTGTCGCGCTCTTTTCTTGTTTAAAATCATCGATATTTCAGAGTTTTATGCGTTTTTTCTCATTGTTTTTGACTGTGCAAGCACATGGTGCGGGATGGTTTGCCGCAATGCCTGTGTCGCCCTGCTGATCAATGAGGCATAAGGCTCCGTTTGTAGGTCCCGATAGGGTTGGTCCGAATATGGTTGATCCAAGATTGTCAGATGCACCGGGCTCGCAGCCTGCCAAGGTCTCGCCCTGGCGTGACCCGCGCTGGCGCAGCTATGCGTTTCAAGCGGTCTTGATGGGTGCGATCGGTTTTCTGGTCTATTCGGCCTTCTCGAATGCGACCGAAAATCTGAAACGCCAGAAAATCGCCTCCGGTTTCGGCTTCTGGGACACGAATTCCGGCTTTCCGATCAGCTTCAGCATCCAGCATTATTCGGAAGCAACCAGCACCTATGGCGACGCGTTCTGGGTGGGGATGGTCAATACTTTGCTGGTGGCCGCGATTGGCATCGTGCTGGCCACGCTGCTCGGCTTTGCTGTCGGTGTCGCGCGTCTGTCCAAAAATGTTCTCGTGGCCTTTGTCGCGCGCTGGTATGTCGAAATCCTGCGCAATATGCCGCTGCTGCTGCAATTGCTGTTCTGGTACAATGCCGTGTTGAAGGCGCTTCCGAGTGTGCGCGACAGCATCAAATTGCCACTGAATTCCTTTCTCAACAACCGCGGTCTTACGACCCCGCGTCCGATCCCCGAGGATGGTTTGGGGTGGGTCGGCCTGGTTCTGTTGCTTGGCTTTGTGCTGACCATCGTTGTGCGCATCTGGGCGAAGCGGCGGCAGGAGGCGACTGGCCAATTGGCGCCTGTCGGCTGGATTACCCTGGTGCTGCTGGTGGTTGTGCCTTCGCTGGCCTTTGTTATCGCGGGCAAGCCGCTGGGCTTTGATGTGCCGCAGGGCGGCCGTTTCAATATTGTCGGCGGTCTGGTGTTCCAGCCCGAATTTCTGGCTTTGTTGTTCGGTCTTGTGCTCTACACAGCGGCCTATATTGCCGAAGTGGTGCGGGCAGGGATCATGGCCGTCTCGCACGGACAGACCGAGGCCGCCTATGCGCTCGGTCTACAACCCAATATTACCAGCAAGCTGATCGTCATCCCGCAGGCCATGCGGGTGATTATCCCGCCGTTGACCAGCCAATATCTCAACCTGACCAAAAATTCGTCCCTGGCGGTTTTTGTCGGCTATCCCGATCTGGCCAATGTGTTTACCGGCACGGTCCTGAACCAGACAGGGCAGGCCATCGAAGTGGTGGGCATTACCATGCTGGTCTATCTGTCGATCAGCCTGACCACCTCCTTTGTGATGAATTGGTACAACCGGCGCGTTGCGCTGATTGAACGATGAGCGGGGGCATCATGAGCCAGTCAGTGTCTTCGAACCCAAACCAGTCTTTTGTGCAACAGGATGTGATTGCCCCGTCGCGGCCTCCCTCCAATCTAGTGGGCCCTGTGGCTTGGGTCCGCGAGCATCTGTTCGGCGGCGTTTTCAACACATCGGCAACAATCCTGATCGTGCTGTTTCTGGCTTGGGTTGTGCCGCCTTTCCTCGATTTTGTGCTGTTCGATGCGGTTTGGGTCGGTACTGACCGTGAAGCCTGTATTTTCAACGAGGCGCATCCGATTGTCGGGGCCTGCTGGGCCTTTATCAAGGACCGTTTCAGTTTCTTCAATTACGGCACCTATCCGATCCCCGAGCGTTGGCGTGTCGATCTGTTTTTTGCCCTGTTGACGATCGCTGTCATCTGGCTGCTGAAACTGTCGTTGCCACGCCGTGATCTGGGTGCGCTCTATGCCTTTATCATCCTGCCGGTGGTTTCCTATTTCCTGCTGATTGGTTCGCCTACTTTGGGGCTGCCGATTGTCACCACCAATCTGTGGGGTGGCTTGCTGGTCACGGTTGTTGTTTCGGCCGTCGGCATTGTGGTGTCTCTCCCCTTGGGTATTTTGCTGGCTTTGGGGCGGCGTTCGACCATGCCTGCGGCGCAGGTTTTCAGCGTCGCCTTCATCGAATTCGTGCGTGGTGTGCCCTTGATCACCGTGCTCTTCATGGCCAGCGTCATGCTGCCGCTGTTCGTGCCCCGTGAATTCGAACCGGATAAATTGCTGCGCGCGCTGGTCGGTGTTGCCCTGTTCGCCTCCGCCTATATGGCCGAAGTGGTACGCGCCGGATTGCAGGCCTTGCCCAAAGGCCAATATGAAGGCGCGATGGCCTTGGGTCTCAGCTATGGCCAGATGATGCGGCTGATCATCCTGCCGCAGGCCTTGAAGGTGACTATCCCGAATATCGTCAGCAATTATATCGGTCTGTTCAAGGATACGACCCTGGTGGTGATTGTCGGCCTGTTCGATTTCCTGCGCACCATCGAGACAGCGCGCATCGATCCGATCTGGGCAGCCCCGACGGTCAGTCCGACGGGTTATGTCTATGCTGCCATCTTCTACTTCATTTTCTGTTTTGCGATGTCGTCCTACGCGCGCACGATCGAACAACGCCTCTCAAAAGCGGATAAACGGTAAGGAAAAATCAATTATGTCCTCATCAGCAGCCCTTAAGCCCGCTTCGCTCAAAACCGACACGGCCATCCGCATGGTCGATGTCAACAAATGGTATGGCGAATTCCATGTTTTGCGCGACATCAACCTGACGATCGGCAAGGGCGAACGTGTGGTGGTGTGCGGTCCCTCGGGTTCGGGCAAGTCGACCATGATCCGCTGTGTCAACCGTCTCGAGGAGCATCAGAAGGGCCAGATCATCGTCGACGGCATCGAATTGACCCATGATGTCAAACGCATCGACGAGGTGCGGCGTGAAGTGGGCATGGTGTTCCAGCATTTCAATCTGTTTCCGCATCTGACCATTCTCGAAAACTGCACGCTGGCGCCGATCTGGGTCAAGAAAATGCCCAAAAAGGACGCCGAAGAAGTGGCGATGCACTATCTGACCCGCGTTAAAATTCCCGAACAGGCCCATAAATATCCGGGTCAGTTGTCCGGCGGCCAGCAGCAACGTGTGGCGATTGCGCGCTCCCTCTGCATGGCACCCAAGATCATGTTGTTTGACGAGCCGACTTCGGCGCTCGATCCTGAAATGGTCAAGGAAGTCCTCGATACGATGGTCAGTCTTGCCGAAGAGGGCATGACCATGATTTGTGTGACCCATGAAATGGGATTCGCCCGCCAGGTTGCCGACCGGGTTATCTTCATGGATATGGGGCAGATTGTCGAAATCAATACGCCCGATACATTTTTCAAAAACCCGCAGCATGAGCGTACCAAGCTGTTTCTTAGTCAAATTTTACACTAAAGGCCCATTTTTGAATGGCTATCAAAGGCTTAAGCCATATTACCCTGATCTGTGAGTGAACTGGCCCCCATTTCGACAGGACAGTTAGGCCTTACCGAGAGGGCTTGAGGATATCCTTAAGCATAGGCTTATGTCTGACGATTATCGACGTGTAGAAATCATAACAGGAACAGCCCGGCGGCGGCGTTGGCGCACACAAGAC
>CANFLM010000064.1 GCA_947447895.1 Hyphomicrobiales bacterium
ACATGATCCCCGGCTTTTCCTTGAACTGGCGGCGCACTTCTTCCACCACCGAACCGGCAGCGCGGCCCACGGCAGTCATCGCAATGCCCCCGAACAGATAGGGGATCAACCCGCCGAAGATCAGACCAGCCACCACATAGGGGTTGGACAGATCGAACGAGACCTTGCCGACATCCTTGAAATAGGCCGCACCCGACTTGGAGAAGGCCTCCAGATCGTTGGTATAGGCTGCAAACAGCACCAGAGCCCCCAGACCGGCCGAACCGATGGCATAGCCTTTGGTGACCGCCTTGGTGGTGTTGCCGACCGCATCGAGCGCGTCGGTCGAGTGACGCACTTCCTTGGGCAGACCGGCCATTTCGGCAATGCCGCCGGCATTGTCGGTGACGGGACCGAAGGCATCGAGGGCCACGATCATGCCGGCCAGACCGAGCATGGTTGTCACCGCAATCGCGGTGCCGAACAAGCCGGCCAGCTGGTAGGTCGAGATGATACCGGCCACAATCGCCATGGCAGGCAGAGCGGTCGATTCAAGCGAGACGGCCAAACCCTGAATGACGTTGGTCCCGTGCCCGGTCACCGAAGCCTGGGCGATGGAGACCACAGGACGCTTGCCCGTTGCTGTATAATATTCGGTGATCCAGACGATCAGACCCGTCACGATCAAGCCAACCACACCGCACAGGAACAGGTTCTTGCCGGTGATGACCATGCCCGAGACGGTCCCGATGCTGTCCCAGCCGACCACATAATGGGTTGCGGCAGCCAGACCGAACAGCGACAGGATACCCGTCACCCACAGTCCTTTATACAGCGCACCCATGATCGAATTGTCGGCACCCAGTTTCACGAAGAAAGTGCCGATGATCGAGGTCAGAATGCAAGCGGCGCAAATCGCCATCGGATAGAGCATCACCGAAGCCAGGTTGGCCGCACCGAAGAAGAAGATCGAGGCCAGAACCATGGTCGCAACCACGGTCACGGCATAGGTTTCGAACAGATCGGCTGCCATACCGGCACAATCGCCGACATTGTCGCCGACATTGTCGGCGATTGTGGCAGGATTGCGGGGATCGTCTTCCGGAATACCGGCTTCGACCTTGCCGACCAGATCGGCGCCCACATCGGCGCCCTTGGTGAAGATCCCGCCGCCCAGACGGGCAAAGATCGAGATCAGCGACGCGCCGAAGCCGAGAGCAACCAGCGAATCGATGACGATGCGGTCAGACGGCTTCAGACCCATCGGGCCGGTCAGCACGGCGTAGTAGACCGCCACACCGAGCAGCGCGAGACCAGCCACCAGCATGCCTGTCACGGCACCGGCCTTGAAAGCCACATCGAGACCGGCTGCCAGCGACTTGGAGGCGGCCTGCGCCGTCCGCACATTGGCGCGGACCGACACGTTCATGCCGATATAGCCTGCGGCACCCGACAAGATCGCACCGATGGCAAAGCCGATCGCGACCGGCAAGCCCAACAGCCAGGCCAGCAGGGCAAACAGTGCAACGCCCACATAGGAAATCGTCGTATATTGGCGGTTGAGATAGGCCTGCGCGCCTTCAGCAATAGCGGCAGCGATTTCCTGCATACGGGCATTGCCCGCATCCTGTTTCATGACATCGGCAATCGCCCAGATGCCATAGACGAGCGCAAGCAGCCCGCCAAAGATAATCAGTCCCATTGTCATTGTGCCGTCCTTCTTGTTCCATTTCCGGACAGGTCAAACAGTGTCGACGCGATGGATCCCATGCGTGGTGCTGAACTGCTTGCCCTGCCTTCTCTCCCTGAAGATATGTCGTCTTTTTATTGATAACCCATGAATTACGAATGTCCGAACCGGACACACATCACCGGACAGTTTTTACCCCTTCACCCGTTTGGTCAAGCACAGGTTTCGGGAAAAATCGGGGGCACAGCCCCCAAACGGGTCAGGCATGCACCGCCTTGCGGCGTTGGGCGAGCCAGACCAGCGCCACCAGACCGATCAGCACAGGCGGGAAAACCACGTGGTTGACGGCATCCCAGCCGAAATCCGTCAGAATTTTTCCCGAGGAGAACGAACCGATCGCCATCGTGCCGAAAATCAGGAAATCGTTGAAAGCCTGCACCTTGTTGCGCTCGGATGGATGGTGCGTCTCGGCCACCATGGCGGTGGCACCGACAAAGCCGAAATTCCAGCCCACACCGAGCAAAATCAGACCAAGCCAAAAATGCGCGACATCCGTGCCCGACACATCGACAAAGGCCGCAGCGGCCAGCAGCACCAATCCCGCACTGATAATCTTGGGCGCCCCGAAGCGGCTAATCAGCGAACCGGTAAAAAAGCTTGGGCCGTACATGGCCATCACATGCCACTGGATCGCCAGATTGGAATCACGCACCGCATGGCCGCACATCTGCATGGCCAGCGGGGCCGAGGTCATCACCAGATTCATCAGTCCGTAGGAGGCCACGCCGCAAATGGCGGCCACCACAAAGCGCGGCTGGCGGGTGATCTCGCGCAAAGGCCGCGCCTTCATCTCGTCCACCACCGACACCGGCGGACCGGCTTTGACCTGCATCAGCACAACCAGTGCAACCATCGCCACAAGGGCCTGGGCCAGATAGCTGGCGGCAAACAGATGCGGTTCCCACATCGTCATGGTCATCGAGACCAGTTGCGGGCCCAGCACGCCGGCAAAGACACCGCCGGCCATCACCCATGAAATGGCTTTGGGCCGGAATTTCGGGGTTGCTGTATCGGCCGCCGCAAAGCGGAACGACTGGGCGACAGAGCCGTAAAGCCCGCCGAAAAATGTCGCCAGACAATAAAGCGCAAAAGAATTGTTGACCACTGCGGCACAGGCAATCACCCCCATCAGCATCCCGCAGAACGCGCCGAGCGCAAAGGTTGCCCTGCGGCCATGACGGCGGGCGATATAGCCGACCGGCAGTGTGCCGCAGGCCATGCCCACCACAAAAATCGACACGGGGGCGGTGGCATAGGCCGGATCGGGTGCCATCCGCGCACCGGTAATCGCACCGGTTGCAAAGATCACCGAGGCATTGGCCCCGGCCAGCGCGGTTGCGGCCGCCAGAAACAGCGCATTGCGCCGCGCCAGCCGATTGTCATCATGCTGGACAGCCGATTGATGTGTGGATTGAACCATGGCCTTGAAGCCTTTCCTCAGACTCATTTTTTTGTCGTTTGATGATGATCAAAAACACCGAGGATGCATAGAGCGGCCAAACGCGCCTGACCGCAAGAGGGCAGTATCGGCACAGCGGTCCCATACCGCAGGACCGGACTTTAAACAGATGACTCAATCTCGCAACAAACCGGCATCAACATACTGGCAAACCGTCAGAAATGCTGGAAAGAGCCATGCACGAAGCTCATATCACCCCCTTGATGGGTGAACACCACTTCCGGCCCCTGTGTGACACGCCCGATACTCTGAAGGGGCAGACCGAGCCGCACGGCTTCGGCGCTCAAGGCTTCGAACGCCTGTTCGGGCGCGCAAAACAGGATTTCGTAGTCATCCCCGCCCGTCACCGCCCGCTCCAACAGATCGGGGGTCATAGACAGCGCATGGGTGACGGCGGCGGACAGCGGCACGTCATCGAGACAGACCACTCCGCCACAGCCCGAAGCCTGCAGCAGCTTGCGGCAATCTCCCACCAAACCGTCCGACACATCCATCGCCGCACTGGCATGAACGCGCAAAGCCTGCGCCAGGACATTCCGGGGACGGGGGTGGCGATAGCGATCCAGCAGGAAAGCGCGCTGTTCCGGAGCAAGCTGCATCAAACCGGCCGGCGGATTGGCTTGCTGGAGCAAAAGCCCGAGCGCGGCATCGCCGATGGTGCCGGTGACGCCGATCACATCGCCGGGCTTGGCGGTGGTCCGCCGCACCATCTGCCCGACAGGCACCGAGCCGATCGCCGTCAAAGACAGCGCCAGCGGCCCGTCGATACGGGTGGTATCCCCACCGATCAGCGGGCATGCCGCATTGGCGGCGGCGTCAGCCAAGCCACCGACAAAGGCCTTGATCCAGTCATCGGACAGCGTATCGGGCAGCATCATCGCCAACAGGAAGCCGACCGGATCGGCCCCTTTGGCCGCCAGATCGGACAGGTTCACCCCCAACAGCTTATGCGCAATCGAGGCTGGCGGATCATCGGCAAAAAAATGAATATTGGCGACCAGCGCATCCACGGTGATGACCAGTTCGCACCCCTCAGGCGGGCTCAGAAGGGCTGCATCATCACGCAAGCCCAGTCCGGCTGGGCCGGCCATCGGAGCGAGCAAGCGGGCAATCAGTGCATCCTCGGACAGACGACCCCGATTGAGCTCCTGTGCCGCCACGCCTGCCTCCTCCGACAAAAGCCCGTACTAGCCGCGTTTCGGCCCCAATTCATCCCCGCGCAGATCCCGCGCGACATGATCGAGCACAGCATTGACCATGCCCGGCTCATCGCCAACATAAAAAGCATGGGTCACGTCGACATATTCGGAAATACTGACCTTGGGCGGCACATCCTTGCGCTGGCTGATCTCGTAGACCCCTGCCCGCATGATCGAGCGCAACACAACCTCGATCCGAACCAGCGGCCAGCCTTTGGCCAGGGCATTGTCGATGGTCTTGTCGATCTCCGACTGATGGGCGATGACACCACCGACAATATCCTTGAAGAACGAGAGTTCCGCCTCGCGCATTTCCAGATCGTCATCAACCTGCTGGCCGATCCAATGGGCCTCGAATTCCGCACAAACGTCGATCATCCCTTTCTGGGTGATGTCCATTTCATAGAGGGCCTGCACCGCAGACATTCGGGCGGCTGACCGCCTCTGCGCGCGTGACATGCTTAGTGAACTCCATTTTCTGAGAGGTGGCGCAATTGCAACAAGGACAAAGCGGCCCGCATGGCCCCGCCGCCTTTGTCCATTTCCGACATCCGCGCCCGCGCCATCGCCTGCATGTCGTTTTCAACTGTCAAAATCCCGTTGCCGAGCGGCAGACCGTGGCGCACGGAAATATCCATCAAAGCGCGCGCGCTTTCGCCCGCCACAATATCGTAATGACCGGTTTCGCCACGGATCACACAGCCCAGAGCCACCACCGCGTCATAGGCACGGCCGCGCCGCTGGGCATCAGCCATCATCAGCAGGATCGCGCAGGGAATTTCCAGCGCACCATCCACGGTCACCACATCCACCTTGACCTGGGCGGCGGTAGCCGCGGCACGCGCCCCTTCCAGCAGGGCATCGGCGATCTCGGTGTAATAGCGGGCTTCGACAACCAGCACACGCGCGCCGGGGAAGGAACGCTGGCTGGAAATGGGTGGAGTTACTGAGGTCATGTGTCTCTCTCGGTGTTACGCAAGGACAGTCAGTATCCCTCGGCACGCGCTTGCGCAAGCCGTGCGGCATAGCGCGCCATCAGATCAATCTCGATATTGAGCGCATCACCCTGCTTGCGATCGCCCCATGTGGTCACCTGCAGGGTATGCGGGATCAGCAAGACAGAGAACATCCGCCCCTCGACGCTGTTGACGGTCAAGGATGTGCCATCGAGCGTTACCGAGCCCTTTTCGGCAATAAAGCCTGCCAAACCGGCCGGAGCCTCGATATCGAAGCGGCAGGACGCAGCCCACGGGCCTTTTTGTCCGGTCACCGGCGTCACCGCGACGATTGTTGCCAAGCCGTCCACATGTCCGGTCACCAGATGGCCGCCCAACTCGTCGCCGATTGCCAAAGCGCGTTCAAGATTGATCCTGCTGCCGGTCTGCCATGCGCCCACCGTGGTGCGGGCCAGTGTTTCGGCGGCGGCATCCACTTCGAACCAGCAGCCCCCTGCAGCCGCGGGCTCGACAGCCACCACCGTCAGGCAGGGGCCTCCGCAGGCAATCGAGGCTCCCAGCGCAATCGTGCGGGCCTCATAGCCGCAGGCAATGCGGATACGGCGCAAATCAGGCTCGGGAGCATGGATCGACACCACGGTGCCGATATCACTGACAATTCCGGTAAACATCAGGCCAACCTCGCAAAATGATCGATCCGGTCCTCACCGAAAACCGCCGAGGATTGCGCTTCGAACTGTGTGTCATCATTCAGCAGCGCGCGCAAATGCGGCCCGACCGCCAGCAAACCCTGCCGCCCCAAAGGCTGCATATGGGTCAGCAGGGTGATTTCGTCAATCAAGCCGGCTTTGGCCAGCGCGTCGGCCACTTGCGGGCCACCCTCGCTCATCACGCGGGTGATGCCGCGCGCACCCAAAGCCTGCAAGGCCAGACCGGGATCGATCCGCCCCTGCAAACGCGGCACCAGCAGCACCTCGACACCCAACCGCTCGAGGGCCTGATGGCGGGTGCTGTCGCTGTCGGTGGCGGCCAGCACCCATGTGGGCACCTGCCGCGCCGTGCGGGCCAGCAGGCTGTCCGGCGGCAGGCGGCAATCGCTGTCCAGCACCACCCTGACCGGCGAGTGGTCGGCCAAGCCGGGCAGACGGCAGGTCAGTTGCGGATCATCGATCAGCACTGTGGAAATACCCACCATGATCGCATCGGCTTCGGCGCGTTCCATGTGGACGCGAGAGGACCCGATGGCACCGGTAATCTGGGTCCGCGATCCGGCTTCGGCCGCGGCATAGCCATCGGCCGTTTGCGCCAGTTTCAACAAAACGGCGGGCCTGTGTTGCGTCACCCGTCTGATATGGCCCAGATGCGCCAGAAAAGCCGCCCGCGCCTCCACGCCCACCACAACCTCGATCCCCGCGTCGCGCAGACGGGCATGGCCACGCCCCGCCACCCGCGGGTCGGGATCTTCGATTGCCGTCACCACCCGCGAAAGGCCTGCCTTGATCACGGCATCGGCACAGGGCGGGGTCTTGCCGTGATGTGAGCACGGCTCCAAAGTCACACTCATCACCGCGCCACGCGCCGCCTCTCCCGCCATCTGCAGGGCTTCGGCTTCGGCATGCGGACGGCCTGACTTGCGGGTAAAGCCCCGCGCGATCACCAACGGTCCTTGCGCCGTCGGTTTCCAGACCACCGCACCAACCGCCGGATTGGGCCAGGTCTGCCCCAGACAACGCCGCCCGATCGCCAAAGCGGCGCGCATCATCGCCCGATCATCTGCGGGGCTGATCGAAGCCATGTCCGTGCGCGCGAGAGCCGTCACGGAGCCATCGGTGATTGTGCCTGTCATTTTTCGGATCGGGAACCGGCAGGCCCGGGCTTGGCCGGCACAGGCAGGACCTCGCCCTCCTCGCCGGTCAACTCGTCGATCAATTCCTCGAAGTCGCGCGCCTCGCGGAAATTGCGGTAGACCGAGGCAAAGCGGACATAGGCGACATCATCAAGCGCCTTCAAGCCTTCCATCACCAGGCCGCCGATGGAGGCGGACGGCACATCGCCCTCGCCTGCGCTTTCGAGCTGGCGGACGATGCCATTGACCATCCGCTCGATCCGCTCAGCATCGACCGGCCGCTTGCGCAGTGCCACCTCGACGGAGCGTTGCAGCTTGTCACGGTCGAACGGAATCCGCCGCCCCGACCGCTTCACCACCATCAATTCGCGCAATTGAACCCGCTCGAACGTGGTAAAACGCCCGCCGCAATCGGGGCAGACGCGCCGCCGCCGGATCGCGGAATGGTCATCGCTGGGCCGCGAATCCTTGACCTGTGAATCGAGCGAACTGCAATAGGGACACCGCAAAGCCAGGACCTCCTCAAATCCTCAATCAATAATAGATCGGGAAGCGGTTGGTCAGCGCATGGGCCGCATCGCGGGCATGGGCTTCGACGGTCGCATTGCCCGCCTCGCCGTTCTTGGCCAGACCATCCAGCACATCGGCAATCAGATTGCCGACCTGGGTAAATTCGGCGGTGCCGAAACCGCGGGAGGTCGCAGCCGGCGAACCCAGACGGATGCCCGAAGTGATGGTCGGCTTTTCGGTATCGAACGGCACACCGTTCTTGTTGCAGGTGATATGGGCACGCGACAGAGCCGCTTCGGCGATTTTGCCGTTCAACCCCTTGGAGCGAAGATCGACCAGCATCAGGTGGTTGTCGGTGCCGCCGGTCACCAGATCATAACCGCGCGCCATCAAGGCATCGGCCATCGCCTTGGCATTGTCGACCACGGCCAGCGCATAGGATTTGAATTCGGGCGACAGGGCTTCGCCGAATGCCACCGCTTTGGCGGCAATCACATGCATCAGCGGTCCGCCCTGCAGGCCGGGGAACACCGCAGAATTGATCTTTTTGGCAATCGCCTCGTCATCGGTCAGCACGATGCCACCGCGCGGGCCACGCAGTGTCTTGTGCGTGGTCGACGTGGCGACATGGGCGTGAGGGAATGGCGAAGGATGCGAACCACCGGCCACCAGACCGGCAAAATGCGCCATATCGACCAGAAAAATCGCGCCAATCTTGTCGGCAATGGCCCGGAAAGCCTCGAAATCCCAATGGCGGGCATAGCCCGAACCACCGGCAATGATCAGCTTGGGGCGGTGTTCGAGCGCCAGCGCTTCCACCTGCGCCATATCGACGCGGTGGGTTTCTGGATCGACGCCATAGCTGACGACATTGAACCATTTGCCCGACATGTTTGGCGGCGCGCCGTGGGTCAGATGGCCGCCAGCAGCCAGATCAAGCCCCATGAATGTATCACCGGGCTGCAACAGCGCCAGAAACACCGCCTGATTCGCCTGCGAGCCGGAATTGGGCTGCACATTGGCATAGCTGCAGCCGAACAATTCGCAGGCCCGCTTGATCGCCAGCGTTTCGGCAATATCGACAAATTGGCAGCCGCCATAATAGCGGCGCCCCGGATAGCCTTCGGCATATTTGTTGGTCATCACCGAGCCCTGCGCCTCCAGCACGGCACGGGAGACGATGTTTTCCGAGGCAATCAGCTCGATTTCCTGCTGCTGGCGACCCAGTTCCTGCGCGACCGAGCCGGCAATTTCCGGATCGCGATCAGCCAGCGAGGCTGCGAAAAACGAATTGCTCACCGTGTAAGAGCGCGAAGGGGTCGCGGACGTGGTGGACATGATATTTCCTCATTCAGCAAAAGGACGGCATAAACAGGGCGGCGGTATTCCCAAGACCACCCGGATCGGGCACTTCGGCAAAAGCCACTCAACGGGTGTTCAACATCGGCATTTAGGCTCAGGCACCTGAAATCGTGCATATCACCCAAATGCCTTTGCGCCAAGAAGCATAGAGGCAGCATCACCAAATCTGTGCCGCATTGCAACAAAAGTATGGGTAAAAGCCTTTGACCGGGGCATGGAGAGGTGCAGCAGGCTGATGGACAGCACCGGAGAATCACGACAGATTGACGAAATTGTATTTTTAATGAATTTCAGATGAGGCCTTGATGCCCTCCCCAGTCTTGATCAGAACATTTTTGCCGCTCGCCATGTGTCTTTCCAGCCTTTTGATTGTTGGACCTGCCCGAACGGCCATCATCGAAGAGGTGGTCAAAGTGCCTGTGACCGTCAAAACAATGTCGGGCGACACCGTCACCCACGACATCGTGGTGACGGTTTTGCGCGACGACAGCCGCGCCAAAAGCCCCTACCTGATTCTCAATCATGGCCGTGCAGGCCAAGAGTCGGAAAGACGGGCAATGGGACGCGCGGTCTATCGCAAGCAATCTGAATGGTTTGTCGCGCAAGGGTTTACAGTGTTTGTGCCGACCAGGATCGGTTATGGCGCGACAGGTGGCGATGATGCCGAAAACACCGGAAGTTGCACCACGAAAAATTATCCCCTCGGGACCGAGGCCGCTGTGGAGCAGATCAAAGCTGTGGCCCGCTATGCCCAAACGGCGACTTACATTACGCCCAATCGCGGGGTCATTGTCGGGCAATCCGTGGGCGGAATGGCAACCATTGCCGCTTCGGCCCGTTCTGTACCGGGGGCACGGGCAGGCATCAATGTGTCAGGGGGTGCCGGTGGCGATCCCATCCGCACACCGGAGACACCCTGCCGCGCCGATCTGCTGGCTGATACCTTTGCCCAATATGGCCGCACCAGCAGAATTCCGACATTGTGGCTCTATAGCCCGAATGACCGCTATTGGGGGCCGGATCTGCCGAAAGCGTGGTTTGCCCGTTTCAAAGCCAATGGCGGCAACGGGCAATTTGTAGCTCTTCCGCCATTCCATGATGACGGCCATCGCAGCTTTACCGGCAATATCGAGGCTTGGACCATTCCCGTTGCACAATTTTTAAAGCAAAACGGGTTCCCTGCCCCTAGCCCGTGACAGGCAAGACCAAGGATGGCGTCATAAAAACCGCAACGGAGCCCTCAACAATCCGCCAATTAACATTATTCCTGTGCGAACACCCTAGACAGTCATAAAACATGACACTATAAGCACCCCTACTGACGATGTGATGCAACGATTTGTTGGGATCACGCCCCGTCACCCGCCTTGCACCAGCCAGCTGGTCATGCCGGAATGCCCAGGTAGCTCAGTTGGTAGAGCATGCGACTGAAAATCGCAGTGTCGGCGGTTCGATCCCGTCCCTGGGCACCACTCTTTTCATAAGACACTGATTTTACAGTATTATTTTTCGGTGGGACAGTTTCATAAGGAAAAAGTGGGACAATTTTATTCCCCAAAAGTTTCGACATTCCCGCCTCTGCCATCCGCTTTTGATTGGCCGCTTTGGTGTAACGATTGACCTCATGAGAGGTCTGGTGACCTGTTACCGCACGGATTTCGAGTTCGGTTGCACCGGCCTCGGCGAGGCGCGCGGCAGCGGCTTTGCGCAAGCCATGGGCCGAACAATGATCGGGCAAACTAGCTTCGTCACACCATTTGCGGAACCGGTTCCCGAACCCGTTTGAAGTGAAGGGCTTTCCGAATTCGGTCAGAAGATAGGTCTCCCCCGTCGATGGGGTTGCCTCGAGAATCCGTTCGAGTTCCGGATGCAAGGGAAGCACGAGATGAACAGGTTTGCGGCGGTGATTCTTTTGTTGGGTGAATTTCAAGAACTGGCCCATCCGGTTTTTCTCGCCGAGCATCACAATGTCCGAGCGGCGCTGGCCGGTGTAGAGCAGCAGGGATAGCGCAACCAGCGCACGCGAACCGACAGGGTGATGCGCCCTGAACTGTTCGATCTCCTCCTCTGACCAGGAATGATGTCCCTCGGAAAAACTTTTCAGGTATTTGACATCCTTGGCCGGATTGCGCGCCACATAGCGGTATTCAACCGCGAACGCGAACAACTGCCGCAAGGCTTTGATCAGCCCATTGGCGGCTTCGGGCTTGTCCACTTTTGAATCGCGCCATTGCAATATGCTCAAGGAGGTCAGGCGGGCATAAGGCAAAGGCCCTGCCCCTTTGTTGCACAAGCCCTCGAGAATCAGGCGGCGGACATATTGGGTCCGTTGATCAAGCTGGTTGAACTCCGCGGAAGCGTAATATTTCATGCAGAGCCAGGCGAGAGACCCTTGCGCCTTTTTCTCCCCGGCAACCGGAGCCAGACCGGGCTTGGTCCGCGCAATCGCATCGGCATAGGCTTTCTGGAATTCGGCAGAACCCGGCAATCCGTAAAGACGAACCTTGGGGTGACCCGGCCGCCGGAAATAGATCCGGACATTGCCATGCCGATCCACATCTTCCACAAGGTATTTCAGCCGGATATCAACCATGGCTCTTATCCCTAAAGCCTGACAGCACTGAAAGGATCCTCAAGATCCGGATCGTCGGACGGAAGTCCTTCGAAGGCAAGGTCCAGTTGACGCACATCCCAGACATTGCGTGCATTGATGTGTTTCGGCGTAGGCATCCGGCCGTCGGCCACCAACTTGTCAAAGGTCGTGGGTGACACCCCGATATAATCGGCTGCCTCGACGCGAGAGAGGCCGCGTGGCTGGATCCGATAATGTTTGGGAGCACGCAGCACTGTCATGACCGTTTGCGATCCTGGGCTTTGTACGTCTTGTCTGATCCCTTTTGATCTCTTGCCTGTTTGCGGACAGCGAGCATCAATTCGACAAAGGCCTCATGTGCCTGCGTCTGTTGCGCCATGATGTAATATTGCTCGGTGGTTTGAAAACTCGAATGCCCCAAAATCGTTGCGCTGATCCGCACATGCGCCGGATCTTCACACGCCAAAGTGGATGCCGCACTGTGGCGGAAGGCGTGAGGATTGACCGGCTTGCCGAAAGCCTCGGCCGTCCGCTTTGTCACCTGCTGATAGAATGCCATTTCAGTGAGTGGCGAGCCATGCCCCGAGACCCAAAGCGCATCATCGATCGGCTTATGCCAACGCCCTACTTTGGCCATCAATATCGGGCGGTGGACTTCCAGATAGGTTTCCAGCGGCCCGACCAATTCGGAAGGCCACTCGACATCAATCCTGCTATGGGTCTTGGTCTCTTCAGGGCTGAGCCTGATGCGCCAGACACCATCCAATTGGACAATATTTTTATCGAGCTTCAATGCCGCAAAATTTTTGCGCCGCATGGGCCGCATTGCCAAAAGCGCAATCAGCAAACCGTCACGGTAATCTATCGCCTTCAACCTGTCGGTTGTCTGCTGCCCGGCATTCTGCATAAGCTTCAACCCGAGCGTGAGCAATTCGTCTGTTGCCGTGAAGGGTCGCCCGGCATGTCGGCTTGTTTCAGTTCGCTGCCGGATGCGAGCCTCGAAATCCTTGATGAATTGGAAGGGATTTCCGGGATCAAGAATGACGGCGATTGAATGCAGTTCCTGCAGACGCGCAAGGAGTGTCATCTTTCGATTTCTCTCTGCCTCCATATCCGCAATGAACCTTTTGACCCTGTCGCGGTTGATCCGGCTACAGGCGCGGCCTTTCAATGCCTCCGGTTCGTGGCGCATCAGAAAGGTCAGATATCGGCCATATCCCTTTTCGACTTTGTGATTTGAAATGCTACGCAGATGTGAACGTTTGCCAACTTCCGAGAAGGGATCATCCTGTTCCAAAACTTGAAGCCACAAAGCACGATCTTCTTCCGGCCATAAGGCGATCGGCATTACCGCCGAATTCGGATTGATATGATAACGACCAACCATCAATCCCCCCTCTTTTTCAAACGCCCATGATCAGGAAGAAAGCCAGTCTGTCGTGCCCGTACTTGATCCAAAGATTCTGATTTGGGAGGACGACCGCGTTTGGCAGGTTGTGCATGGCGATCACGCAATCCGCGGATGACACCGTCAAAATGGTGATGGGCTGATTTTGTTTCTGCACCGGTATAGGCGCGCTGGAGCATATCGACGCTTTTATGGCCAAGCACCAGACGCAAGACATGATGCCCGCCCGGAACCTCGTTGAGATACAAGAACGATGTCACATGGCTGATCAGATGCGCATTGAATTTGAGCCCTGTCTTCTCATAGACCTTTTTGGAAAGCTGGTTGGCGAGAGAACTTTGGGCCTTGTGCTGTATGCCGTCTTCGCCGAGGAAAAGAGCATCGGTATCGCCCTTCACCCGTTCCGACCTGATGGATTTCAGATACCAGCCGATCACCTCACAGGTTGGCTGTGGCAGTTTGAACTGCAGCCTTGTCTTGTTCTTGACCTCGGCCTTTTCAAACACCAGCATATAACCGTCACGATACCGCACCAGATGTTTGTCGATCCGGATGCCGATCAGATTTTTCATCCTGACCGGTGCAACGAGCATAATTTCCAGCGCCAGCACAACATCGGCCACGGCGTACTTTTGCGAAATCGGCAATTTGTTTTTGTCGATTTCGGCGCGCAATGTATCCGGCAGGTTCAAAAACCGTCCGATTGCTTCGTCCGATTCAAATTGCATCAGCCGCTCGTGATTTTTCTCGGTCAGCCCCTCCTGCTCTGGGCTCACACGGCTCACGATAAACCGCATACGGCTCAGAATTGTCTGGCATTCGATATCGGACAATCCGCTTTTGGGGAGAACCCAATGGCGGGCGATCGCAATCATGGCTCCGCCGATCCCAGCAAGATGTGATGATTTTTTGCGGGACTGGTCGTCAAAGAT
>CANFLM010000065.1 GCA_947447895.1 Hyphomicrobiales bacterium
GGATCGCACAATGGAAAGAAATGATCGAAGATCCGGGCCAGAAGATCGGCCGTCCGCGCCAGCTCTATACCGGCTACGCCAAGCGCGAATATGTGCCGACCGCCAAGCGGTAAGCACTGTTTCGACGAAGAACGAGATCAGGGCGGGAGCAATCCCGCCCATTCTTTTTGGGGCAAGCCGTTAGCGTGTGATGAGCGTGTCGATGATCCGAGCCGCGCCCGTACTTGGCGACACAGGGACCGCCATCCGCTGGTCAAGCTCGCGCATGGCATCCAGTTGCGCCTGACGTTGCGGCGTATCCGTCAACAACGGCAACAAGGCCGTGGCCAAAGCGGGGCCGTTACACGCCTCTTGCAGAAATTCCGGCACGGCATTGTGGCCAAGGATCAGATTGGGCAGGACGATGGTCGACACCTGGATCAGATAGCGCAACTGCGCCTCCAGCATCGATACGCGATAGCCGACAACGTGGGGAACGCCCGCCAAAGCCAGCTCCAGAGTGACAGTGCCCGAAGCCGCCAAAGCACAGCGGGCCGTGCGGAACGCGGCATATTTATCGGCCTCACCCATCACAAGACGCGGTTTGACCGGCCAATCGGCCATAGCCGCACGGATCATACCCTCCAGATGGCTGACGGCAGGCAGCACGAAATCGATCGGATCGGGGGACTGTTGCGCCAAAAGAGCGATGGCTTCGCCAAACGGAGCCATCAGACGGGCTATTTCACCCCGACGGCTTCCGGGCAGCACCAGAACGATCGGCGGCTTGCTGGCCCGCCTGTGGGCTTCACCGGCGTCGGGGCGCAATTCATCAAGCCGCTCGATCAGCGGATGGCCGATATAGGTGCAAGTGGGCCCACCAAGCCGTTGATGTGCTTCGGGCTCGAACGGCAGCAAGGCCAGGACATGGTCGATATAGGCGCGCATTCGGGCGGCCCGTCCCGGCCGCCACGCCCAGACGGTCGGGCTGACATCATTGATAATCGGAATATCGGGCTTTGATTGCCGCACCCGTCTTGCAACACGATGGGTGAAATCGGGGCTGTCGATAATCACCAAAGCATCGGGCTGACTGGAAATCACGAAATCGGCGGTTTCCCTGATCCTGCGCAAAATCAACGGCAAACGGCCCAGAACCGGCAAAATACCCATCACGGCAATGTCGGACATCGGAAACAGGCTATTGAGCCCCTCCTCCCGCATCCTGTCGCCCCCCACGCCGATAAAGCGGCAATCGGGGTGCAATAAGCGCAGAGCCTGCATCAGTTTGAAACCCAGTTGATCGCCGGAAGCCTCGCCGGCAATCAGTGCAATGGTCAGGGGCTGTTTAACCATGGGTGCCCCCCGCAAAGCCCGCGATAAACAGGCCTGCACGGTCGGCCTCCCTGACCATCTCCGCCCGGTCGATCATCACGACCGATCCCGCCCCGAGTGCCAGACCGGAAAAGCCCGCTTTGATACAGTTGCGGATGGTGCGCGGACCCACAGCTGGCAAATCGGCGCGCCGATCCTGCGTCAGCTTGGCGGTTTTGATAAGAATTCTGGATGACGTCTCGGCAGCACCGAACCGGAACCAGCGCAAAGGCGGTACTGTGCGCTTGATCATGCGATCCGTGCCCTCATGTCCCTCGACGGCCAGCACTCGCTGTCCTTGACAGACTATGGCCTGCCCGCAATCAAACGGGGACATCGCATCAAGCAATGCGAACCCATTCTCAATCGCCTGAATTTCAAGTTTGTCGGGAGATTTTCGGGTTAAAACGGCCTGCGGGCACAACAGATCGGGCGCAACCGCATCAATCCCCAAAACGGCAAAACCATGCTCTTCAAGCAAGCGGATAACGCGGGTCAAAACGTGGTCGTCGCCTTCACCGAACACCTGACGTAATTCGTCGCGATTTCGCAAGGCGGAAAAGGCTGAAACAAGCACTATCGGATCGGGACGGCTGACATGGCCGGCCAAAACAACAGCGTCAGGGGCAAAGACGCGCAAGCGGCCCAGGAGATCGACCGGATTGAGCATATCGACCTGTTGCGTGCCCTGTTGCGCCCTGACCTGCTGGCTGGCAAAGCCCCACAACGCAAAAAAACAGGGTAGATAGCCCTGACGCAAGCTGGCCTGATAGACCTCGAGTGGAAAATCCCCCCCGCCTGCGATAATCGCCAGACGGCGACCGACAGAGGGAGCGTTGTCAGGCATCATGATGGGCATCACGCGGCGTACACACGCTGCGGCTACCGCCTTGCCGGATAAACCCGATGATCTCATGGACGGTGGCATGGGCCGAAAATTCGTTTTCGACGTCTTCCATGCGCTCCTGCAACGTGCCTTCATCGGCAAACAGCAGGCGGTAAGCGCGCCGGATCGCGTGGATCACATCGCGGTCGAAACCCCGGCGTTTCAGGCCGACAATATTCAAACCAGCCAGATGGGCGCGGTTGCCGATGGCAATACCATAGGGGATCACATCATTTTCGACCGCCGACATGCCGCCGATAAAAGCGTGCGAGCCGATACGGCAGAATTGGTGGACCGCCGCCCCGCCGCCGATAATCGCAAAATCACCGACCGAGCAATGTCCAGCCAACATCACATTGTTGGAAAAGATGACATCATTGCCGATCATGCAATCATGCGCGACATGGGCATTGGCCAGAAAGGTACAACGGTCCCCGACCTTGGTGATCATCCCGCCGCCCTCGGTGCCGGGATTCATGGTAACCCCCTCGCGGATCAGGCAATCGGCACCAATCTCGAGCGTGGAGGGTTCGCCGTGGAATTTCAAATCCTGTGGCTGATGGCCGATCGAGGCAAAGGGAAACAGTTTTGTGCGGGCTCCGATGGTGGTACGCCCTGCGACAACCGCATGGCTGAGCAATTCAACACCATCACCCAAAACGGCATGCGGACCGACCGTGCAAAACGGACCGATCACCACATCAGCACCCAATTGCGCGGCAGGGTCAACGACAGACAAAGGATGGATTGTGCTCAACTGTTCTACTCCAAAACCAGCATGGCACTGACATCAGCCTCGCACACCGTTACACCCGACACTTTGGCCGTGCCGCGATACCACCACATATTGCCCCGTTGCTTGAGCTTTTTCATATGGAATTCAACAGTATCACCCGGTTCGACCGGCTTGCGGAATTTCGCATTGTCGATGGTCATGAAATAGACCAACTTGGGCTTGCGGCCATCCGTCATCGACCATACGCACAGGGCGCCAGCGGTCTGGGCCATGCCTTCGATCAGCATCACGCCGGGCATCACGGGTTGTTGTGGAAAATGGCCGGTAAATTGCGGCTCGTTCATCGTCACATTCTTGATGCCGATGCAGGAATCATCCCCATCCATCTCGATGATCCGGTCGACCAGCAAGAACGGGTAGCGATGAGGAAGCAATTCGAGGATCCGCTTGATATCTACCGAACCCAAAACCTTTGGCGGTATCTGCGCTGTCATATCAGTATCACTCATTCGTCACCCTTATCCGATGTGGACTGAGCCTTTAAAGCCTTGAGACCTGCGCCGCCGCGTTTGGCCAGCGATTGCAAAGTGGCCAATTCACGCCCCCACTGACGCAAAGGCCGTGCGGGAGTGCCGCCCCAACGCTCTCCGGGGGGGATATCGCCAGACACACTGGCTGTACCGGCAATCTGTGCCCCGGTCCCGATGGTCACATGGCCGACCGAGCCTGACTGCCCACCCATCACGACATAATCACCCAGACGGGTCGAGCCGGAAATGCCGACTTGCGAGACGATCACGCAATGGCGGCCGATCACCACATTATGGCCGATCTGCACGAGATTATCGATTTTTGTGCCTTCACCGATGATCGTATCACGATTGGCACCACGATCGATCGTTGTATTGGCCCCGATCTCGACACGGTCCTGAATAATCACGCGGCCGACTTGGGGCACTTTCAAATGGCCCTGCGGTCCCATGGCAAAACCGAAACCATCCTGCCCGATCCGGGCGCCGGCATGGATGATCACATCATTGCCGACCAGCGTATGGACGATGGTTGCTCCTGACCCGATGGTGACATTGCGTCCCAACCGGACATTGGGGCCAATCACGGCCCCCGCGCAAATCACGCTCCCAGAACCGATTTCGGCATGCGGACCGATCACGACGGACGGATCAACCGTCACACCATGCTCAAGTCGGGCATCGGGATGGATGAAAGAACCAGGGGCAATGCCTGAACCGGCAAAAATAGGTTCGGGCCGTAATGCGGCTGGAAACATCGAAGCGCAGGCACGGGCAAAAGCCCGATACGGATCTTTGATCACAAAAACGGCGCAAGTGTCAGGGAGTTTATCTGCAAGCTTTTCACCGACAATCACCGCACTCGCTTTGGTCAGATGGGCGGTAGCGGCATAGGCAGGATTGTCGAGAAAGGACAAATGGTGGCTCTGGGCCGCGTCCAGAGGAGACACACCTGTTAAAAGAAAATCGGCCTTGAACCCTTTCGGAACTTCAAGACCGAGCAGTTCGGCGAGATGTCCGAGGTTGAAGTCTGCTTTCGCAGTAAAAAAACAGACTTCATCCATCAGTTGCCAAGCTCCCAAGCCCGGCCATATCCGAGCTGATCAAATCAGGATCAGAAAGAAGTACCGCCGGAGAACCGGAAGAACTGGGTCCGGTCATACTGGTCTTTGGTCAATGCCTTGGCAAAATCGAAGCGGATAGGGCCAAGTGGCGAAGACCAGATCAGGCTGGTACCAACCGAAGAACGGATCATGCTGCTGTCTCGGACATCAAGAGAAATATTATTCGTCTTATAATATGTAGAACAACCCGATGGACAGAAATCGTCAAATGTTTTGTTTCCTTCGTAACCAAAAAGTGTACCAGCATCAGCAAAAACAGCCATTTTCATACCAACATCTTTAGGAAGACCGAAAATAGGAAACTGTAGTTCAGCTGAGCCACCAACAAAAGTTGTTCCACCGAGAGAATTCATACTAGAATTTACACCAGGACTCTTGTCCCGAGGTCCAATACCGCCTGAAGCAAAACCACGAACAAGAGCTGGCCCAAGATTGAAATTATCAATCACACGAAGATGATTTCCATAGATATAACCGGCAGTCCCCTTGATCATCCCAACAAAGTCATCGGTGATTTCACGATACATGCGCATTTCGGTTGAAGTGCGGATATATTTGGCGTCACCACCTGCACCGGCAAAATCCTGCTTTAATTCAGCATACAGGCCTGAACGGGGATTCTTGTTGTTGTCGAGTGTATTGTAGCTCAGTGTGTAACCAGGCATGGAAACAATCGAGCGCCCCTGGGCTTCCTTAATTGCAAGCGATGCTTCACCGTTTGCAAGACAGGTGTTGTCGTTATAAGGGGCTGTCCCAGTTACACCTGCTATCGGATAGGAACAGTCATTATAAGGATGAGTTGCATTGTTCGGGATACGAATGTCTGACTGATACAGCGCATAACGCACCTGCATCATCACATCTTCCGTCAAAGCAAAGCCGACGCGCACCGCACCACCGGTATTACGAACATTGTAATAGGTGTAGCGGCTATTGTCCGAATATTTAGTGAACAGATCGAAACCGGCTGCCAAACGGTACCCCATGAAATAGGGTTCGGTGAAGTTGAATTCAACACCGTTGGAATACTGGCCGAGCGAGCCGGACAAACGGGCATATTGGCCAGTGCCGCGGAAATTGGTTTCCTGAACAGCCACTTCACCGATCACACCGTCAGACGTCGAATAGCCCGCCGAAACCGAGAACTGGCCCGTGGGCTGGTCTTCCACATCCACATTGATCACAACACGGTCAGGCGTTGTCCCCGGCTCGTTGGTGATGCGGACGGTTTTGAAATAATTCAGGTTCTTCAGGCGGCGTTCGGCGCGATCGACCAACACCTTGTTATAGGCATCGCCCTCACCCAGATCGAATTCGCGACGGATCACCTCATCACGGGTGCGCACATTGCCGCGCACATTGATGCGCTCGATATAAACACGCGGACCTTCTTCGACCACGTAAGTGATGTTGATGCTGTTGTCGGTTGCCACGCGTTCACCGCGAGGACGAACCTGGGCAAAGGCATAACCACGACTTGCTGCGGCGGTCGTCATGGCGACGAGTGTTCTATCAACCTGGTCGACCGAGTAGACATCGCCGGTGGATGTGCGAGCGAGAGACAGCAGGCTGGAAGACGGAATATCGGAAATACGAGAGTCGACGTTGACGGAGCCAACCTTGTACTGCGCGCCTTCATCGACCGAAATGGTGATATCATAGCCTGACTTATCTTCGAGCAACTTGGCTTCGGTACCCAGCACACGGAAATCGGCATAGCCGTTCTTGAGGTAATAGCGACGGATCAATTCCAGATCGGCAGCAATACGATCAGGATCATAGACATCCGACGTTTTCAGCCAGGACATCAGGTTGCTCTCGGTGGTTGTCATCTGGTCACGCAGACGGCCGGCCGAATAAACATGATTGCCCGAGAAATTGATGTTTTTAACGCCGGTTTTATCACCTTCGTTGATTGTGAAAACGACGTCTACACGACCGTTCTCGAGCGAGACTGTCCGTGCTGTTATAGTCGCATTGGCACGACCGCCACGCATATAAATTTCACGGACACGGGCGAGATCCATATCCATCGCCGATTGCGAGAAAGGTCCACGCTCCTTGAGCTGGACTTCACCCTGAAGGACATCGGATTTGATTTTTTTGTTGCCCTCAAAAACAACGCGGTTGACGACCTCGTTCTCACGCACGGTCACAACCGTCTGGTTGCCACGCCGGCCCACCTCAACACTGCTGAACAGGCCGGTCTGCAACAAATCCTTTTTGGCCTGATCAGGGGCCTGGTCGGTAACATAGGAGCGGATGGTCTCCGTCTCGACACGCTTGTTGCCCTGTACCACAACCGATTGCGCATAAGAGGCAATGGATGATCCAAAGAACGCCAAAATTCCTGCCGTCGCTAAAATAGCCTGACGGTACGTGCCTTTGGCTTGAACAGATTGAACCATTTTTATCCACCTTATGACTTAGGTATACGTAGAGGTCGCAGTTTAACCAATCACACTTCTAATCGCTTTTTTACCATAAGTGAAGCGTTCAGGTGCCTGATCCGGGCACAATTTCATGTCCACAGACCAACGTGTTTAACATTGGCTTAAAAAATATTGAGGATACGTCCCCATCTGAGACCGTCCGAAAAGAGCCCCAAGCCCATCAAGCACAAAACAACAAACATTCCAATACGATAGCAGAATGACACTGTTGCGGGTTGCAGGGGTCGCTTCAAAAGGCCCTCGATCGCGTAAAACAGCAAATGCCCCCCGTCGAGTATCGGTATCGGCAACAAATTGACCACACCGATTGCAAGAGAAATGCCCGCAACCCACATTACAAAGGAAGAAATTCCGGCATCTGCAGTCTTTTTGGAAATTTCGGCGATGGTCACGGGCCCCGCAACATCATTGATCGAACCGCTGCCCACCAGCAAAGTGCCAATGCCCTGGATATTGGCAATCGCCATGGCATAAGTCTGTTTGATGCCGTAACCGATCGCTTCGATCGGGCCATATTCCACTTTGTTGAAATTCTCGGCTTTGGGGAGAACGGTAATCCCGATCCGTCCGGTCGGGAATGCCGACAACAGACCTGGTCTCTGGACACTGCTCGGCGTCACAACCAGTTCGATTTCGCGGCCACCGCGATCGACAACCATTGTCAGGCTGCGTCCGGCACTGGACGTAATAATGGCCTGCACTTCGGCAAAATCCATGACGCTTTTGTTCTCGAGAGAAATAATGACATCACCCGGCTTCATCCCGGCCTTGTCGGCGGGCTGATCCAGCAACACGGTTTCGATGCGAGGTACCAGATGGGATGTGCCCACGACATAGGCCGTACCGGCCAGCAAAAAAATGGTCAGAAGGAAATTGGCCAATGGGCCAGCAGCCACAATCCAGGCCCGCTCGGACAAAGGCCGCGAGTTCAATGTCACGGCACCCGAATCAACCACCATATCGGGATCGGGCTTGCTGGAGGCATCAGCGTCACCGACAAATTTCACATAGCCACCCAAGGGGATCAGCGCGATCCGCCAGCGGGTATTGTAGCGATCATGCCAATGGACAAGTTCCGGGCCGAAACCGATGGAAAAAGCCTCGACCGTGACGCCGAAATAGCGGGCTGTCAGGAAATGGCCCATTTCATGGATAAAAACGATCACAATCGTCAAAGTCAGAAAAGGAACCAGATAACCGGCAACCGTTTGTAAAGTGGTCAGGATCATATCAATCACAAGTCTTGTCCGTTCAAATTGGAATCATCAAAAAACCGTATAGCGGCTCATTGTAACCGTAATGTGGCATAATGGGCGATTATATCTTGTGTAATGCGGCGGGCATCAAGATCAGCGGCAAGATAGCGCTCTATACTGCTTTCACCAACCGTCCAGCCGACGGCCTGCTCCATCACTGCCGCAACAATGTCCGAAATGGCCCCGAAAGCGCACTGGCCTTTGAGAAAAGTCTGAACCGCGACTTCATTGGCCGCATTCATGACTGCGGGCATGACCCCGCCTGCCGCCAAAGCGTGATGGGCCAAAGCGAGCGCCGGAAAACGGACCAGATCTGGTCGCTCGAAGTTGAGTTGGCCGATGGCGGCCAGATCAAGCGGCACGACGCCCGAACCGATCCTGTCGGGATAGGCCAGACAATGGGCCGTCGGTACGCGCATATCGGGCATGGCCATGCCGGCAGATACCGAGCCATCGGCAAAGCTGATCAGGCCATGGATGATGCTTTGCGGATGGATCAGCACATCGAGACGCTCGGCGGGCATGCCGAAAATATGATGGGCTTCGATCAGTTCGAGGCCCTTATTCATCATCGAAGCGGAATCGATGGTGATTTTCGGGCCCATCGACCAGTTGGGATGCGCCAATGCCTGTTCGACGCTGGCGCTGTCGATGGCATCCTTGCTCCAGTTACGGAACGGCCCACCCGAGGCCGTCAGGGTCATTTTCGTGACAAACTGCTTGTCATGTCCGTCAAGTACCTGAAACAGGGCATTATGCTCGGAGTCGAGCGGAAGGATCCGTGCGCCATACCGGTCGGCACCCGCCATAAAGGCTTCACCGGCGCACACCAGACATTCCTTGTTGGCGAGTGCGATCACACGGCCCTGCTTGACCGCCGCAAAGGTCGGCAACAGTCCGGATGTGCCAACAATGCCGGCCACGACAATATCGCAATCAATGCAGGCGGCATCAATCACGGCTTGCGCGCCAGCACCTGTTTCGATGCCCGTGCCTGACAGGGCCGTTTTCAGGGCCAAAGATCCGGCCTCATCGGCAATCGCAACCATTTTGGGACGATAGGCCCGTGCCAGCTGTGCCAATGCCTCGACATCCTGGCCCGCCACCAAAGCCTCGACACTGAACAGATCGGGATGCTCGGAGATCACAGCCAGAGCAGTACGGCCCACCGATCCGGTAGCGCCCAGCACAACAACGCGTTTGCGTGTCATGGCATCAACCCAGAAAAAGCACCCGAAACCAGCAGCAACATGAGATAAAGCGCGACGAAGATAAAGGAATCAAGACGGTCAATAATGCCGCCATGGCCGGGGATCATCCTCCCGCTGTCCTTGACCCCCAAACGGCGCTTGAGAAAGCTTTCGAACAGATCACCTATCTGGCCGATAATGGACGCCATCAGGCAGATCAGGATCAAAGAAGGCCCGCTGACCCATGACCAGCCCCATTGCTGCCCTGCCAAATCAACCCAGGCAACGCTGATCACTGTCCCGAACAAGAGGCCGCCGATAAAGCCGGACCATGTTTTGCCCGGACTGATCGAGGGGGCCAATTTGGGGCCACCCACCAAGCGGCCGACAAAAAAGGCTCCAATATCCGTGCCCCAGACCACAGCGAAGATCCACACCATCGCCACAGCCCCGCCATGGGCATGGCCGATGATGACCAAAGGCGCGGTAAAACACACAAGCGGATAAAACAGCGCCATGGAATGCCAGAAGGGTGAAATCCCGGCGCGCGATTCATTCCAGACAAACAGGAGAAACAGCGAAGGGCCAATCAGTTTGAGCACAATTGCCGGATCACTCTCGTGGACAACGCCGTAAAGTGCACAAAAAATCGAAGCATGGATAAACACAGGTCCCCAAAAGGGACGATGGCGTGGGGTGATCAACCGCAAAAACTCGTATGACATCAAAAGGGCTACGATGAACCAGAAAGCGTCGAATGCGTCGCCCCCCAGTACGGTTATCCCGATTGTGACAGGAGCAAGAACCAGAGAAGACAGGACCCGCTGCAGCAATTCGGACCGCTTATGAGCCGGTTGGGGTTTGAGAAGCAAGCTCATCCCTGCCCCCTGGCCTGTCCCGCAGTCTCTTCATTCAAACCACCAAAACGGCGCTGGCGGTGGCTGAATTCGATAAGGGCACCATCAAGGGCCGCGGCATCAAAATCAGGCCAGGCAATCGGTAGAAAAACAAGTTCGGTATAGGCCAGTTGCCACATCAGGAAATTCGATAATCTGACCTCGCCGGAGGTCCGGATCAGCAGATCGGGATCAGGCAGGCCAGACGTATCCAGGGCATCGGACAGATGCTGTTCGGTCAACTCGGAAACAGCCAGACCACCATCGGCAACACGCGCGGCCAAACTCTGTGTAGCCCTGAGTAATTCGTCACGGGCGCCGTAATTGAACGCAATAATCAGGGTCAGGCCGGTATTTTGGGCGGTGGATGTTTCGGCTTCGCGCAACAGGCTGCCAATATCATCCGGCAGATCATCGCGCCGCCCGATGATCCGGATGCGGACATTGCGGGCCGATAGATCGGCCACATCCTGGCGGATGAAATAACGCAGCAGGCCCAACAATTCAGACACTTCCTCTGCCGGCCGACGCCAGTTTTCCGAGGAGAAGCTATAGACCGTGACGAAACGAATACCGCGCTGATCAGCGGCGCGCACCAGATTGCGCAGGGCTTCCAGACCGCGGCGATGCCCTTCGATGCGGGGCAACCCGCGCGCTTTGGCCCAACGCCCGTTGCCATCCATGATCACAGCCAGATGGGCAGGCAAATGGCCTGGTATCGACGGGTCCAGACCATGCACCATAGCGGGAGCGGTTGTCGGATGTGATGTCATGACAGCCCCTCCCCTAATTGTGGTGAGCGCAAAACATGTTTCGGCTCAAACCTGCATGATTTCCTTTTCCTTGGCCACCAGAGCCTGGTCGATTTCGGCAATATGCTGGTCAGTGGCCTTCTGGACCTGTTCGGAATGACGCTCGATCTCGTCCTTTCCCACGTCCTTTTCCAGCTTTTTCAGGAGGTCCATGCCGTCGCGGCGCACATGGCGCACAGCCACGCGGGCTTCTTCGGCATATTTATTGGCAACCTTGACCATTTCCTTGCGGCGTTGCTCGTTCATTTCCGGAATACGGATGCGGATAGTCTGCCCTTCGGTCGAGGGATTGAAACCCAAATCCGATTCACGGATGGCCTTTTCAACCGCAGACACCATCGAGCGGTCCCAGACCGAGACAGAGATCAAACGGGGCTCGGGAACAGTGACGGTAGCCACCTGATTCATCGGCATCAAGGCGCCATAGGCATCCACCTGAATGGGATCCAACAGGTTCGAGGAAGCGCGCCCCGTGCGCAAGCTGCTCAAATCACTGCGGAAAGACTGCACGCCACCAGCCATGCGGCGCTTGATATCGGCAAGATCGAATTCTGTGCTCATGATAGAAAACCCTTTGGGGGAAAATAACAGTCAGTAGGGATTAAGCCGCATTGGGCTCGGGTTCAAGGGGTCACGCGGGTTGCGGGTGAAGTTCCCTGCAAAATACCCTTGATTGTCGCAGGTGCATGGCAGGAACCCACCAGAATGGTCAGCTTGTTCTCGCGCGCCAATGCAAAAGCCGCCGTATCCATCACTTTGAGATCCTTGGTGATGGCCTCGTCATGGCTCAGCACATCATAGCGGATGGCCTTCGGGTTCTTTTTCGGATCATCCGAATAGACGCCGTCCACCTGCGTGGCCTTCAACACCGCATCGCATTTCAATTCAATCGCCCGCAAAACGGCGGCTGTGTCGGTTGTAAAAAACGGACTGCCTGTCCCGCCACCCAGAATCACAATCCGTCCCTTGCGCATATGGTGCAGAGCGGGTTGGCGGGCATAGGTCTCGCAAATCGAGGCCATCGCCACAGCCGACATGGTCCGCGCAGGCGCGCCCGAGGCTTCCAATGCCCCTTCCAGTGCGATCGAATTCATCACAGTGGCCAGCATACCCATCGAATCAGCCGTGGCGCGATCGATCCAGCCGGCAGCTCCGACTTTGGCGCCACGGATGATGTTGCCGCCGCCGATCACCACGGCCAGTTCAATCCCAGAACGCGACGCCTCGGCCAAATCGGCAGCCAATGTCATCAGGGTCGAAGGGTGGAGCCAATAGCCATCAGGAGCCAACAGTGCTTCGCCGGACAATTTGACCAGGACACGTTTGAACTCTGCCATGGGGCTCCCCTTTCTCTATTCCAAAAAAAAGGCGGCTCGAACGCCGCCTTTTCATTCCGTTTGCGTTAGGCTTTGACGCCCGCGGCTGCCGCCACTTCGGCGGCAAAATCGCTCTCTTGCTTCTCGATGCCTTCACCGAGGCCATAGCGGATGAAGCCGGTCAAAACGACGGGAGCACCAACGCGTCCTTCGCTTTCCTTGACTGCCTGCGCCACCGTTTTGGCTCCGTCATGAATAAAGGCCTGATCGAGCAGGCACACTTCCTTATAATAGCTTTTCAGGCCGCTTTCGATGATTTTTTCCATCACCTGCGGTGGCTTGCCAGCGTTCTTTTCAGCCAGAACGGCCTTTTCACGCTCGACGGTCGCCGCGTCCAGCGTCGACGAATCGAGACCGGCCGGATTGGTTGCCGCCACGTGCATGGCGATCTGGCGGCCAAGAGCAGCCAGTTCATCGGCCTTGCCGGTCGATTCAAGTGCAACCAAAACGGCAATCTTGCCGATCCCGTCAGACACGGCGCCATGGACGTAAGAGGCGACAACGCCATGCTTGACTTCCAACTTGGCAGCGCGACGCAGGGTCATGTTCTCGCCGATGGTGGCAATGGCCGAAGCAATCGCATCACCCACCGTTGCGCCGGCAGGATAGGCCGCAGCCTTGAGCGCTTCGACATCCACATGGCCGGATGTGTGGGCCACATGGGCCACATCACGCACCAGACCCTGGAAGGCTTCGTTGCGGGCTACGAAATCGGTTTCCGAGTTCAATTCGACAACCACGCCCTTGGGGCCGGTGGTCACGACACCGACCAGACCTTCAGCCGCGACGCGGCCGGACTTTTTGGCAGCCTTGGCCAGACCCTTGGTGCGCAGCCAATCGATCGCCGCTTCAATATCACCGGAATTGGCTTCCAGAGCAGCCTTGCAATCCATCATGCCGGCCCCTGTCTTCTCACGAAGATCTTTCACCAGCGCGGCGGTAATCGTCGCCATGACATTCATCCTTCTTGTTTGAATATGAGACGGCGGCAGCGTTACCGCTACCGCCGGATGGGATCAGAC
>CANFLM010000066.1 GCA_947447895.1 Hyphomicrobiales bacterium
ATTGGCCGTCAACTGGCCGAAAATCTGGCTCGGATTGCTGCTTTGCACCCGATTGAGCGCGACCGACTGGCTGTCGGGCTGGATGAAATCGACCTTCGCAGACTGGCCGATATCAAAGCTGTTCCAGTTGATGACGGCCCGCGCACTGTCCTGCCGGATGGTCAGCGCCGGGTTGCTCACAGTACCGGTTTGACTGATATCGGCACGTCCTGCCGCCACCTGCCCGCCTGTGGGCAAGGCCGTTACGGCAGGCGCGGGAAGCGATTGCGCAAGCAATTGCATAGGGGTCTGCACGGTCATGAGGACCGCCAGACTTACCTTCACAATAGTGCTGGCCGGAGGCCTTGTGTGACATGCGCGCATGAGCGCGCATAACATCAAAAATTTCCAATTCCTTAAGAAAGCTTAAGAACTGAACATCTCCAAGGCCACTATACCCATATCTTGCCGCCAGTCATGCCAATACAGACGGAACTGGTTAATCGGAAAAAGCGGGTTTTGGATACTTTAATTTGTGCGCACCGCCTTGGGGATAAGGCATCGCTGTTCGGACATGACCTATCCCGGCAGGAAGCGGAAAACTGGTTACGCCCCTCTCAAGAGGCTAATGCCAAAATAACCGGGCTTGGCCAATATATGCTCAAACATCTGCCAGGCTCGATACGGTGGCCACGACCAGACAGCAATTGCCCGGCCGGACGCGACCCGGTTGGCGGCGGCCATAGAGGATGCCGTCGGCGTTGTAGTGGACGGTTTCCGGAGGCCGCGACAAATCCCATAGGCAGTGGATGCGGCCCGAGGGCTGGCCTGCCGCCACTCTTTCTCCGTTCTTGTGGAAAGGTTCGAAGACCCCGTCCATCGTGGCAAACACATAGGCCCTGCTGCCCGGCAATTCCAGAATGGTCGAAGGCTGGGGGGGCACAGCCATCTCAGCCGGCAACACGCCCAAATGCGCCAGCACATTGCGCACCCCGCGCCGGCAGACGTCCAGCGCATCCAGAGAGACCGTGCCGCCGCCGCCCATTTCGGTGCCGACGGTGATCATTCCGGCTCTGACCGCGGCGGCGGTGGCGGTCCGCGGATCACCCATATTGGCAATCACCACGGTCATCGGTGCCCCGAAGGCTTTTACCGCCGCAATATTTTTTTGGGTCAGCTCGGGATCGAGACTGGGCTCGATGATTGCGCTGGGAATGATATCGAGCGACGAGCCCCCCGAATGGAGATCCAGAAAGGCATCGCCATGCGGGAAAATATAATCATGCACAAAGGCGGTGATCTGGTGGGTGATTGTGCCGAGCGGATCGCCCGGAAAGGTCCGGTTGAAATTCAGGCCATCGACCGGAGAGACGCGCTGCCCGGCCATGGCTGCATGGACATTGTTGGCGGGCATCAGGATCAACCGCCCCTGCACCATCGCAGGATCGATGTCGCGCATCAGTTCCGATATGACGATCGGCCCTTCATACTCGTCCCCATGATTGCCGCCTTCGAGGATGACGGTCGGACCCTGGCCATTGCTGATGATCCCGATCGGCACCTGTGTCACGCCCCAGGCATCCTCGTGCGGCGAATGGGGGATGCGGATATAACCGCTCTGCCGTCCCGGCTTGTCGAGATCGACGGTCATAAATCCTGTAGACGGTCGCACCTGGATCGTTTGGCTCATGACAGCACTCCGCAAATACCCGCCCGCAAGTGGCGCAAGATTGTCAAAGGAAAGCGGGCTGGATCGACACCGGTTGGGCTCGATCCAGCCCGATCCGGTTTTAGAGGGTCGGCAGGGGATCCATCGGCATGTCCAGATATTTCTGGTGCAGCCGGTCCAGCTCGCCATTCATCGTGTTGAAGAAAATGAAACCGTCGAGCCAGCGGACCAGATTATGCTGGTCCATCTGCACGCCCATATGGGCAGGCGAGCGGCGGATCACGAATTTGCGGTCAAATTCCTTGTTGGGATTCTGCCGGGCAAGTGACTGGGCAACGATCGAGTTGGTGGCGATCAGATCGGCCTGGCCGGAGATATAGGCGGCAGCGGCTGTCGCATCATCCTCGGTGCGCATGATGTTGGCTTTGGGATTAGCGGTCGAAATGGCCAGTTCCTGGGTCGAGCCTTTTGCTGCGGCAATCTTCAGGGAGCCGATGGCGGAGGCCGCATCGACCTTGGCGGATTTGGCTCCGTAGACGGCCAGGAATGTATTGGCATAGGGAGCCGTGAACTGGATTTGCTTGGCCCGCTCCGGTGTCAGACCCATCACCGAAATCACGATATCGACTTTGTCGGTCAGCAGGAACGGGATGCGGTTGGCCCCGGTGATCTGCTGCATTTCGAGTTTCACGCCCAGGCCTTTGGCAACCATTTCGGCCAGTTCGATATCGAAACCGACCGGATTGCGGTTGGCATCTTATGACCCGAACGGCGGCGCATCAAGCGGCACACCGATCCGCACAACTCCCTTGGAAATTATATCCTGCAACTTGTCGGCTTTGGCCTGGGGTGCCCCGAAAACCATTGCGCCAAGCGCAAGCAGACCGAGTACAACTTTCTTCATCGTGTCTCTCCCTTTGATAGTGGGGTTCAATCCCCATCCAGCGATCACTCTTGTGGCAGTCCGTCTTGCAGTCGTCCGTCCTGAAACTAGTTCAGGACGGCATCGAGAAAACTCTTCAATTCAGCCGTTTGCGGATGGGACAAGGTGTCGGCTACAGGCCCCTGCTCCCACACTTTGCCCTGGTGCATGAACACGATACGGGTCGCGAAGTGGCGGGCAAAACCCATCTCGTGTGTCACAAGAATCATGGTCATGCCTTCGCGTGCCACCCCTTCGAGCACGCGCAACACTTCACCGGTCAGTTCCGGATCAAGCGCAGAGGTCACCTCGTCAAACAGCATCAGTTGGGGGTTCATCGCCAGCGAGCGTGCTATGGCCACGCGCTGCTGTTGCCCGCCCGACAATTGCTGAGGCATGGCATCGATTTTATCGGCCAAGCCGACACGCGCCAGCACATCGGCTGCAAGCTTGCGTGCCTGATCCGGACCCTGCTTGAGCACGAGGCGCGGTGCCAGCGTGATATTGTCGCTTACACTCAAATGCGGAAACAGGTTGAAACTTTGGAACACGATCCCGACATTCTGGCGCAGCTTGCGCAGATCGGTATCCGGATCGTTGACCTTGACGCCATCGATCAGAATCTCGCCGGCCTGGATCGGTTCCAGCCCGTTGAGGCAACGCAGAAGCGTCGATTTTCCCGAGCCAGACCGCCCGATAATCGCAATCACCTCTCCTGTTTCGATGCTGAGGCTGACATCGTCGAGGACACGCAACGGGCCGTAATATTTGCTGACATTGGTCAATTCAACGCGCGACATTGAAACGCTCCTCCAGCCGCCGGCTCCATTGGGTCAACGGAAAACAGATCAGGAAATAGATGCAGGCCACCGTCATATAGACGGCAAAGGGTTTGTAGGTTGAGGCCGACGTCAGCTGGCCCTCGCGCGTCAATTCGACAAACCCGATGGTTGCCGCCAGCGAGGTGTTTTTGATCAGCTGGACCAGAAACCCGATGGTCGGCGGTGTGGCAATCCGCACGGCCTGCGGCATGATGATGTGGCGCATCTGTTGCACATAGGTCAGCCCCAGCGAGGCCCCCGCCTCCCATTGGGTCGGAGCCACAGCGATCAGGGCGCCACGCCAGATTTCGCCCAGAAAGGCTCCGCCATAGATGGAATAGGCAAAAGCCGCCGCCGTCCAGGCATTGACCGGCAGCCCGGCGATCGACAGCCCGAAATAGAACAGGAACAGCCAGACCAGCAAAGGCGTGCCCTGGACAATCTGGATGTAGCAGGACGCCAGGATACGCAAAGGCGCAAGGGAGGAAATCCGCATCACGGCCAAGACCAGACCCACGCAGGCCCCGCCGGTAAAAGCCAGCGCGGTCAGAGCCAGCGTCCAGCGGGCGGCAAACACCAGATAGACAATATCGCCTGTGCCGAATTCCCTGATCATCGTGCAAACACCTGACGGTAGATCACGGCAAAGACGCCCCGCATCATGAAGGCAAGGGCGAGATAGATGCCCCCGATCACGGTATAGACCTCGAAATCCCGGAAGGTGCGCGACTGGATGATCGAACCGACATGGAACAGGTCCTGGACCGAGATTTGCGAGACAACACTGGTCGCCAGCATCAGCAGGATAAACTGGCTGGACAGGGCCGGATACATCGCCTTCAGCGCGGGAAACACGATGATGTAGCGGAAGATCTGCCAGGGTGTCAGCCCCAGCGACTGGCCCGCCTCGATTTGCGATTTGGGGATGGCCTCAAGTCCGGCGCGGATAATCTCGGTTGAATAGGCCCCCAGATTGATCACCAGAGCGATCAAGGCCGCTTCGAAGCCCTCCAGACGCAAGCCGAGTGACGGCAAGCCGAAATAGAGCAGGAAGATCTGGACCAGCAAGGGCGTATTGCGGATGGTCTCGATATAGACGGTTACGCCCCGTTTGAACCGGACACCGCCATAGGTCTTGGCACAGGCACAGGCCAAACCCAGAAAAAAGCCCAACACCATCGTAGCCACTGACAGGGCCAGTGTGAGAACCAAGCCGTCGAGTAAAAACTCCCAAGCCGCAAATACATCGCGGAACTGCAGACCGTATTTCATGCCTCGAGTGTCCGTCCCCAAATACAAAAACTGACTCTGGTGGCCAGCTGCTCAACCAGACAAACAAATGGCCGCCTAAAGGTCAATCGTTAAAACAGCTGGCGACCCCACTCATTATGGCTGAATTCCATAATACGGGATCAATCACATTCATTGGATAACGTCAGGCAACTCACAGCATGGCAAAGCGGCAAATGGAGCAGGAGATCTTCCGACCAGGGCGACCAATTTTGCCAGACAGCCTAGGGAATGTTGTCCTTGATAAAGATATCGATCCTGATCCGCTCCTGGTCCTCCAGCACCGGCTCCCCCCAGCAATGGGCCAGTAGAAGGCGGGCGGCAGAGCGCACTTCGTGGCCCGAATCCTGATTGATCACCGCATCCATCGTGCCTTGAAACAGGAAACGCCGTGTATGCGGTGTCAGCTCGTGGCCGATCCAGACAACCTGACCGGCTTTGCCGCTTTCCGTCAAGGCTTGCGCAATCCCGCGATTGCCGGCTCCCGCACTGTAGAGGCCGATCAGATCGGGATTGTTTTCGACCATCTCTGTCACGAGGGCTTTGGAGAGTTCGTAATCATCGCGGCCTTCGACAACCGGCAGCATTTTCAGGTGGGCATAATCATGGGCCAGGACCTGATTGAACCCGAAATGGCGCTCGGCATGATCGCGCAACGACAGGGAGCCGACCAACAGGCCGATCGTGCCGTCCTGACGGGCGAGAAAACGCCCCATCAGACTGGCCGCCGTGCGGCCGGCGGCAGGGTTGTCGACGCCGACATAATGCAGACGCCGCGAATAGGGCACATCCGATACCAGCGTGATCACCGGAATCCCCCGTTGGGTCAGGTCGTCGATCGCCACCCGCACCCGCGGATGGTCAAGCGCGACGGTGGCGACGCCGTGATAGGCTTCATCGAGCTGGTCCAGCGTCTGCGCCAGCGCTTCGGCATCGAACACATCGACCTCGATCATGTCGATGAAGCCGCGCTGGCTGGTCGCCCATTCGGCGGTGCGTTCGACCTGCTCGCGCAATTGCATCATGAAACTGTTGGTGCCGGTCGGCAGGATGAACAGGAAACGGAAATTCTGATTGCGGGCCAGACGGCGGGCCATGGGATCAAGGCGATAGCCCAACTGGTCCATCGCCTCCTCGACCCGCCGGATCGTTTTTTCACGCACACCGCTGCGCCGGTTGACCACGCGGTCAACCGTGGCCAGCGACACGCCCGCACTGCGGGCGACATCCTGAAGCCGTGTCCGTTCAAACGACTGTTTGGCGGTTGGCGCCATTAACGCGCCGCCCACAAAAGCCCGCGGATCATCATGGTCCTGATTTCGGGCACATCAAGCTCGTAGGCCCGGTGTCCAAGCGAGTTGAAGAACACCCTGCCTTGACCAAAACGCTTCTTCCAGACAACCGGCATGACAACCCCCTCGATCCACGGACTGTGATCGCCCGTAAAGGTGGTGGTAGCAAGCACTTCATTGGCGGGATCCACATGCATGTAATATTGCTCCGAGCGGTGCTCGAAACTGTCGATCCCCTGCATGATCGGATCGTCGGGACGGGTAATATCGACCTTGTAGTCGATGATATTGCCGGGATGGGCGACCCATTGTCCGCCGCACATGAATTGGTAATCGACTGAATCCCGGAAGGCATCACACATGCCGCCGTGGTGGCCGGCCAATCCGACGCCGGATTTGACCACCTCGCACAGATGCAGGGCCTCGGGCTTTTCAATCTTTGCCATGGTGTAGATCGGCACGATCAGCGAATAGTCCATCAGGGCCGGATCAAGAAAAGCCGCCGTTTCAGTTTCGATGCGGACCTCGAACCCTTCTTTTTTCAGCCATTCGCGATAGATGGACGCACACAGGTCCGGATCATGGCCGGGCCATCCTCCCCATACAATGAGAGCCTTACGCATCGGGGTATCCTTCCTTTAAGATCATCAACAGGGAATAGCCGTTCAGTCGATCTGGCCGTTTTTCATGCCGGCCGGCAGCATGGCCGGCCGCTCGACGGTGGTTTCGAGGAAAACGCGGCGGCCATCATCCGACGAGGTCTGGAAGGCTTCCATCGCCTCCAGCGCGTGCAGGGCCAAAGCGCCGCTGGCACGGTGCGGCCGGTTGTGGATAATGGCTGCGGCCATGTCCGCCACCCCGATGGATCTGAATTCGCCCTCGGTATGGGCATGGGTATGGGGTTGGACCTCCCATTCGCCACCCGTGCGCGCCACCTGCACCTCGCCGCCAAAGCGGTTGGGGTCTGGCACGAGAATGGATCCTTCGCTGCCGTAAATCTCGATTGGCATGTGTTTGTGCTTGGGCACGTCAAAGCTCATGGTGATCGAGATGACCGCGCCGCTGGCGAATTCGAGCTGGCCTGTCACATGGGTCGACACCTCCACCGGAATGACCGTGCCCTTCAGCGGCTCGCTGGTGATCAGACGTTGCGCCCGCGTACGGGTCGCGCTGCCCATCACCGAGCGGATCGGGCCGAGCAACTGGATCAGATTGGTGATGTAATAGGGGCCCATATCGAGCATCGGCCCGCCGCCGCGCAGGTAATAGAAGCCTGGCGCCGGATGCCAGCGTTCATGGCCCGGGCACATGAAGAAGGCCGAACCGCCGATCGGCGTGCCGATGGCTCCGTCATCGATCAGCTTGCGGGCCGTCTGGTGGCCGCCGCCCAGAAAGGTGTCGGGCGCGCAGCCGACACGCAGGTTGAGCTCCGAAGCCAGTTCCATGACCTTGCGCGCTTCCACCATATTCACGCCCAGCGGCTTTTCCGAGTGGACATGCTTGCCCGCCCGCAACACCGCCAGACTGACATCGGTATGGGCGAGAGGAACCGTCAGGTTGACCACAATCTCGATATCGTCGCGTTTGAGCATGTCATCGACACGCATGCCGGGCACACCGAATTCATTGCCGCGCTGCTGGGCCGGTTCGGACCGCATATCGGCGACAGCGCGCAATTCGATATGGTCGAATTGTTTCATGGCGGTCATATAGGCCTTGCTGATCACACCGCAGCCGATGACACCGATCCCGATTTTTTTCATGAATTCCTCCTTGATTGCCATGCGATTTCAGCCCTTGACCGCACCGGATGTCAGGCCTGCCACAATATGTTTTTGGGCAAACAGGAACAGGATGATGGTCGGCAGAAGGGTGAGAGTGATGAAGGCCAGAATGAGATGCCATTCGGCCGAAAATTCGCCCTGATAGATCATGATGCCCATGGGCCACGGATATTGACTGTCGGAATTGAGCATGACCAGCGGCACTAGATAGGCGTTCCAGCTATGCACGAAGGTGATCGTGCCCACCGTGGCCAGAATGGGCCGTGACAGCGGCAAGGTGACATAGCGGAAGAAATTCAGATAGCTGCAGCCGTCCACCAGAGCGGCTTCGAGCAATTCTTCCGGCAGTTCCTTGAAAAACCGCCTGAGCAACAGGATGCTCATGGCCAGCGAAAACGCCACTTGCGGCAGGATCACACCGAGATAGTGATCGAGCAGACCCAGATCGCGCACCTTGATGAACAGTGGCAAAATTGCCGTGGCGGCCGGAAAAAGCAAGCCCATGGTGATGTAGTTGAGCAGCATGTTGCGCCCGAAAAAGCTGATATGGGCAAAGACGAATGCGGCCATCGAGGCGGTGATCAAGGTCAGGATGACCGTCAAGGACGAAATAATCAGCGAATTCTGCAGCAGTTGCCAATAGCGGCGCGACAGAACGATATCCGCATAATTCTTCCATTCCCAGACCTGCGGCAGGCCGAACGGATTGGTGCGCAGTTCCCCCAGGGATTTGAAACCGCCCAATACCGTCGCGACCAAGGGTGTGGCTACAAACAGCACAACGCCGAGCAGATAGAGCGCTTTGAGGAAAGCGGCCCAATCCAGCCCCGTTTCGCTGAAGTCCTGTTCGCTATTCATCGCGCATGAACCATCTTTTATAACTGAATGCGAAGGTGACGCAGATCACGAACAGGATCACCCCGACCGCGCTGCCAAAGCCGACGCGCATCCGCATGACGCCGAAATTGTAGAGAAAGCTGACCATCGTATGCGAGGAATCCGCCGGTCCGCCGCGCGTCAGCGGCATGATCAGGTCGAATAGCTGCAAAGAGCCGATAATCGCAAAAAACACCGACAGCTTGATGGTCGGTCGCAGCAAGGGAATGATGATGTGTCTCAGGATCTGCCAGCGGCTTGCTCCGTCAACTCGGGCCGCCTCGACGAGGTTTTTGTCCATGCCCTGCAGTGCTGCAATAAACAGCATCATGTGGAAGCCGAAATATTTCCAGACAATCACCAGCAGGATCGCCAGCATCGACGTATCGGGACTGGCGAGCAGATGGGGCGCCTGGGCATCGAAATGCCGGTAGATGGCCGCCAACAGCCCGAATTCGCCATCATAGACAAAGCTGAAGATCAGGCCCGTGGCAATTTCCGCCAGAATATAGGGCATGAAAAACAGCATCCGCAGCATGACCGCGCCCTTGAAAGCTCGCGCCAGGATCAGAGCCAGCGACAACGCCAGCGGCAGTTGCACCAGCAGGGAGACGACAATGATCAGCAGATTGTTTTTGAAGGCCGTGCCGAAAGCCTTGTTGTCGAACACGAAACGGTAATTGTCCCAACCGATCCAGTTCTTGGGCGTTCCGAACCCGTTCCAGTTGAAGCCCGAATACCACGCGGCTTCACCGATCGGCATCACCACGAACACAGTGAACAGCAGCAGGGCCGGCGGCAAGAACAGCAGGACGGCCGACAGTTTGCCGGCATCATACGGCTTGCGGCTCGTCAGCATGGGGGTAACACAAAGGGTTGAATGGTCGCCGTTGTGATCATGTCCGGATCATCCGTTATGCCTTGAGCGGCCAGCCGAAAGAGAGGCCAGGCCCGGCACCTGGGTGCCGGGCCTGTTTGATCAATTGCCCTGCTTGAAGGCATCCTGAATGGCTTTGGCAGCCTGCTTGGGTGTCATGGTGCCCCCAGCCAGTTCGGCTGTCGCATCATTGACCACCCGGCCGACCGAGGGGCCGAGATCCTGATCGTAGAAGTTCTGGTGGTATTTCGAGCCCGCAATGTTCTGGGCGATATTGCGCATGAAGGGGCTGCCCAGACCGGCTTCGGCCCCTTTGAATGTCGGGATCAGGAAATTGCCCTGGGCCAGACGCTTTTGGACCGCATCCGAGATAAAGAATTTCACAAATTCGGCGGCTTCCTTCGGTGCGCCTTTGGTCACCAGCCAGCCGTTGACGCCACCCAGCGTATCGGAGGCCTCGCCCTTGCCGCCCGCCACAGTGGGGAAGTTGAACCAGCCGATTTTGTCGTCGGACAGGCCGGCTTTGTCGGCCGCCAGCGCGCGCTGGGTGTGGTAGAACGACGAGATGGCCAGGATCATGGCTCCCTTGCCATCGCCAAATGCACCGACAGCTTGCGGGTTCTTGTAGCCCAGAAAGCCCTGCTGGAAGGGTTGCAAATCAACCAGCTGTTTGAAGTGTTCGCCTGATTTCTGGAACACATCCCCTTCAAAGCCGCCATTCTCGCCTTTCAGCGCAGCATCAAAGCCGGCTTTGCCACCAAGTCGCACGGCCAGATGGGTCCAGTAGAAATGCAGGGGCCACTTGTCAGCGCCGCCGACCACGATCGGGGTCACATTGGCGGCTTTGAACTTTTTGACGGCATCGAGCAGGTCGTCCCATGTCGTAACCTTGGCGCCGTCCACGCCCGCTTTGGCAAACAGCTCCTTGTTATACATGAAGCCGACTTGCGAGACGGTGTGCGGCAGGCCGTAGATCTTGCCGTCGACCGTGAAGGCTTTGACGGCGGCAGCGGAGAGCTGGTCCTTGTAAGGAGTGACCTGTGCGGTAATGTCCTCGAGCACACCGGCCTCGACCTGCGCTTTCAGCACGCCGCCCGCCCAGCTATAGATGATGTGGGGCCGGTCCTTGGATTGCAGCAAGGTCGGGGCCTTGGCCTTGTAGGCCTCGTTTTCGAGGAATTGCATCTCGATTTTAACGCCGGGGTTCTTGGCCTCGAAATCGCGCGCGACCTCTTCCCAGATTTTGACCTGATTGGGGTTCACCTCGATATGCAGCCATTTGAGCGTGGTATCCGCCCATGCCGTGCCGGCAAGGCAGGCCAATCCAACCGCAGAGCTCAATAAACGACGAAAGACAGTCATGACCGTTCACTCCCTATTGATGTGCTTTTTTTGAAATGTGGCATCAAAATTTGACGTACGCAACTCATTTATTTATGATGCGCTGTGATCACCTGCTGACCTGTTCATCACACAATGGATAGGCCGCTGGTAGACGGAGAATCGGGGTAACGTGAAACGCCGATCCAATCGGTTTTAGGGTGGAACAGGGGAAACAGAATGGCTGCGATTTATCCGGATCTGGAAGGCAAAACTGTTTATATAACAGGCGGCGCATCCGGGATTGGCAAAGCGATTGTCGAGGCTTTCGCGGCCCAGAAGGCGCATGTCATCTTTTTCGATATCCACGAGACCGCCGGACATGCCCTTGCCAGCCAGCTTGTGGCCGAACGGCGTTCGGTCCATTTCTTCAAGCTCGATCTGACTGATACTGACGCCTTGCAAGCCTGTTTCACCGGGGCCAAGGCGCAGTATGGCCCGGCCCAAATCCTGATCAACAACGCAGCCCATGATGAGCGGCACCCAACCGAAACAGTCACCTCTGCCTATTGGGATGACCGGATCGGCGTGAACCTGAAGCACCAGTTTTTTGCAGCTCAAGCGGTCTTGCCCGATTTCATCGCAGCCAATGAGGGGGTGATCGTCAATTTCGGTTCGACCTCATGGCTGGCCGGACAGGGTGGCATGGCGGCCTATTCGGCCTCGAAAGCAGGCGTTTTGGGTCTGACCCGCTCATTGGCGCGCGATTATGGGATGCACAATGTCCGCGTCAATGCCATCGCACCGGGCTGGATCATGACCGAGCGGCAGATCGACAAATGGCTGACACCGGAGGGCGAGCAGGAATTGCTGAAACGCCAATGCCTCAAACGCAAACTGGTTCCGTCGGAAATCGCCCGTTTCACGGTCTTTCTGGCTTCAGATGAAGCCTCCGCCTGCACAGCCCAACATTATATTGTCGATGGCGGTTGGGTGTGATGGATCGAGCATTTGTCAGAGAGCACGGTCCTTCGCTGTAGATAGCACACCCACTCCCCAATTGGCTGAACCGCGCATATTGAGACAATAGACGCGGTTCAGCGATCATCCCATTGTGTCCAAACGCAGGAGGGATCATAACGTAGCCGATCAATTCATGCAGCGGGCTTCCAGCGCGTCGATGAAGGAGCGGTCCCAGGTGCCGTCGCGCATGGCCTGCATGGTGGCATCTTCCTTGGCGTGCTGGGCCTGGGCCTTTTTGATCACCTCTTCGGCAATCGCGGGGGAAAAGGCCAGCAGCCCGTCCTGATCGCCGACGATGATGTCGCCGGGATTGACCACCATGCCCCCGATCGAGACCGGCACATTGATCGCGCCGGGGCCGTCTTTATAAGGACCGCGATGGTTGACGCCGCGCGCATAGACCGGAAAAGTGCGGGCGGCAATTTCGGCCACGTCACGGATCGAGCCGTCGATTACCATACCGTTCAGGCCGATGGTGGCGCCGTAAAACGACAGGATGCCGCCAACCACCGCATTCTTCAGGCCGCCATCGGCATCGATGACCATCACATCACCCGGACGGCAGAATTCGAAGGCCCGCAAAATCGCCAGATTGTCATCGCCTCTGGTTTTGACGGTGACCGCAGTGCCGACCATATGGTGCGGCTTGTGGTAGGGATTGAGGCCGACACTGCCGGTATTGCGGTGCATGTTGTCGCTCAACAAAGCCACGGGCAGATCCATCAGGGCAGCGATGATCCTGGGGTCGACCTGCGGGGCAGAGGGATGTTTCTGGATGCTTGAACCGGACATGTCGTTTCCTCTTTCGTGTTGTTTTTGATGATTAGCGGAGCTGTGCGATGGCCTGGGCGATCAGCGCGGTGCCCTGGTCGAGCGTCTTGAGCGAGGTGGCGATCGACATTCTGAAATAGGGTGACAGGCCATAGGCGGTGCCTGCGACAACGGCAACGCCGACACTGTCGAGCAGATAGATCACCAGATCGTCATCGGTGGCCAGCACTGTGCCGTCTGGCGTGGTTTTGCCGATCACATCCCGGCAATTCACATAGAGATAGAAAGCGCCCTTGGGCACGCGGCAGCTCAGGCCCTTGATGGCATTGATGCTTGCAGCGGTCTGGTCGCGGCGTTTCTGGTAGGTCTCCACGCTCTCGTGGATGAAGGACTGGTCGCCATTGAGCGCGGCGGCGGCCGCCGCCTGGCTGACCGAGCAGCAATTGCCGGCCGATTGCGACAGGAAGGTGTTGATGCCATGGATGATGTCTTTGGGGCCGGCGACCCAGCCGATGCGGAAGCCGGTCATCGCATAGGTTTTGGAGACGCCGTTGATCGCCAGCGTCCGGTCTTTCAATTCGGGTGCGGCGTTGAGAAAATGCGGATTGGGCGTGTTGTCGAAACGGATGTGCTCGTAAATATCATCGGTCATCACCAAGACATGCGGATGGCGCAACAGCACATCCGCCAAAGCACGATATTCTGCAAGCGTATAGCTGACACCGGTCGGATTGCTCGGCGCATTCAGCAACAGCCAGCGGGTCTTGCCGGTGATGGCGGCTTCCAGCTGGGCGGGCAGCAATTTGTAATCCTGCGCCTCGGGGCAGGCAATGGTGACAGGCACGCCGTCATTGGCAATCGCCATATCGGTGTAGGACACCCAATAAGGCGTGGGCACGATCACCTCGTCGCCCGGTTCCAGCGTTACGGCAAAGGCGGCATAAATGCCGCTTTTGGCCCCGTTGGTGGCAATGATCTCGTTCATGCCGTAATCGAGCTGG